>JAYSKH010000046.1:0-35784 GCA_043726505.1 Undibacterium sp. | reverse complement strand
GTTCTTTTGCGTCAGACATGCCAGACCGATTGCGCTCTTTTCCTGCTCGCTCAGCTTCGCCAGTATCGCGCCATACTTGTCTTGTGCCGATGCCTTGATCGCGGGCAGGATAACGGGCAGTTCTGTTTCAGCTGGCAGCGATTGCGCTGCGTCTGGCATGGCAGATGCCGTGACCATCGTCGTTGCCGCAGCGGTATGTACCATGCCGCTGCGAGCATCGCTGCTGCCGGTGAATCCATTCTGCACTGCGGCCCCGGCATCGCCAGAAATACTTTGCCTCGCCGGCACAGTGCTGGCATACAGATGGTTGCCGTCTGTCCATGCAGTAATCACCCAGGCAATCGCCACCACCGCCACCATGCTGACGGCAGCGGTCATCCACAGGTAAGCTTTCTTGAACACACCGGCGTGCGTCTGCTCTTCAGACAAGTGTTCCAGGCGTTCGTCTGCAGCCAGTTCAATATCACCCTGCTGGTCGTGATGCCGGATCTGGTCCAGCCGTGCCTTGTGCCGCGTCAGGATGTCGTCATCGACGGCTGCGCATATGCGGCCTATCACTTCCTTCGCGCGGTCAAGCTCCAGCTCGTAATAATCCTGCTCCTTGCGGCCGCGGTGGCAATAATGCAGTTCCTGGAAAATCTGCTCCAGCGCCCTGCCGCTATCGCGCGTATGCGTTTCAAATTCGCAAACGAAAGTACCAGGTATCGTGTTGTGGATGTCGCGGTTCAGCTCCATCGCCTTGGACCAGCCGGAGCGGCGGGTAGAGCCTATCTTGTAGACGCCATCGCGCAAACCCTGGTTGGCCAGCAAAAAGACGATGCCCGGCACGCCGTGGTTCGGCCGGGGTTCACGATAGGCGAGATGGCTTGGCGTCATTGTTTGTACCTACTGGCAATGTTGCGGGAGGGCTGTCAAAAACGCATTTCTTTTGCGTTCGTCAACAGCATTACCGGGCTTTATAGTCTAGTGCGTCGGGCTGCTTTTTCTTGCGGCGAATAAAACGACGGAAACCCCTCTCTTTTCGCATTTACCGGCGATATTTAAGTATTGCCCCGCGTAAAATTTAAGCATGCTGATAAGATGTTGCTTTCTCATCACTTCACCAACCGTTCATGAACTTACGCCGTTCCCACCTCATCGCCGCGGCCGCCGTCATCATTGTCGGCGTAGCTGGCGGCGCCGGTTTTATGGCCTCCAGGAAAGCTCCTCCTACAGGCCCTTCCGGCAATACCGATATTGCAGCAAGCTCTACTAGCCCTGTATCGGCAGAAATTCTGGCGGGACCAGAGCAATTGCTGGCCGCGTACAGAAAAATTATCGTGCTTCTTGCCGACGAGAAAACCCAGGATGCCAAAGAAAAAGCAGCTGCCAACCAGGTGGGCCAATCGCTGTTCCACGAAAACCTGGGCCGCCAGGCAAAAATAGACGAACAGCTGCAACAGTTACAACGCCTGCCGCAGCCACAGCGTGAAGCCAGCTACGACGCGATGCTGACGTATATAGAGTCCGGCAAGGACCTGTACGATGCTGACCGGCTAGTCTTCCGCGAAACCTTGCTCAGCATGCAGAAACTGGTGGCAGCGGAACAAACGCTGCCGTCAATCAAACTGCATAAGCGCATCTCGGAAGACCTGACGGCGCTGGACGATATAGAGAAGCAATACGACAAAGAACTGAAAGACATCTTTTCGCGCTTCGACAGCCGCGCTATAGAACCCAAGCGCGAGCGCTGGGATGACTATGTCGCCCACCTGCGCACCGTCTACACGCGCGACCAGATCATGAAGGACTACGGTGTAATCCTGCCGTATGCGCCGACGCCTGCAGTGGCGGCTGCGGATGCCAAAGAGAACAAGGAATCCAAGAGCACCGAAATTTTCGGCGCCGGCCTGCCGCCCAAGACAGTAGTGCTCAGTTTCGACGACGGCCCACATCCCCGCTATACGGCGGAAATCGCCGCGATACTGAAGCAATACAATGTGCCCGGCGTATTTTTTGAAGTCGGCAAGAACATCGGCAGCGTCAATGCACAGGGCAAGGAAACCCTTGGCAGCAATGCCAAGATCAGCCGCGATCTGCTGGCCGCCGGCTATGCACTGGGCAACCACAGCTACAGTCACGCATTGCTGTCCAAGCAGACCGGCGACAGCCTGCATAATGAAATTACGCAGACCGACCAGTTGCTGAAAGCGGTTGATTCCAAACGCGCGCCGCTGTTCCGCTTCCCTTATGGTGCGCGCAACAAAGAGGGCATGGATCTGCTGACGTTACTGGGCCTGCGCTCGGTGATGTGGAATATCGATTCGCTGGACTGGGCTGACCCCGTGCCAAGCTCCATTGCCGACCGCGTGCTGGGCCAGGTCAACAAGGAAAAACGCGGCATCATCCTGTTCCACGACATCCATGACCGCAGCATCAAGGCGCTACCGCTGGTGCTGGACAAGCTGATCGCCGATGGTTACAGCTTTGCCGGCTGGGACGGCAAGGAATTCAGCGTCAGCAAGGACAACAAACCCAGCACCGAAAAGGTCGCCGTCAGCACCGGCTACCAGAATAGCTGGGCAGTGGTGATAGGCATCAACGACTATGCAAAATGGCCGAAGCTGCAATATGCGGTGCAAGATGCCAAGGCAATCCGCGATACGCTCGTCAACCGTTTCGGTTTTGCCAGCGACAAGGTACTGACCCTGACCAATGGCGAAGCCACGCGCAATAACATCATGGCGCTGTTCCATGACAAGCTTGCCCATTCGCAATTGCAGAAAGATGATCGCGTATTCGTTTTCTTTGCCGGCCATGGCGCCACGCGGCAACTGAGTTCCGGCCGTAATCTGGGTTACATCATCCCGGTGGATTCAGACCCGGAACAGCTGACCTTTGATGCGATCCCGATGACCGACCTGCAAAACATCGCAGAGAGCCTGAATGCCAAGCACATCCTGTTTGTCATGGATGCGTGCTACAGCGGCCTGGGCCTGACGCGTGGCGGCGGCTCTTCCAATTTCTTGCGCGAAAATGCCAAGCGCATGGGCCGGCAAATGCTGACCGCGGGCGGCGCCGACCAGATGGTGGCCGACGGCGGCCCGAACGGCCATTCGATCTTTACGTGGACGCTGCTGCAGGCGCTATCCGGCAAGGCGGACTTGAATGGCGACGGCATGATTACCGCCACTGAGCTGGCTGCCTATATCGCACCGGCAGTCTCCAGCGTATCGCAACAGACGCCGGCTTTCGGCAGCCTGCCGGGTTCCGAGGGCGGCGAATTCGTGTTTGAACTGCCAACGGAAACCGAGTTCCTCAGCGCGCAAACCAGCCAGTTGCCGGCTGATGCCATTGCAATGAACACCAAGCTAGACAAGGGTCTGAAGGCGGAAGTGGCCGACAATGGCGGCGCGACAATCACGATCAAAAACCTGCAAGGCGAAGAGCAGAAGATTGCCGCACCGAAGCAGGTGGATGCATCCAGCCGCCAGCTGGCGCAGCGCGCCAACGACAAAGGTTTGCAGTTGTACAAGGAAAAACAATATGCCGAAGCGGAGAAGGCTTTTACTGAAGCGCTGAAGTATCGTGCTGATTTTGGCCTGGCAGCCAACAACCTCGGCTTTGTGTATTACAAGCAAGAAAAATATGCAGAGGCTGCGCGCTGGTTTGAAAACACGCTGAAGATAGATGCATCGCGCGCCATTGCCTACCTGAACCTGGGTGATGCCAGGGCGCATCTGGGCGAAGCGGACAAAGCGAAGAAAGCCTACACCAGCTTTGTAGAACTGGCGCCGAACAATGCAAATGTGCCGTATGTAAAGGAACAACTTAAAAAACTGGAATGAAGCGCTGGCGTGCAAGCGCCCCTGTCATGATGGCGTCACAGGGATAGCTTACACTTCGGAAATCCGCTACTCCTCCAAAGGTTCGGATCTTAGCCCGCTGCATAGTCAGCGGGTTTTTTTTAAGGGGCGCCGAAAGTGCCAGGGCATCGGGCCGCATTGCCGCAACACAGTTTTTATATCGCGCTTTCCTACAAGCTGGATAGCCATTGTCCTGCATACGATATCAAGTTGAAAAGTTAACCTACTTAGACTTTTGTTACGTGTGCGATGCCATGAAATACATACCAGAAATTGAAATTGCCGAGCCGATGCCGGATCAGCCTTCAACGATAGAGCGCGATGAACATACGCGCAGCCATTACAGGAACGACCGCGTATCCTTTACCCGCAAGGAACTGGACCATGTTACCGAGAAACGCGAACTTGCGCCGAACAAGGCACTGAAGTCCATCAAATCAAAAACCGCGCGCGAACTTCGCTGCTAATAACGGGCAACAAGAATTTCAAATAAAAAAAAGGAAGCTCAGCTTCCTTTTTTGCTTTCGGCAATACCCTGCCCGGCAACAGTCAACCCGGCGGAGGCGGCACTGCCGCAGCATCCACCGGCGGCTGTTCATCCATGTCCAGCGTCTTGACGCCGTTGCCGGTGCTGAATTCGTTATACATCCAGTCACCATCAATAAAGGAAACCCCTTCCGGCAGGTTTCTCGGTATTTCCGGCTTGCCCGACATTGCCTGGCGCATATAGTCTATCCACGCAGGCAGCGCCAAGGTTGCGCCGAACTCGCGCCCGCCCAGCGATTTCGGATCGTCATAGCCCATCCATGATACTGCCACGACATCGCCCGCATAACCAGCAAACCAGCCGTCCACCGCATCGCTGGTGGTACCGGTCTTACCGGCCAGATCCTTGCGGCCCAGGCGCTGCGTCGCCATCGCGCCGGTGCCTGTCCTGACTACCTCACGCAGCATCGTATCGATGATATAGGCATTGCGGCCATCGATGACGCGGTTGTCTTCCGACGCTACTGGCGGCGCCTTGGTTTCTGAAATCAGCGTGCCGCGCGCATCCGTAATTTTCTGTATCAGCCACGGGGTAACCTGGAAACCGCCATTGGCAAATACCGCATAGGCGCCCGCCAGTTGTACCGGCGTGACTGAACCTGTACCCAGCGTCAGCGTCAGGTTGACGGGCTGCTTGTCTTCTTCAAAACCGAAACGCGGCAGGTAATCATGCGCATAACGCGGACTGATAGATCTGAGGATGCGCACGGACGCCACATTCTTGGACATGGCCAGCGCCTTGCGCATCGTGATCGGGCCATCGAACTTTCCATCGTCGTTCTTTGGTTCCCATGGCTGGCCGCCGGTATCGGCGCTGCTCAGCGGCAGCGGCGCATCGTTAATGATCGTCGCAGGCGAAAAGCCTTTTTCCAGCGCTGCCGAATAAATGAAGGGCTTGATGCTGGAGCCGGGCTGGCGCCATGCGCTGGTCACGTGGTTGAATTTTTTGCGGTTGAAGTCAAAACCCCCGACCATCGCGCGGTAAGAGCCGTCTTTGGAATTGAGCGCAACAAAGGCCGCATCCACTTCCGGCAGCTGGCTGAGCATCCACTTTCCCTTGGCATCCTGCGTCGCGCGTATCACGGCGCCGGGCCTGATCTTCAGGTCACGGTTGGCATTGGCCTGCAACGCCTTGGCAGCAAAACGCAGGCCATCGCCGCTGATCTCTATCGTATCGCCGGACGCCGGTTCGGCGCGGATCAGCTTGGATGTCACTTCTACGACAACAGCGGACACCAGCTGGTCATTGCTAGGGTGTTTCAGCAGCACTTCATCAATCGCATCGTCGCGCTCATCTTCATCGGCTGGCAGCTCAACAAAGGCTTCTGGGCCGCGGTAGCCGTGCCGCTGGTCGTAGTTCATTACGTTGCGGCGCACCGCGTCATAGGCAGCATCCTGCTCAGCCTTGTTGATTGTCGTGTACACCTTGAAGCCGCGGGTGTAAGTTTCATCCTTGTATTGCGCATACAGATTCTGGCGTACCAGTTCAGCGACATAATCAGCATGCGCCTCAAACTGCTGGCTGCTGCTGACCTGGATTTTTTCTTTCAGCGCGGCGTCATACTGAACCTGCGTGATGCGGCCCAGCTCCAGCATGCGCTTCAGCACCAGCTGCTGCCGCTCCTTGGCGCGGATAGGGTTAACCGCCGGATTATGCCGCGCCGGATTTTGTGGCACACCGGCCAGCATTGCCGCTTCGCCCAGCGTCAGGTCTTTCAGTGGCTTATTAAAATAGATGCGCGCAGCGCTGGAAAAGCCGTGCGTGCGCTGCCCCAGATAGATCTGGTTCATGTACAACTCCAGGATCTGGTCCTTGCTCAGTGCGGCTTCTATACGGTAAGACAACAATATTTCCGTCAGCTTGCGGGTCAGCGTCTTTTCCTTGGTCAGGAAAAAATTGCGCGCGACCTGCATCGTGATCGTGGATGCGCCCTGGTGGAAGCCACCGGACAAGTCAGCCAGCAATGCGCGCGTAGCGCCGCGATAATCAATACCGCCATGTTCATAGAAGCGCGAGTCTTCTATCGACAGCAGCGCGTCCTTCATCACCTGTGGAATTTCCTTGATGGAAACGAAATCCCTGTGCTCTTCGCCAAACTCGCCGATTAGCGCATTATCGGCCGTGTACACGCGCAGCGGAATCTTGGGCCGGTAATCGGTCACGGCATCCAGCGACGGCAGATTGGGCACCAGCACCAGCAGCGTATAGCCGATGATGAAGGCCAGGATCACGGCGGCGATGCCGGCGATGACGATCCCTATCTTCAGCAAGGTTCGGTGTACAGGGTTTTTTAAGTTAAATATCAAATCAACAACCTTTTCTGCTTACAGTAGAAATTTTTCGTTTCGGCATTTTAGCTGATCACGTCTACCAGGCTACCACTCACTCTTCCAGCGCCTGTAACAAGTATAACTTTTGGTAAATTCCCTGTTCCATCGCCATCAATTGCGCATGGTTGCCCTGCTCGGCGATATGGCCGTGATTCAGCACGACGATGCTGTCAGCATCGCGTATCGTCGACAGCCTGTGCGCAATCGCGACGATGGTGACGCTGCCGCGCAATTCAGCCAGCGCAAGTTGCACGATCTGCTCGGTTTCGCTGTCGATATGCGACGTGGCTTCGTCCAGGAACAGGATGCGCGGTTTGCCGGCCAGCGCGCGGGCAATCGCGATCAGTTGCTTTTGCCCGGTGGACAGGCGCGCGCCGCCCTCGCCCAGCGGCGTATCAAAACCTTGCTCCAACTGCAAAATGAAATCATGCGCGCGTGCCGCTTTGGCGGCGGCGATGATGTCCTGCTCGCTAATGTCGCGGCCCATTGCAATGTTTTCGCGCGCGCTGGCCGCCAGCAGGAACGGGTCTTGCGGCACCAGGCCGACGCTGGCGCGGAACTGCTCATCGCTGAAAGAGGCCACTGGCGTACCGTCGATTTCCACCCGGCCCGACTGCGCTGTATAGAAACGCAGCATCAGGCTCAGCAGCGTGGACTTGCCGCTGCCGGTATGGCCGACAATGCCGTAGAAGCTGCCGGCAGGTATATGCAGGCTGACGTCCTTCAGCACCGGATCGGCGGCATCGTAGCCGAAGCCCACATGCTGCAGGCGCAGATCGCCGCGGCTGATCTCTACATTGCTGCTGACTGCATGCGTGGTTGTTTCATTGAGCAAGGTATTAACGCGTGCCGCGGATACCGTGGCCTGCTGTATCTGGCCGAATTGCAAAGTAATCTGGATCAGCGGATCGACGACGCGGCCGATATACGCAACGAACGCATACAGCACACCTATCTCTATGCCGGAAAAACTGCGCGTACTGAAGCTGAAGATAACGACCACCAGCAGCACCGAATTGAGCAGGTCCAGCGCGGGCCGCAGCAGCCAGGCATTGGCGCGCAGCTCGGCCAGCCGCGACAGGTAATGCTGATGATTAGTCGCGGCAAAGCGTTCGCCGAACCGGCGCTCTGCATTGCTGGCCTGCAACGCGCTCATGCCGTTGATGCTTTCGGCAACCTGCGCATTGATCTCGCTGCGCAGATGTCGTGCGCGCGTGACCGCAGGCGCACTCCAGCGCTGGTAAAACCAGACAATGACAACGACTGCTGGGATCAGCGCGGTAACGATCAGCATCAGCCGCCAGTCCAGCCATGCCATGGCCACCATCGCGCCGGTGACGACGATGGAACTGTCCAGCATGACAAACAGTACCTGCACATACAGATTCTTGACGGCCTCCGTATCGTTGGTGACGCGGCTGACCAGCTGGCCGGTAATCGCCTTGTCAAAAAAGGACATCGGCAGCCGCAGCACATGGCCGTACACCTGCTCGCGCAACCGGCGCACCGAACGCATCGCGACACCAGCCAGCCGGGTCAGCTGCAGGTAGCGCAGCCAGGTCGCTGACCAGCCTGTCAGCACGTAGGCCAGCAGCAGGCCGGCAACCAGCATCCCGTCCATATGGTGCGGCAGCAGGAAGCGGTCAATGAAGGCCTTGCCCATCAGCGGGCCCAGCGCCTCCAGCCCGGCTGCCACGGCAAGATACAGTATGCCCAGCAGCACGTGTTTTTTTTCAGGCCTGGCCGCCTGCAGCAGCAGTTGCACGGCCTGTTTTTTTTCGGAAGCGGTGGCATTCCTGATTTCATTGTCAGGCTGCATCCAGGCTTGCCTCCAGTTGTTGGTAACGCCATTGGGCTGCATACCAGCCGGCCTGCTCCAGCAGGTAGGCATGCGTGCCCTGCTCAATGATTTTGCCTTCGTGCAGCACGATGATATGGTCGGCGTCAGCTACTGCGCTCAGCCGGTGGCTGACGATGATCGCAGAACGCGATGCCCGTTGCCTGCGCAGTTGCTGCAAATGCTGCAGGATGCGGGTTTCGGTGTCTGTATCCACGGCCGACAACGCATCGTCCAGCAACAGCAGCGGGCTCTCCGTGAGTAGCGCGCGGGCGATGGCAACCCTTTGCCGCTGGCCGCCGGACAACGTAACGCCGCGCTCTCCCACCGGCGTGTCGTAACCCTGCGGGAAGCGCAGGATATCGTCATGCACGGCTGCCAGTTCCGCCGCATGCATGACCTGTTCGCGCGTCGCGTCGGCATTGCTGAGTGCGATATTGCCGGCGATCGATGAGGAAAAAAGAAAAGGCTCCTGCGCCACCCAGTTGACGGCCGAGCGCAGCGCATGCAGCGTGTACTCTGGCAACGCATGCCCGCCCCAGGTCAGGCTGCCCTGCTGCGCCTCGTATTGCCGCAGCAGCAGGCGCACGATCGTGGATTTGCCGGAGCCGGTATGGCCGACGATGCCCAGCGTCTTGCCGGGAGCCAGTTGCAGCGTAATACCGTCCAGCGCTGCTGCCTGCTGCCCCGGATAACGGAATACAACGCCATCCAGCCTGACGCTGCCCTCCGGCAGCGCATGCAGTGCGCCGCTATCCTGCACCGACAGCTCGCGCGCCAGCACCGGCTGCAAACGCCCCCACGCCGCCTTGCCGCGCTCCAGCAGCGACAACACCCAGCCAGCAGCAAACATAGGCCAGATCAACTGGCCCAGATACATCGTAAAACTGGTCAGCGCGCCTATCGTCATCTGTCCATGCCAGACCAGATAACCGCCCAGCGCCAGTGTCAGCACGCCCGCGCTGCTCAGCGCCAGACCAACAGCAGGCTCATACGCGGCCTCCCAACGCTGCGCAGCCAGGCTGGCATCGGCCGCATCCCCGGCCAACTCGGAAAACTGGGCCGCGCTGCGCTGCTCCAGTCCCAGCGCGCGCAAGGTGCGCACGCCAGCCAGCGTCTCCTGCACCTGGTCATTCAATTTGCTGAACCTGTCCAGCGAATCGCGCGATGCATCATGCACGTGGTGGGTAATATGCTTGAACGCCCATGCCATGAAAGGAAAAGGCAGCAGCGCCACCAGCGCCAGCCGCCAGTCCACGCCCAGCAGCATCATGCCGATGACCAGCGCAAAGGTCATTGAGCCGTCAAAACCGGCCAGCATGGCCTCTCCGGACGCCAGTTCTATCGCATCGGCATCATTGGTGCCCAGCGCCATCAGGTCGCCGGTGCGTTGCTGCTGGAAAAAGCTGGGGCCCTGCAGACTGAGCCTGTGGTACAGCCGCGTGCGCAGTTCCACGCCGAGCTGGAAAGAAGCCGCAAATAGCTGCATACGCCAGCCCACGCGCAGGAAATAGATGGTGATGCCCATCAGCACCAGCCAGCCCAGTTGCAGCAACAGCGCGGGTGTATCCAGCCGGTGCGTCACCAGGCCGTCGATGATCGCGCCGACCTTGCGCGGAATCAGTACCGTCAGCACGGCGACGGAAAACAGCATCGCACCGGCCGCCACATAATGGCGCCAATGTCGGCGTATGAATTCGGCAATTAGTTGATACAGGGACATGCTTTATTGTTATTGAATAGAGTGACGGCAAATAGAGGCGACAGAAGCGAGAGGATAACATCTTTGTAAAAACAAAAATCCGCGGCGCAGGCCGCGGATTTCTATTGGACCGCCGCTGGCAGCCCGGGTTCCTTGACTACCGGCCAGGCTATTGCTGGCCTGTGGCCGCAGCCGCGCCTTCAGGCTTGTCTGAGGGCTTCAACATATCCCACAGGAAAGTGTAGGTAATTGCCGCCATATCCGCCCTCTGTGCGTTATTCGCAGCGCCGCCATGGCCACCTTCGGTATTTTCGTAATACCAGACATTCTGGTGCCCCTGCTCAAGCATTTTGGCTGCCATCTTGCGCGCATGGCCAGGATGCACGCGGTCATCACGGGTGGAAGTAATAAACAGCACGTTCGGGTAATTAACGCTCTTCTTCACGTTCTGGTACGGTGAATAGCGCTGAATATACGCCCACTCGGCCGGCACGTCCGGATTGCCGTATTCACCCATCCACGACGCGCCCGCCAGCAGCTTGTTGTAGCGCTGCATGTCCAGCAGCGGCACCTGGCTGACGATGGCATTGAACAGGTCAGGACGTTCGGTCAGCATGACGCCGGCCAACAGGCCGCCATTGCTGCCACCCATTGCACCGAGGTGGCGCACGCTGGTAATCTTGCGCGCGATCAGGTCTTCCGCCACTGCCGCGAAATCGTCATAGGCGCGCTGACGATTTTCTTTCAGCGCCTGCTGATGCCAGCGCGGACCGAACTCGCCGCCGCCACGGATATTCGCTACGACATAGATGCCGCCTTTTTCCAGCCAGGTTTTGCCCAGGCTGCCGGAATAAGTGGGCGTCAGCGAAATCTGGAAGCCGCCGTAGCCGTACAGCAGCGTAGGGTTGCTGCCATCATCCTTGCTGTCCTTGCGGCGCACGACGAAATACGGGATCTTGGTGCCGTCCTTGGACGTTGCTTCATTTTGCGTCGTCACATAAGGAGAAGCATCAAAAAAGGCCGGCGTGCTTTTCAGTTGCTCGCGGTTGTCGCTGCCGGCGTGCGCCACCACGTAGACGTTCGGCGTCAGGTAATCGGAATAGCTGAGCGTATAGTCGTCTGATTTTTGCGGGTCGAGCGCGCTGACGCTGACCTGGCCCAAGGTAGGCAGCGCCACTTCACGCGACGCCCATTTGTTATGCGCCAGGGACCATTTGCCGCGCTCCAGCTTCCATTCAACCAGTTTGCCTTTGACGTTATCCAGCGACTGCACCAGCACATAGTTTTGCGTATACGCAGCACCGGTCAGCGACGTGCGTTCGCTTGGCTCAAACAGCACGGCAAAGTTACGGTCGCCCTTCTGGAATTTGGAAAAATCGATCGCCAGCATGCTGCCGGACGCATAGGTCTTGCCGCCCTGAGTCCATGGTTCGCGCAGCGTGACGATGAACTGCTTGCTGAAGAAAGCCACATCAGACTTTTCTGGCACCGGCAGTTTTTTCAGCTTATCGCCCTCTTTAAGAAAATACTCGGACGTGAAAAAGGTTTTACTGCGGTTGACGATTTCATGATGAACGCCACCATGGTCGCTGCTGTAGCCGGACACGCTGATGTCGGTCTTCTCGCCTTCCAGCACTGTCTTCGCCGCAGCCAGCGGCGTGCCGCGTTTCCATTCTTTCAGGATGCGCGCGTAGCCCGAATCGGTAAGCGAACCAGGACCAAAATCTGTGCCAACGAAGATTGTGTTCTTGTCGCGCCATGCAATACTCACCTTGGCTTCTGGCAGGCTGAAGCCGTCCTTGACGAAGCTTTTGGCTGGCAGATCAAACTCGCGTACCACGACCGCATCGGCTCCGCCGCGCGACAATTCCAGCAGGCAGCGGTCATAGGCCGGGAAACGGCATTCGCTGCCCTTGTAGACCCAGTTTTCATTTTCGGTTTTGGCCAGCGCATCCAGGTCCAGTACGGTTTCCCAGGCTGGCTGCGCCTTGCGGTATTCTTCCAGCGTGGTCTTGCGCCACACACCGCGCGGATGTTCGGCATCGCGCCAGAAATTGTAATAATGGTCGCCCATTTTTTCGACAGTGGGAATCCTGTCCTTGGAATCGAGTATAGTCTGCAGACTTTCCCGCAGCGGCACAAAACCGGCGTCGCTTTCCACTTTGGCGCGTGTGATCTGGTTGCGCCCCTTGACCCACTCCAGCTGCTTCTGGCCGCCTATGTCTTCCAGCCATTGGTGCGAATCCAGGCTTTGCGCAAGCGCAAACCCATAAGCGCCGGCCAGGACACATGCCAGTACTGGTTTGAGCCCCATCGTCAGCTTCATCGTCAGCTTCATCGTTTTCCTTTATTTTTCATTATCGTCACAGGCGCCGGTCTGCTGGTCTGCCGGTCTGCCGGTCTTCTGTTTGCAAGGCGCTCCAGGCACGAATCATTTTAATGCATGTGAAGCAAGTAAAACGCTGTGAATTGACGCCGCCTCCAAAACTAAGTTCAGATTTCCGCTAGCGCCGCAGAACGAATGACGGAGTAGCTCCCGGCCTGATTTTGTAACACGCAAAAGATAAGGCTAGGCGCGGCGGCGTTTCCCACTATAATAGGTCTGCAGCAGCGTTACAGATGCTGCAGCTTTACAGCCAGCCGCGACATTCTCTCCCTCTGTCAGCCAGCCATTTTTTTTGCTCCGCCCCCACCTGCTTCACGCCCACGTCCTCCCCGCCTGTACGTCTCTGTCTGTATCAACAAGCCTCTCGCTAATGCTATAGTGCGCGCTTTGCATTGCCAAAACACTATGTTCAAGCGACTCCTGTTCCAGCTTCATTGGCTGTCCGGCATCAGCGCAGGCCTCGTGCTCGCCATCATGGGCCTGACGGGCGGCGTATATGCGTTTGAGGAAGATCTGCTCAGGCTGCTGAACCCGGGCGTCACGCAGGTCAGCCCTCCGAATCCAATGCAGCCTGCACTGGAACCGGCCGAACTGCTGGCGCGCATTGCCGTCAACCGGCAATACATATCCTCGCTGACGCTGTCCGGTTCTGCGAAGGATGCAGCGCGTGTGGGCTTCATGCTGCCGGTAGACGGCAGCAGCAAGAAAAAATTCGACCTGCAATATGTGGACCCCTATGCTGGGCAAGCCGCACGGTGAGGAATTTTTCCGGTTGATACTGAACCTGCATCGCAACCTCGCGCTTGGTGACACCGGCAAGGCCATTACCGGTGCTTCGGCGCTGGCGCTGGTTTTTATGTGCGTCTCAGGGATCTATCTGCGCTGGCCGCGTAGCGGCGCGGGGAACTGGCGTTTCTGGCTGCTGATAACCACGCAGCGCAAGGGTCGTGCTTTCCTCGCGGATCTCCATGCGGTCAGCGCCACGTGGCTGATGGTGCTGTACCTGCTGGCCGCGTTGACCGGGCTGTACTGGTCTTATGACTGGTTTCACGGCTTGGTCAACAGCATCGCAGCGCCTGCGCAGCAGACGGTTCAGGCGATTAGAAAAGATAAGGCACCGGCCGCCACAGACAAGGAAAGCACCGGCAAGCCAGTCAACCTGCAAGCGGTTTGGCAAGGTCTGCGGACGGAAGTGCCTGCCTACGACAAGCTGATCATGCTGCTGCCTGCCAAGCCCGGCCAGCCGGTGCGGATGTTGTTCCTGGATGGTAGCTCGCCGCATCGTTATGCAAACAACGGACTGCTGATCGACTCGCAAACGGGCAGCATCATAAAGCGTGAACCGTATGCGGCGAAATCATCGGGCGACAAATTCATCGCCAGCATCTACGCGCTGCATTCGGGCAGCTACTGGGGCAATGCAGGCATGCTGGTAATGATGCTGGCGGCACTGCTGCTGCCGCTGTTTGCTGTGACTGGCTGGATGATGTATGTGCTGCGGCGCAAGACAAGTTAACGCCTGAAATTGAATGCCTAGCGCTTCGCTATGCGTGCAGCGCTGGGCACGTTACGCTTGATCCAGCCCAGCATGTCCTGCCAGATGCGCTGCACTTCCGCATCCGGCGGCATCGCTGATGCATTGGGCAGCTCTATCGTCACTACCGGAATATCCTTGTGCAGGCCGCTGTAGTTGCCCAGCGAACCCGGGTAAACACCGACGCGGTTGAACATCAGCCGGCCGAAACGGCTGGGCGGCTTGACCGGGCCGTCAAAGTCCAGCACGCCAAAAGGCGCATGCACCGAGATGATGACGTCGGGTTTGAATTTTTCTATCGTATCGTAGACCCAGCGGCTTTCCGGTTCCGACAGCGGCGCCGAGCCGGGGTAGCGGCGCGGATCGCTGCCGGTAATCCTGGCCCAGTAACGCGGCGCATCCTGCTGCCATCCGGGAGTGGGGAAATTGCGGTTCAAGTCTACGCCACGCGCGTTCATGCGGCGCGGCTTGGGCGCCAGCAGGCCATCCGGGTTGACGACCGGCGCGACCTTCCACTGAAATTGCTGCGCATCCGGTTTTTGCATCAGGTCCAGCCATTTGAAGACGATGGAACTGGAAGTCAGCTCGTC
The DNA here is from genome assembly GCA_043726505.1 of Undibacterium sp. Taxonomy (GTDB): domain Bacteria; phylum Pseudomonadota; class Gammaproteobacteria; order Burkholderiales; family Burkholderiaceae_D; genus Undibacterium. The sequence goes on along the minus strand of JAYSKH010000046.1, from coordinate 21,013 downwards.
ACCGTGTATGCCACCTATCAGCAGCACCTTCAGCGCCTGCGGATGGCCGGGGCCGGCGGCGATCTCGCGCGCCAATATCGGAAAGCCGTTTTGCGATAGCGAACCGCTAGGCAGCAGCTTGCTGTCCTTGCAGTCCGTTGCAGAAATTTTGGGGAGGCGCGCAGCCAGCTGCGCGCACCAGTCGCCGGCGGCATGGGCCGGCAGCCAGGATAGAACCGCCTGCAGCGCCAGACCAGCCGCCATCCGGGTCAGCAGACCTGCAGGAGGCTTACAGAGTGTCAGAACAACCATTCGAATCAGCGCGGGCACAGCATGCCCACGCTACCTGCTCCTCATTATTGTGCTTGCGGCCTGGACAGCATGCTTCGCTTACAAGCCCGCAGCAGCGCGCAATGCGGCGACCTTGTCGGTACGCTCCCATGTGAACTCTGGCTCTTCGCGGCCAAAATGGCCGTAGGCGGCTGTCTTCGAATAAATAGGACGCAGCAGATCCAGCATCTGGATGATGCCTTTTGGACGCAGGTCAAACAGCTCGTTGACCAGTGCGGCGATCTTGTCGTCCGGGATCACGCCTGTTCCTTCGGTGTAGACGGTGACGTTCATCGGGCGCGCAACGCCGATCGCATACGCAACCTGGATCTGGCACTGTCTTGCCAGGCCGGCAGCGACAATATTCTTGGCCACATAACGGGCTGCATAAGCTGCCGAACGGTCCACTTTCGTAGGATCTTTGCCGGAGAACGCGCCGCCGCCGTGCGGGCAAGCGCCGCCGTAGGTATCGACGATGATCTTGCGGCCGGTGAGGCCGCAATCACCTTGCGGGCCGCCAATGACGAAGCGGCCGGTCGGGTTCACCAGGTACTTGGTGTCTTTCAGCCATTCCGCCGGCAATACAGGCTTGATGATTTCTTCGATGATCGCTTCGATGAAAGAAGCCTTCATCTTGCTGCCATCGCTTTGTTCCGGGCTGTGCTGCGTGGACAATACCACGGTATCTATGCTGTGCGGCTTGCCGTCGACATAGCGCATCGTGACCTGGCTCTTTGCGTCGGGACGCAGGAAAGGCAGGCGGCCATCTTTACGCAGCTGCGCCTGGCGTTCCACCAGACGGTGGGCGTAATAGATAGGGGCCGGCATCAGCTCCGGCGTTTCATCGCAGGCATAGCCGAACATCAGGCCCTGGTCGCCGGCGCCGATATTCAGGTGATCGTCGCTGGCCTGGTCTACGCCCTGCGCAATATCATTGCTCTGCTTGTCGTAGGCGACCAGCACGGCGCAGCCTTTGTAGTCAATGCCGTATTCGGTATTGTCGTAGCCGATGCGCTTGATGGTGTCGCGCGCTACCTGGATGTAGTCAACGTTGGCGTTGGTTGTGATCTCACCTGCAAGAACAACCAGGCCGGTATTGCAAAGCGTCTCAGCGGCAACGCGCGAACGCGGATCCTGTTCGAAAACAGCATCCAGAATGGCATCGGAAATTTGATCAGCAACTTTGTCCGGGTGTCCCTCGGATACTGATTCGGAAGTAAAAAGAAAATCATTTGCCATCGCAGGCTCCTAGCTTATGGTTGACCATGTCGCAGTAATACGAGAACCTGCGACGCTTTAGCGAAATTTGTATACCGCCTCGCAAGTTGTCTGTTAACTCGGCGGTTTATGAAAGATACAAAGGAATGGTAGCGCGAAATCAGCGCCTGCGCCTCTTTTGGCGGCGCTGGGCATGCACCTGGGTTGGCCCCAAGTCCAATTTCGCAATAACATCCAACTGTGATATTTTACGCCTCTTATTCATTCGCTGTCTAATGCCGATATGAATACCCTTATTAAATATACTATTATTTGACCGGCATCATGCTCGTTGCGCTGTTTCGCTTCCTTTCCTTTTTTCCCCTTCCGCTGCTGCATGCGAGCGGTGCTGTGCTCGGGCGTCTGGTGTATATGGCATCGCCGGCCTACCGGGCCAGATTAAAAGACAACCTGAACCGGGCCGGGTTCGGCGCAGACCTGAATGCGGCAATCAGCGAGGCCGGCAAGAATGTGATGGAACTGCCCTTCATCTGGTGCGCGCCGCTGGACCGCGTGCTGGCCAGCGTCCGCATTGAAAACTGGGAACTGGTGCAGGCGGCGCTGGATGCGCAGAAAGGCATTGTTTTCCTGACGCCGCATGTGGGCTGCTTTGAAGTTACCGCACAGATGGTGGCGACACGCACCCGGCTGACCGTGCTGTACCGCCCGCCGCGCAAGGAAATCCTGCGGCCCTTGATGGAAGGGGGCCGCACGCGCGGAGAACTGCAACTGGCGCCGGCCAACCTGTCCGGCGTCAGGAGCATGGCCAGGGCGCTGAAAAAAAATGAAGCAGTGGGCCTGCTGCCAGACCAAGTGCCGCAGCAAGGCGAAGGCGTATGGGCCGATTTTTTCGGCAAACCCGCCTATACAATGACGCTGTCGGCCAAGCTGCATGCAATGACCGGCGCCCCCATCATCCTGACCTATGCAGAACGCCTGCCGCGCGGACGCGGCTATCTGATGCGTTTTGTTCCGTTTGAAGGCGATTTGAGCGGCTCTGCCGAACAACAGGCTACGGCAATCAACGCCGCAATGGAAAAGCTGATCGCCCGCTGCCCGGCACAGTACTTCTGGAGCTACAACCGCTACAAGAGACCCGCCGGCGTGGCAGCGCCTGGCCAACCCGCCGACACCAGCAATACCGGCTCAAGTGCAAAGGCAGACACGTGAGACTATTGCTTGCCTTTATGTGGCTGCTGCACTGGCTGCCCCTGCCCATACTGGGCCGCCTCGGCAATGGCCTGGGCTGGCTGCTATTCCATATCATGCAGCCGCGCCGCCATATCACGCTGACCAATCTGCGGCTATGCATGCCGCAACTGTCCGTAGAACAGCGCAGGCAACTGGCAATCCAGCATTTCCAGGCATATGCCAGAAGCGTGCTGGAGCGCAGCATCCTGTGGTGGGCGCCGCTAGAGCGTCTGAGAAAGCTAATTGTGCTGGACCCGGCGCTGCCGGTAGAACAGATACGCTCGGGACCGACCATCCTGCTGTGCCCGCATTTTGTCAGCCTTGACGTTGCCGGCGCGGCAGTGGCGATGGAAATCTCGATGAGTTCCATTTATACGCAGCAGCGCAATGATGTGTTCGACAAGGCCTTGCGCGACGGCCGCCTGCGTTTCCGGCCGCAGAAATTGATTTCGCGCGCGGAAGGCGTCAAGCCCATCATCCGCGAACTGCGCAGCGGCGGCGGCTTCTTCATGCTGCCGGACATGGATTTTGGCGCCAAGGATGCGGAGTTTGTGCCCTTCTTCGGCATACCGGCTGCCACATTGACGGCCACGGCGCGCATCGCGGCCATGACCAACGCGCAGGTAATACCGGTCATCGCGACAATGCTGCCGAACTTCAAGGGATGGAAGGTGACGTTTCACCCGGCGTGGAAGGATTACCCGGGAGACGATATTGTTGCCGCAACTCGCTTCATGAATGAGTTCATCGAGCAACAGGTGCTGAAGGCGCCGGCGGAATACTTCTGGACCCACAAGCGCTTTAAAACAAGACCGCCGGGCGAACCCGGCGTCTATTGAAACAACTATTGACGCAACTATTGAAGCAAAACCCCGGCAGGCAGATCAGCTTCCTGCCAGCAAGTCTTTCTCGCCAGGCAGCAGCGTGTTTGCCGGCAAGGCTTCCACCTGCTTCAGGCGCTCATACATCGGCGTAAAGTCCGGCGCGGTATCTTCAAACAACTGCTTGAAATCGCGGATAACAAAATAGGTTTCCTGATAGGAGTCTATCTTGTACAGCGTGCGCATGCAGCGTTCAACATCCAGCGGTATATGGCGCGAAGGCGTGTTCTTCAGGCAGTATTCAAGCTCGCCGCCGGAAGACAGGATACCTGCGCCATACACACGCAAGCCCTGTGGGCCTTCAATCAGTCCAAACTCCACCGTGTACCAGTACAGCCGCGCCAGATAATCCAGGCCGCCCAGCCTCATCGCCTTCAGGCCGCCCTTGCCGTATTCCTGCATGTGGTCGGCAAAGATCGGATCAAACAGCAGCGGCACATGGCCGAAATAATCGTGAAACACGTCCGGCTCAACGATGTAATCAAACTCGGCCGGCGTGCGCAGCCATACCGTGACCGGAAAACGGCGATTGGCCAGATGGTTAAAAAACGCCTGCTCAGGAATCAGGCCGGGTACGGCGACGATGCGCCAGCCGGTTGCTTTTTCCAGCGCTTCGGAAGTTTTTTCAAAATCAGGAATGCCGTCGGATGCTTTCATCGCCGCCAGCGCGGTAATGAATTCATCGCAGGCACGGCCCGGCACCAGCGCTTCCTGGCGCTTGTACAGGCGGCGCCATAATGCGTGTTCTTCTTCCGTGTAGGCCGCCCAGTTCTGCTTGACCACATACTGCGCGTCAGCCGTGGAGTAATCGCCGCGCAAGGCGGCGCCATCCGACTTCTCGGCAACGGTGGCCAGAAACTCTTCGTTGGAAACTACTGCGGTGTCCATAGCTTTCTCTCTCTAATCGAAACAAAAAAGGCTGACCGGGTGAGCGCTAGCTCCTCTCCTGTCAGCCCCTATCGACACAGTATACTACGCTGTGGCCGTATCGTCTTTCAGCACACCGCGGCGTATCTGATCCAGTTCTATGGATTCAAATAACGCGCGGAAATTACCTTCGCCGAAGCCCTGGTCGCCCTTGCGCTGGATGATTTCAAAGAAGATAGGACCGATGACGGTCGACGTGAAGATTTGCAGCAGCAGTTCACGTGTCGTGGCATTGCTATTGCCATCGACCAGGATGCGCAGGCGACGCAGTTCTTCCAGGTTTTCACCATGGTTAGGCAGGCGACGGTCTACCAGGTCGTAATAGGTTTCTATCGTGTCCTGGAATTCGACGCCGTCGGCGTTCATGCCGGCGACTGTTTCGTACACGTTGTCGGTACCCATCGCAATATGCTGGATGCCTTCGCCGTGATACAGGTCCAGGTATTCGGAGATCTGCGATTTGTCATCGGAAGATTCGTTGATAGGAATACGGATCTTGCCGCAAGGGGAAGTCATCGCCTTGGATTTCAGGCCAGTCAGTTTGCCTTCGATGTCGAAGTAGCGCACTTCGCGGAAATTGAACAGCGACTCATAGAAATCTGCCCATTCCTTCATGCGGCCGCGATACACGTTGTGCGTCAGGTGATCGATGTAGGTCAGGCCATGGCCTTTTGGATTCGGTTCCGCGCCGGGGATCGCCACAAAATCGGCATCGTAGATGCTGATGTTGCCGATTGCGCCCGGTACGCCGCCATCCTTGCCGTGCCAGCGATCGACAAAGTAGATCAGCGAATCGCCGATTCCCTTGATTGCAGGGATATTCAGCTCCATCGGGCCGGTCTTGTTGTCGAAGCCCCAGGCGCCCAGTTCCAGCGCGCGGTTATACGCGTAGGCGGCATCTTTGACGCGGAAGGCAATCGCACATACGGAAGGGCCGTGCTTGCGCGCAAAACGCTGCGCAAAGGAATCCGGCTCAGCATTGATGATGTAGTTGACATCGCCCTGGCGGTACAAGGTAACGTTTTTGGTGCGGTGCTTGGCTATCGCGGTAAAGCCCATGCGGATGAACAAATCGCCCATTGCTTTTGGATCGGGTGCGGCATATTCGACAAATTCGAAGCCGTCTGTGCCCATAGGGTTTTCCCAGGGTTGAAAATCCATGCGTGTCTCCTCGGTGTGATCGTGATCGGTGGGCAACAAAGAACACCTGCTTTACCTGGCCTCATCCACATGAGGCGACCACTCCGGCTTGCTGTGCTTTTGCTGCTGGCTAGACTTCTAGTATAGGCTTCACATCACGCCATATAATTGCAAAATAACCCAATAAATGCATTTTTTGAGCAATAATATTGCTTCAAATATCGCTTTGGTGGTGAGATATGGCTTCAGTTGAACTAGACAAGATAGACCGCAAGATCCTCGCGATTCTGCAGTCGGATGGACGCCTGACAAATCAGGAGGTGGCCGAGCGCGTGAATCTGTCACCATCGCCCTGCCTGCGCCGCATCAAACGGCTGGAAGAAACCGGCGTGATCCGCAAGTATGTGGCGCTGCTGGAGCCGGCCAAGATAGGGCTGGGCTTGCTGGCTTACGTCAATGTGCGGCTGGAAAAGCATAACGACACGCCCGGCAAGGGCGCTTCACGCTCACCGCGCAATGATTTTGCCGCGTCCATCGAGCAATGGCCGGAGATTGTTGCCTGTTATGCGATGACGGGAGAGATGGATTACCTGCTCAGGGTCCACGTGGAAGACATGGACCATTTTTCGCGCTTCATGATGGAAACGCTGCTGAGGCACCCGGCGGTGCTGGACGTCAAATCCAGCTTTGCGCTACAACAGATCAAGGATACGACGGCATTGCCGGTGCTGAGCACGCAGGCTTAGCTACCGAGCTGCTTTGACAATTTTATTGGTCATTTTATTGGCAATTAGTCGCCCATGCCCGGCAGGTTGCGCAGCCATTTGACGGCGGCACGCCTATTGGCCTTGATCGTATAGTCCAGCGTGGCGACCTGCTCCTGCACGGCTTCCCGCAACATGCTGGCGGCGTCTGCCGGCAGCAGCTTCAGATAGGCATCGGCCTCGCCATATTCCCTGTGGATTTCCATGCCGGCTTTTTTGGCGATATGGATCATCGTCTGGTTGCTGGACAGGCAATGCATGTATAGCGTATCGACGTCGGCATTGCGGCAGTGGATAGCGCCGCGCTTGAACAGCCGCGAGCCCACGCCCTTACCGCGCGCGGAATCAGACACAGAAACGCCAAACTCTGCAACGCGGTCTTTTTCCGTTGCGTCTACACCATGCTCGACCTTTTCGCGCGGTGCAAATGCCAGATGGCCAACGCCAACAACCTTGAAACGGCTGTTAACTACGCCGAATACCTTGTCGCGCGAGAAATCGATGCCCTCTACATAGCGGGTAATAAGTTCATCCTGCAGATAAGTACCGAAACGCAGTAAGCGGTCACTTTCCTTCAGCTCTAGGAAATGCCTCAGTATTCTATGCCTGTCGCGTTCGGACAGTTCCTTGACGAAGACATTGGATTTTTTCTTGGGTGCAGGTGCAGCGGCGGGCGGATTGTTACCCGGCTCACCCGGTTTGCGTGGATAAAGATCGGCAGTGTTCATCATTTACCTCCAGTACATCACATTTTGTGCGGTGCACAATAACATTGTAGGCGATGTCCCGCTTTTTTTCCAGCCAAGGCACAAATTTTTGCATTCCAGCAATTCCCTGCCAGATCAGGTTTCTGTGCTTTCTGCGTACTCGCGCACGGCATCAATCCTGGCATTGCGGACCGCCAGCGCTATCTGCTGCGGCTGCCCGGCATAGCCTTGCGCGATATCGCCCGCCCTGACCTTCTGTACCGCCGCCAACGCGCCTGCCAGATAATCGTATTGCGGAAACCGGGCATCCGGCAAGCCGGAGCGGCCAAAACAATCACATTCCGAAGCGCGCAGCAACTCCAGAAAGCGTTGCGGCTTGCGGAAGGCATCGCTGCGCTCCATCAGCGCAATAATGGTATTGGGCCGCAACTCAAGCGCGCGGCTGATGTTGCCATGATCGCGTGCAGCCATCACCGCCAGGTCACGGCAATCTACCGGCACTTTCAGACGCTTGCAGACCGCCTCAACCAGATCCACGCCCTTCTGTTCATGCCCATGGTGGCGCGGCCACTCACTGGCAGGCGTCACGCCCTTGCCCAGGTCATGCATCAGCGCAGCAAAGCGCACCGTCAGCGGATACCCGCGGCTTGCCGCATAGTCCACCACCAGCATCACATGCACGCCGGTATCGATTTCCGGATGGTGCTTGGGCGGCTGCGGCACGCCCCACAGCGCATCCAGCTCCGGCATGATGCGGGCCAGTGCGCCGCAATCGCGCAGCACGTCAAACATGCGTGAAGGCCGCGCTTCCATCAGGCCACGCGACAGTTCCTGCCACACCCTCTCAGGCACCAGTGCATCTACTTCACCGGCGTCCACCATCTGTTTCATCAGCGCATTGGTTTCCGGCGCCACGGTAAAATCATTGGGGGCCACCGAAAACCGGGCCGCAAAACGCGCCAGCCGCAGTATGCGCACCGGGTCTTCCGCAAAGGCTTGCGATACGTGGCGGAAAATGCGGTCGCGGATATCCTGCCGGCCGTTAAAAGGATCATGGATGGCGCCCTGCTCGTCCTGCGCCATCGCATTGATGGTCAGGTCGCGCCGGATTAGATCTTCTTCCAGCGTGACACCGGCATCGGTATGGAAAACAAAACCCTTGTAGCCGGGCGCGGTCTTTCTTTCTGTGCGCGCCAACGCATATTCCTCATGCGTCTTCGGATGCAGGAATACCGGAAAATCCTTGCCCACCGGCGTGTAGCCCAGCGCCAGCAGCTGCTCAGGGCTGGCGCCGACGACGACATGGTCGCGGTCCTGCACCGGCAAACCCAGCATGCCGTCCCGCACCGCGCCGCCGACAATATAAGTCTTCATCATGCGTGACTTAATCCGGCGTGTGGTGGTTGGGCGCTATTTCGGTTTCCGCCAGCGCTTCACGCACCCATTGCGCGACTGCTGGATGGCTGCTGACGCGCTCTACATACGCCTGCAGCGCAGGCGCCAGCGACACGCCATAGGTATTGAAACGCATGACGACCGGCGCAAAGTAGGCATCGGCAATTGAAAAGTCGCCAAACAGGTATTCATGCGCGCCGTAGCGCGACAGGCACTCTTCCCAGATTTCGGAAATACGGCCTATATCGGCCTGTGATCCTGCAGTACGGCCCTTGCCGGGCAGGCTGGCCTTGATGTCCATCGACATATCGTTGCGCAGTCCCTGGAAGCCGGAATGCATTTCGGCGCAGATGCTGCGCGCGGTTGCACGCGCCCCCGTATCCTGAGGCCACAGATTATGCGCGGGGAATTGCTCCGCCAGGTATTCGCAGATCGCCAGCGAATCCCAGATCACATGGCCGTCCGCCAGCAGCACCGGCACACGGCCGGCCAGCGAGTATTCGGAAATCAGCCGGGCGGTATCAGGATGGTCCAGCAGGATACGCACTTCCTCGAACGGGATGCCAAACGCCTTCATCGCTAACCATGCGCGCATCGACCACGACGAGTAATTTTTATTGCCGATCACGAGCAGCATGCCGGGTCTTTTATTGGATTCCAGCATGGCAGACAGCGCAGGATCGAGTTCGGTTGTATTTATCATGGTGTCAGTCGGTATCAGTCGGTTTTTGTAGTTCCGTTCAAATCTTGCGGCAGATCGCCGTCATTGCCGCTCATGCCCTTTGGTGCCACTGTGCCCAGGCGTGCTTTCAGCGATTGCGGTTTCTTTTCAAACAGCGCGGCATAATAGGTCGCATTGGACAGCACATTCTTGACATACGAACGGGTTTCGTTGAAAGGAATGGTCTCCGCAAAAATTGCACCTTCCACCGGCCGCGTCAGGCTGGCGCGCCATGCGCGCGGACGGCCCGGCCCGGCGTTGTAGGCGGCGGACGCCATCGCCTGCGAACCGCCCAGATCAGTCAGTACCATGTTCAGATAATTGGTGCCCAGCGCGATATTGGTTTCTATGTCGTTGACCTGATTCGGCACAAAGTCGCCCAGCCCCATTTTTTTGGCCACGTAGCGCGCAGTGGAGGGCATGATCTGCATCAGGCCTGAAGCGCCTACATGTGAGCGTGCCGTCATGACAAAACGTGATTCCTGCCGTATCAGTCCATACACCCAGGCCATGTCCAGACCCAGCAGCTTGGTCGACTTGTACATGACATCATTAAACGGTGTCGGATAACGCTGCGTGAAGTCCATCTCGGTCTTGGTGCGGTCCGAGGTATTGACCATGCGGTCCAGCAGATTGTTTTGCCGCGCCAGCTCAGCCGCCGCCAGATGCTGGCGTTCGCTCATCTTGCGCAGTTCCCAGTTCCATTCGCGTGTGCCTTCCAGGCGTAGATTCATCTGGTAAAACTTCAGCGCGCGCTGCAGGCCGGGGTTTTGCGCAACGGCATCCATCTCGGCAGGCGCGAGCGGTTTTACCGTCACCGGTACGCCGACCTTCTGCCCCAGCTCCTCCAGCGACAGCTGGCCGTAAAAATGTACCTGATCGGCGATGCCCTGGAACAGTGCCTGCGCCTCCTCATTCTTGCCTTCGCTTTTCAGCGCCCTGCCCTGCCAGTAGATCCACGTCGGCTCATTGCGCAAAGAAGGCGGCATTGCGGCAATGGCCGCTTTCAGCATCTTCCAGTCACCGGCACGCAAGGCAATCCTGGCACGCCACTGGTAAGCATCCAGCGACAGCGGTGCGCCGTCGGCCTGGCGCCAATATTGCAGCGCTTCCGGCTGCAGCTTCAGTGAGGACTGCAGGCCTATCTGGCCCCAGGCCAGCGCGCGCTCCGCTTCGGAAAACTTGGCCGCATTCTTGGCCAGCGTGGCTGCCGCCTGCTGCGGGTCACTCTTGGCGTTGCGGCCCAATGCGATGATGTACAGCTCATGCGCACTCTTTCCGCTTTCAGGGGGCTTGCTGAGTATCAAACCGGGCTTCTCGAAAGCCTGGGCAACCCTGGCATCTTTGACCTGCAGGTTCTTTGCCAGCCTTTGTGCCAGCGGCAACGCGCCGTTCTCGGATGCCAGCCGGATCTGGTTCCAGATGTCTTCCGGACTGAACTGGCCATTTTCCGACAGGTAAGTCACCAGCGTATAACAGCCTTCGCCGTAGTCACGCGCAGACGTCAGCAGCGTGCGCGCCTCGGCCGCAACTTTCTGGTTTTTGATGGCGCGGGACAGCAATGCATAACATTTCAACTGCGTATCGTCGGCCACGACGAACTGCGGATACTGGACGTCGAAATTAAGCCAGTCACCGCGATATCCCAGCACCAGTAGCCAGTCGTTGCGCAGCCTGTCTGCCACGGCGCTGCCTTCGTACTTGCTGATAAAGGCTTTGACTTCGGTGGCGGAGGCCGAGCGGATATGCGTCCTCAGAACGTAGTAGTCGACGTAGGAAGGAATGTCATAATTGGCGAGGTAGGACGCGTGCTCTTCCGCCTTAGTAGCATCATCATGGAAAGACGCATCGCGCAAGGCCATGAAACGGTCATCATCGTTGACAAAACTCCGGGGAGCCGGGGCCGGTGCTGCCTTGGCCGCCTGCGCATCTCCAGCCGCCGCCAGATGGCACAAACCTGCTACCATCACGATGCCTGCACTTGCAATTTTTTTCAGCAAAAACATGTTCTACGGCTCTCAATCTTAATGTGTACGACAGTATGACACACGCAAATAGCATAACACGCCCTGCATCCGACGAAACAGGCGAACAAACAGCCGAAGAAACGGCATCGGATGGACTTGCGAAGACGGTTGGCAAGGCGGCATTGCGCAAGCAATTGCTGCAACTGAGGCGCGGCCAGGCGCCGGCTGCCAGGGCGGCCTGGGATACGAAAATAGCGCGTCATCTGCAGCAGTGGTGCGAACAGCACAAGCCGCGCAGCATCGGCGTGTACTGGCCGATACAGGCGGAGCCTGATCTGCGCCAGCTTTACCCCGTGCTGGCGGCCTCCGGCATACAGCTGGCGCTCGCGGTCGCGCATACGCGCGATATGCCATTGGCATTTGCAAAATGGACACCCGGCGATGCAATGGAAAAAGATGTGCACGGCATCCCCGTCCCTGCGCTTAGAGATGAAGGTGCCCTCATTTGGCCAGAGGTAGTGCTGATCCCCTGCGTGGGCTTCAGCAAGCAAAAATTCAGGCTGGGATACGGCGGCGGCTATTACGACAGGACGCTGGCGGCAGCGCCTGTTTCATCGGACTCTGGCGCGATAAAAACGGTGGGAATTGCCTACCAGTGCGGGCTGGCGGAATTTGAGACGGAAGCGCATGACATGCCGCTGGATGCGGTGATCAGCGAGGCGGGCTGCCTGGAGTGATGCTGGACAATAGTACCGTAGCAGCTACAGGGCGGACAAAACCGCCCTGCAGGGCTCCATAACAGATCAGGACTTTACCAGCCTTTGCCAGATGGCGGTCGTTGCGACGGCCTGGTTCAGCGAATAGAAATGCAGACCGGGCGCGCCCCCTGCCAGTAGCCGCTCGCATAGCTGCGTGACAACATCCAGACCAAAGGCCTTGATCGATGCCGTATCGTCACCATAGCTGGCCAGCTTCAGCCGCACCCAGCGCGGCACTTCGGCGCCGCACATTTCCGAAAAACGGATCAACTGCGTGTGGTTGGTGATAGGCATGATGCCGGCCACGATAGGCGCGGTAATGCCTGCCTTTTGCGCCAGCTCCACGAACTGGAAATACGCGTCCGCATTGTAAAAATATTGCGTGATTGCCGCATTGGCTCCCGCCTTCATCTTGCGGGTGAAATTCTGCAGATCGTCCTGCGGTGATCTGGCCTGCGGGTGCACTTCGGGATAGGCAGCTACTTCGATATGGAACCAGTCGCCGGTTTCGGCGCGGATAAACTCGACCAGCTCGCTGGCATAACGGAATTCGCCGGCTGCGCCGTAGCCACTGGGCAGATCGCCACGCAGAGCCACCAGACGGCGGATGTCGTGCGATTTGTATTGCTGCAGTATCTCGCGGATGGATTCCCTGGTGCCGCCCACGCAGGACAGGTGGGGCGCGGCATCATGCCCTTCCTTGCGGATATCCACCACCGTATCGAGCGTACCCTGCTGTGTGGTGCCGCCGGCGCCGAAGGTGACTGAAAAATATTTGGGTTTCAGTTCGGCCAGTTTGGCGCGCGTAACGCGCAGCTTTTCTGTGCCTTCCACCGTCTTCGGCGGGAAGAATTCTATGCTGAAATTATGTGCGGACATCGTTTTTGAGAAGTAAGGTGGACAGGGTCCATGAAATCACGCTGTACAGCAGTGCACCGCCAACTGCGGACCAGAATCCGGCAACATGAAAACCATCAATTACATTTGCCACCGCCCAGAACATCAGGCCGTTGATGACGAAGATGAACAGCCCCATTGTCAGCAAGGTTGCCGGCAAGGTCAGGATCAGCAGCACAGGCCGGATCACGGCATTGACAAAACCCAGCACCACAGCGACCAGCAGCGCGGTAGTGAAACTATCTATCATCACTGAATGCATCAGGTAAGGTAGCGCCAGTAAGGCCAGCGCGTTAATGAGCCAGGTTGCAAGCAAACGCATGGAGTCTCCATAAATAAATGGGTGAGGTCATAAAATCATACCTCACCCAAGGTCTTCTGCGAGCGGCAAAGCCGCTCCTTATTGCCGGCCTAAAACCTGCCTAAAAGACACAGGCTTAATAACGGTAGTGATCAGCCTTGTACGGGCCGTTTTTGCTAACGCTGATGTAGGCGGCCTGCTCATCCGTCAATTCACTCAGTTGCGCATTGAGTGTTTTCAATTGCAGGCGTGCCACTTTTTCATCCAGATGCTTAGGCAGTGTGTAAACGCCGACTGGATATTTGTCGAGGTTCAGGAACAACTCGATCTGCGCAATGGTCTGGTTCGCGAACGAGGAGCTCATTACATACGAAGGATGGCCGGTGCCGCAACCCAGATTGACCAGGCGGCCTTCCGCCAGCAGGATGATGCGCTTGCCGTCCGGGAAGATCACGTGATCGACTTGCGGCTTGATGTTATCCCAGGTGTATTGCTTCAACGAAGCAACGTCGATTTCATTATCGAAATGGCCGATGTTGCAGACGATCGCCTGGTCTTTCATCTTCAGCATGTGTGCATGGCTGATGACGTGGTAATTGCCGGTGGTGGTAACGAAGATATCGCCGTACTCAGCCGCGTATTCCATGGTCACAACGCGGTAGCCTTCCATCGCCGCCTGCAATGCACAGATAGGATCGATTTCAGTGACCCAGACCTGCGCCGACAGCGCGCGCATCGCTTGTGCGCAACCTTTGCCCACATCGCCGTAACCGGCGATAACGGCGACCTTGCCAGCAATCATCACGTCGGTAGCACGCTTGATGCCATCCACCAGCGACTCACGGCAGCCATACAGGTTGTCGAACTTGGACTTGGTAACGGAATCATTGACGTTGATTGCAGGGAAAGCCAGTTTGCCTTCCTTGTGCATCTGGTACAGGCGGTGCACGCCGGTCGTCGTTTCTTCAGTCACGCCCTTGATGGCGGCCAAACGCTTGGAGTACCAGTCAGGCTCGGTTGCCAGGTGTGTTTTGATCGCATTGAACAGGCAGATTTCTTCTTCGGAACCTGGATTTGCCAGCACAGAAATATCTTTTTCAGCGCGTGTGCCCAGATGCAGCAGCAGTGTTGCATCGCCGCCGTCGTCCAGGATCATGTTGGAGAAACCACCGTCTTTCCATTCAAAAATACGGTGCGTGAACTCCCAGTATTCGTCCAGGTTTTCACCCTTGAATGCGAATACAGGCGTGCCGCCGGCAGCAATTGCCGCGGCAGCGTGATCTTGCGTGGAGTAAATATTGCAGGACGCCCAGCGAACTTGCGCACCCAGTGCGTTCAGCGTTTCGATCAGCACGGCGGTCTGGATCGTCATGTGCAGCGAACCGGTAATGCGTGCGCCTTTTAATGGCTGGCTGGCAGCGTATTCTTCGCGAATCGCCATCAGGCCGGGCATTTCTGTTTCAGCAATCTTGATTTCTTTTTGGCCCCAGGCGGCCAAGCTGATGTCAGCTATCAGGAAGTCTTGATCGGATTTCTGCAGGGATGATATAGAGGCGTTCATCACGCCCTCCTTTCTTGTGAAAAAAGTAACGTGAGCGCAGTTGCATGTTCCAAGCCTGGCGAAACGGGCGGGCACCCTGTATTTCGTCGCAACGCTCCTTGGAATTGAAGCAGTATAAAGCAAATTAACGCAAAGTAGCGCAAATCGATCAAGCCACAGGCAAAAGAGACATCCTCTCCCTGGCAAACCCTTTGCGAACTTGCGCACCGGCAGCCCTATGAAAAAAGCCGGATGCAAACAGCATCCGGCCCTGGTTTACCGCCATGAATTTAGCTCTAATGCCCGTCGAAATCGCAGACTGTGTACAACTGCAGGCCGGAAGACTTCAGCAGCTTGGAGCCGCCCAGCTCCGGCAGGTCGACGATGACGGCGCCCTCAACGACTTCGGCGCCCAAGCGCTCCAGCAGCTTCTTGCCGGCCATCATCGTGCCGCCGGTGGCGATCAAGTCGTCGATCAGCACCACACGGTCGCCCGGCTTGCACGCGTCGGCATGCAGTTCCACCGTGGCGCTGCCGTATTCCAGCTCGTACTGTTCAGACAAGGTATTGAAAGGAAGCTTGCCCTTTTTGCGGATGGGCACGAAACCCAGGTTCAGCTCATAGGCCAGTACCGAGCCGATGATGAAGCCGCGCGCATCCAGGCCGGCGACCATATCCAGCTTGGCATCCATGTAGCGGTGCACAAACAGATCGATCAGCAGGCGGAAGGTTTTGGGGTCCTGCAGCAGCGGCGTAATATCGCGGAACATGACGCCTTGCTGCGGCCAGTTTTCCACAGTGCGGATATGGTCCTTGATATATTGGGATGCGTTTAACATCGTATGATGTCCTTCCTAAGGTGCTCTTCAAATTTTTCACATGGAAAAGCCTGCTGTATTATCAAAAAATACAGCAAGCTTTTTTGCGGCAGGCGCTATTTTAACAGGCGATGCTCTGCCCGCACGACAGCCTCTGCAATACCCCGTACGACAACCACATCCCCCTCCTGCAGCACGATCTCCTGCGCCAGCTCCAGCCGCAGCTTGCCACGCCGGACGGCAGTGACATCCACGTCCAGCTCCGCCAGGTTCAAGCCCAGCAAAGTCTTGCCTATGGATTTGGCGCGGTCGCTAAGCACGATGGTGTGCAGGCGCACCTGCATGCTTTCGGGGCTGTCGGCGGCATCACTGGCGCCGTGGAAAAATCCGCGCAAGGATTCATAACGCTCGTCACGCGCGGCCTGCACCCTGTGTACGACGCGCCGCAGCGGTATGCCCAGCAGCACCAGCGCGTGCGAAGCCAGCATCAGACTGCCCTCCAGCAGTTCCGGCACCACTTCGGCGGCGCCCGCCTCGCGCAGCTTGTCCAGATCGGTATCGTCCTGACTGCGCACGATCACCGGCAGCGTCGGGTTCAGCTCACTGACCAGATGCAACACTTTCAGCGCGGATGCGGTATTGGTGTAGGTGACGACCAGCGCGGCAGCGCGGTTGATGCCTGCTGCGACCAGGCTTTCG
Organism: Undibacterium sp.; assembly: GCA_043726505.1. Taxonomy (GTDB): domain Bacteria; phylum Pseudomonadota; class Gammaproteobacteria; order Burkholderiales; family Burkholderiaceae_D; genus Undibacterium. The sequence continues at coordinate 4,741 of JAYSKH010000046.1, read as the reverse complement.
CGGCGGGCGGCATCGCCATAGGACACATTGGCGCCGGCGGTCTGCGCCTCGCGTATACGGTCCGGGTCCAGATCCAGCGCATGATAATCCAGCTTTTCTTCCGTCAACAGCTTGGCCAGGCTCTGGCCGCTGCGGCCGAAGCCGGCAATGATCACATGCTTTTTGGACGACATCGTGCGGGTTGCGATCTGCGTCAGCGCCAGCGACTGCATCATCCACTCATTGGCAGACAATTTCATGACGATGGCGTCGGACTTGGCGAGGATGAACGGCGATACGAGCATCGACAGCACCATCGATGCCAGGATCAGCTGTATCAGCAGCGGGTCTACCAGTTGCAGGCCACCAGCCTGGTTCAGCAGCACAAAACCGAATTCGCCGGCCTGCGCCAGCCCCAGCCCGGTGCGCAGCGCCACGCTGGTGGAAGTGCCAAACAGCTTGGCCAGCGCAGTGATCAGACCAAATTTCAGCAGCACCGGCCCCATCAGCAATAACAGGATCAGCCAGCCGTTAGCAGCCACCAGCCGCACATTGAGCAACATGCCTATCGTGACAAAGAACAAACCCAGCAGCACGTCGCGGAAAGGTTTGATGTCTTCTTCCACTTGGTGCCGGTATTCAGTCTCGGAAATCAGCATGCCGGCCACGAAGGCGCCCAGCGCCATCGACAGACCCGCATAATCGGTAATCCATGCAGCGCCCAGTGTCACCAGCAGCAGGTTCAGCATGAACAGTTCCTGCGAGCGGCGCTTGACCACAATACTGAACCAGCCGCGCATCAGCTTTTGCCCGACGAACAGCAGCACGAACAGTACAAAAGCTGCCTTGGCGCTGGCGCGGGCCAGCGTCTCGACCAGGTCGCCGGAGTGCGAGGCCAGCGCCGGCACCAGGATCAGCAGCGGCACCACAGCCAGATCCTGGAACAGCAGCACACTGATGATCTGGCGGCCGTGCTGGCTTTCCAGCTCCAGCCGCTCGGTCAGCATTTTGGAAACGATCGCGGTGGACGACATTGCCAGCGCACCACCCAGCGCAAAAGACGCTTCCCAGCTTATATTGAAGCGAGACGGCAGAAACAACGCCATCAGCCAGCCGAACAGCATGGTGGCGACAATGGTGACCAATACCTGTGCCATGCCCAGCCCGAATACTGCCTTGCGCATTGACATCAGCTTGGGCAGCGAGAATTCCAGACCTATCGAGAACATCAAAAAAACAACACCAAACTCAGCCAGTTCATGCGTGGCGGCGTCATTTTGTGCCAGGCCCAGCCCAAACGGGCCGATCAGGATGCCCACCACCAGGTAGCCCAGCATCGGCGGCAGTTGCATCATGCGAAAAGCCACCACCCCCAGCACGGCGGCCCCTAAAAGCAAAAGTGTAGTGTCCAAGGCTGTCATGTTGCTTATTATTACTTAAATGAGGGCTGCATATTCAAATACCGGCAACTATTGTTCAAACAGCGATAAAAGTGCAGTGCAGCATCCCCACGTATTTTTACCTAGATTCAATTTCTGCCTAGGCAATATTCAATCTAAAGTATCTGGCAAAGTTTTTGCTTAATGAATTTCGTTTATACTTTCGGCATGAGCTCAATTCACGCCCCACTTAATACATTGCCGACCCAATCCAGTCTCATCACATTTGATGCCGAACGCGCATTGGCACTGGCTGGCGAGACTTTGCAAATTGAAGCAGACGCCATCCTGCTGTTAAAACAGCGGCTGGCAAGCGAAGGCCACGCCCATTTTACCGAAGCGATCTCGCTGCTGATGAACTGCCGAGGCCGCGTCGTCGTGTCCGGCATGGGCAAATCTGGCCATATCGCGCGCAAGATGGCGGCCACCTTTGCATCGACCGGTACTCCGGCACTATTCGTCCACCCTGGCGAGGCTGCACACGGCGACCTGGGCATGGTAACGCCGCAGGACGTGTTTATCGCGATTTCCTATTCCGGCGAATCGTCGGAACTAGCCGCCATCGTGCCCATCATCAAACGGCTGGGCACCAGGCTGATCGCGATGACCGGCAATCCTTCTTCCAGCCTGGCGGAATGGGCCGACGTGCACCTGGATGTCAAAGTCGACAAGGAAGCCTGCCCACTGAATCTGGCGCCGACCGCGAGTACCACCGCAACACTGGCGCTGGGCGATGCGCTGGCGACAGTGCTGCTGGACGCACATGGCTTCCGCGAAGAGGATTTTGCGCGCTCCCACCCGGGCGGCGCGCTGGGCCGGCGACTGCTGACGCATGTGCGCGACATCATGCGCACCGGCGATGCAGTGCCACAGGTAACTGCGGATACCCGACTGACCACCGCCTTGCTGGAAATTACCAAAAAAGGCCTGGCGATGACGGCCATCGTGGATGATGAACAGCGCGTGATCGGTGTGTTTACTGATGGCGACTTGCGCCGCCTGATGGAAAAAGTACAAGATTTTTCGCAGGTCGTCATTGCCGACGTCATGCATAAAGCGCCGCGCACCGTGCGTGCCGAGCAGCTGGCTGTGGAAGCCGTCGACCTGATGGAAACCTATCGCATCAACCAGCTGCTGGTCGCGGATGACAGTGGCAAGCTCGTGGGCGCGCTGCATATCCATGACCTCACACGCGCCAAGGTGATCTGATGAGCAGTATGGATTCCGGCAAGGCGGCCGCACAAGTAAAGCTGATGATTTTCGACGTGGACGGCATCCTGACCGACGGCAGCCTGCACTTCGGCCCCGAAGGCGAAATGATGAAGACCTTCAATGTGCTGGACGGCCAGGGTATCAAGCTGCTGCAGCAGGCCGGCATAGAGACGGCCATCATCAGCGCACGCAGTTCCGCCATCGTCGCGAAGCGCGCGGCAGACCTGGGCATCGTCCATCTGCGCCAGGGCATACACGACAAAAAGACCGCGTTCTTGGAATTGCTGGCGGAACTCGGCATAGGCGCCAATGCCTGCGGCTTTATCGGTGACGACGTCATCGACCTGCCGGTGTTGACACGCGCCGGTTTCGCCGCCAGCGTGCCGAACGCCCATGCCGAAGTCCGGGCTCGCGTGCATTACGTGACCCAGGCCGCGGGCGGCCGCGGCGCGGCGCGCGAGGTATGCGACTTCATCCTGAAGGCGCAGGGCAAATACGAACAGGCGCTTGCGCCTTTCCTGCTGTAACGGTGACATGATATGAGATTGATATGAGATACATACTCACCGCCGACCGTTTCCGCCTTTGGCTGATGATAGCGCTGCTGGCCGTTATTGCGCTGGGCAGCTTCTGGGTGCTGGAAGTGATGCGCAGGAATAACGATGAAGGCAATTCCCGTTCCGCGCCACGCACAGCGCCCGACTATTATGTAGAAAACTTCAACTACGTGAAGCTTTCCAATGACGGCAAGACCAATTACCACATCACCGGCAAGCGCATGACGCACAACCCGCGCGACGATGACTACGAAGTGGAACAGCCGCGCATCAATAGCTTTGACGATAACAAGACGCCAGTGACGGTGGTGGCCGACCGCGCACTGATCGAACAAAAAAATACCCCCGTGCATCCGGCCAAGGACAGCGACGAAGTGCATTTGTACGGCAACGTCAACGTCAGCCGGCCGGACGGCCCCACGTCCAAATGGATGACGCTGGAGTCCGAGTATCTGCTGTTGCTGACCGATCTGAACATCATGAAAACCGACAAACCCGTGACAGTGACCACTGCCCGCGCCGTCATGCACTCTGTCGGCATGGAAGCCAATAGCACCACGCAGGAAGTACGCCTGCTGAGCAAGGTGCAAGCCACATTCGACGCGCGCTCGGGCTCGGCGCCGCGCCAACAACCTACCAGATAGCCAGGTTTTATCTATGAAAAATACACTTCATTTCAATTTTGCACAGCTGCCGGAATCACTGCTGCTGGCCGCCTGTATGTTGTTCCCTGCCGCTACCGCACTGGCGGAACAGGCAGACCGCTACAAGAAGATCGATCTGGAAGCTGAATACTCGCTGCTCGACGACAAGACCAAGGTAAAGACGATGACCGGCAATGTGGAGATCACACGCGGCACGCTGCTGATCAAGACCGACAAGGCAGTTGCGACGGAAGGTCCGGAAGGTTTCCAGTTTATCGTGATGACGCGCGGCCCCGGCGGCCAGGCATTTTTCCGCCAGAAGCGTGACGGCGGCACCAATCTGTGGGTGGAAGGCGTTGCCGACCGCATGGAATACGACGAGAAAACCGAGGTCGTCAAATTCTTTAACAAAGCCCACGTGAAATACCTGGAAGGCAAGAAGGTTACGCAGGAACAGGAAGGCGAATTCATGTCTTACGACAGCAAGACAGAAAATTTTATCGGCGCCAATAATGCTTCCGGCAACAGCGTGTCCGGTGGCGGCAGGATCAAGATCACGATCCAGCCTAAGCTGGAAGAACCCAAGCCGGACGCACAGAATACTCAGAATACACAGAAGAAATAATATGACGAGCACCCTTATTATCAGCGGCCTGCAAAAGAAATACGGCGCGCGGCAAGTTGTGCGCGACGTTTCGCTGGAGGTCAAGAGCGGTGAAGTAGTTGGCTTACTGGGGCCGAACGGCGCCGGCAAGACCACGTCCTTTTATATGATCGTGGGCCTGGTGCCGTCCGACGCGGGCAAGATAGACGTCAACGGCACCGACATTTCGCATCTGCCCATCCATAAACGGGCAGCGCTGGGCCTGTCTTACCTGCCGCAGGAAGCATCGGTATTCCGCAAGCTGAC
>JAYSKH010000045.1:0-2797 GCA_043726505.1 Undibacterium sp. | reverse complement strand
ATGGCGGTGGTGATCGTTGCGCTGGTTGCACAGCACGGTGTCCAATACCTGCTGGCCACGGTCGTGCTCAGCGGCATATTGATGGCGCTGTTTGGCTTGTTGCGTTTGGGGAAACTGATACGCATGGTGCCGCACCCGGTGATGCTGGGCTTTGTGAATGGGCTGGCAATTATCATTGCGATGTCGCAGTTGAAGCATTTCCAGCGTGTGACGGATCAGGGCGAGCAATGGCTGCAGGGCAGCGCATTATTCATCATGTGCGGCCTCGTTGCGTTGACGATGGCTATCGTCTACGTGCTGCCGCGCTTTACCAAAGCGATCCCGCCTGCGCTGGTAGCTATCCTCGGCGTCGGCTTGCTCAGTTACGGCCTGCAGTTGCCTACCCGTACCCTGGGCGATCTCGCGCAGATGGCCGGTGGCTTGCCGGCTTTGCATTTCCCCACTGTGCCGCTGAACATGGAGACGCTGCATATCATCCTGCCCTACGCTTCCTTGATGGCCATGGTGGGCCTGCTTGAGACGCTGCTGACGTTTAATCTGACGGACGACATTACCGAAACGCGCGGCCAGCCAAATCGCGAGTGCATCGCCCTTGGCGCGTCGAACATCGTGTCCGGCCTGTTTGGGGGCATGGGAGGATGTGCGATGATAGGGCAGACGATGATCAATCTGAGTTCCGGCGGCCGCTCGCGCCTGTCTGGCGTCACCAGCGGCATCATGATCCTGCTATTTATCTTATTTTTGTCACCGCTGATTGCACATATCCCCCTTGCCGCTCTGGCAGGTGTCATGTTTGTGGTCGCGCATGAAACCTTTGCGTGGGGCTCGCTGCGGGTGCTGGGTAAAGTACCGCGGCAGGATGCACTGATTATTGTTGCCGTCACGGTGATTACGGTCTTTACTGACCTCGCGATGGCGGTGCTATGTGGCATCGTCATCGCAGCGCTGAACTTTGCGTGGCAGCACGCGCGCGATATCCGCACAGACACCGATGAAAGCGAAGATGGTGTGAAAACCTATCTGCCTCACGGCACGCTGTTTTTTGCATCGACGGCCCATTTTCAGGATCTGTTTACGCCATCAACAGACCCGGCAAAAGTGATTCTGAACTGCCACCACCTGCACATGGCAGACCATTCGGCGATTGCTGCGATGGAGAGTTTGTATGAACGCTATGCAAAGGCAGGCAAACATCTGCAGATGATGCATGTGTCCAAACGAAACCAGTTACTGTTGCAGCGTGCGGGGCTTGATGTTGGCAACGCATTCAGTCAATAACGCACTGAAGTCATCCGGCCATCAAGCCAGACCCGCCGACCTCGCTTGATGCATGCCCTACGCCGACGAAAGCACGGTCAGCGTGTATCGCGTACTACATGCACTGGAAGAAAATCTGCACCGCCAGCGCATCCAATGGAAAGACTTGCAGAGTTTGACTCGCACGTAACGCCGATGAAACTCACACCTAGCTATGCCAGTTTCAATACTCGCACTGTTGCCCTCCAGAAATCGTAACGCGATCCAAACATACTGGCATTAGCAGCCGAACGCCGGATGTTCAAACAGTCAGGCCCTTCTGTACTGACCTACACTTGACCCGGCAAAGAATGTCAGGTCAAATCTGTTTCGCACCGGCCACCTATCAACCCGGCAGGCCCAGCCACGAAAACTCACACTACAAGGAGTACGGAATGATAAAACAAGCGACAGCCATCCTGTGTCTGGGATTTCTGATGGCAGCTGGGCCGATTGAATCTGCTGCCGCCGAGCCTGCCGGCCATATCACCGGTGTGGGCGGCGTATTTTTCAAGGCGAAAGATCCAAAAGCGCTGGCGGCATGGTACCGCGACGTGCTGGGCATGCCGCTGGAAGCCTGGGGCGGCGCGATGCTGCGTTACGACGCGCCCAAGCATCCTGCCATGGCGGTGTGGTCTGCATTCCCTGCGTCGACGGGCTACTTCGCGCCATCCACCAGTGAATTCATGATCAACTATGCCGTGGACGATATGGACGCGCTGTTGGCCAGAATCGCCGCAAAAAACGTCACTGTGCTGAAACGGACTGATGATGATCCAAACGGCCGCTTTGCGTGGGTACTCGATCCAGAAGGCAATAAGGTTGAACTGTGGCAGCCGAAGGCTACGACGCCGCCCTGATAGCAATGGCGGCAAAGGCCGCCTCAGGACGACACTAAAATACTCAGAGCGCTGTTAGAGACGATGGCGCAGATCTTTCCCCTGCCTCACTCAACTGAGAGTCCGCACATGACTGAAACCGATCCGCTGCTCGTCAGCCAGCTAATAGTCCGCATCTGCCTGTTCCTCGTTGCGGCCATTGCGATGTTCGGCGGTGCGCTGCAATTTTATCTGGGGCAGCCTGATACCTCACCACGGCTGGACAATGTGCACCGCTTTATGGCGGGTGTGTATTTTTCTACCGGGCTGATTTGTCTGTGGGCGGGCATCACCATCCGGCAACAAGGAACGCTGGTTTATCTGCTCGCCCTGGGTGTGCTGCTGGCCGGCACCGGAAGGCTGGTGTCTATCCGGCGCGTGGGCCTGCCGGAGCCGCGCACCGTATGGCTGGCATACCTGATTCCCGAACTGGTGTTGCCGTTTGTTATCGCCATTGCGCAATACAGTGGCGGTTAAAAACAGCTAACCCCGCATTCATCACTCATACCGCAGGCAATCCACCGGCAATAATTTGGAAGCCCGCCGCGCCGGGTAAAAACCGAAGAACACGCCGACCAGGCTGGAGAAGCCACAAGCAACTACCACGGCACTGGTGGTAATCA
>JAYSKH010000044.1:0-9700 GCA_043726505.1 Undibacterium sp. | reverse complement strand
GTGGCGATGGGCGCGGCAGCCATTGCATCCGGCGTAAAGGCAAAACCGGCCAGCAGGTCTACCTTGTCGATGCTGACCAGTTCCTGTGCGGCGCGCTTGGCGCCCTCGGGATTGGGGCCTGCATTGTCGCGGTAGATGATGCTGATCTTGCGGCCGGCAACCACGTCGCCATTCTCACGCAGGAACACATTGATGCCGTTTTCTATCTGCTTGCCGTAGCTGGAAAACACGCCGCTGAACGGTGCAACAACGCCTATCTTGACGGGTTCGGCACCGTTTGCAGCCACGACGCCAAACGACAGCGTCACAGCAAGCACGCCATGGGCGATATGGGGGATATGGGGAATAAGGGGGATGTGAGGCAATACCATGCAGAGTCTCCTTGTCATATTTTTATATGCCACATGGTAGAGAAACGGGCGCATAATTCAATTGAATTTACCCGATACACTCTATTTGATTATCAAATACCATGACGCGATTCGACCTGAACCTGCTGCCCGTCGTACTGGCCATCTTTGAAGAAAAAAGCGTCAGCGGCGCGGGCCGGAAACTGGGCATGAGCCAGCCCGCCACCAGTGCTGCATTGAACCGGCTGCGGCTGGTCTTTGAAGACCAGCTGTTTGTGCGCACCGCCGGCGGCATGGAGCCGACCCCGCGCGCACTGACGCTGATCAACCCCACCAGGGAGATCCTGGAACGGGTGGAAGATGATGTGCTGCACGGCCAGGTATTTGACCCTGCCACAACCAGGACCCAGTTCACCTTCGTCATGTCAGACATTGGCGAAATGGTGTTCCTTCCCATGCTGCTGGAACGCATACAGCGCGATGCGCCGCATGCGACGGTGTCGTCGATGACCTTGCCGGTGGCAGATATTGCAGTGGCAATAGAAACCGGCCGGGTGGATCTGGCGATAGGCTATTTTCCGGATCTGCAGAAGAACAACTTCTTCCAGCAGCGCCTGTTCTCGCATCCATTTACCTGCCTGCTGCGCAGCGGCCACAAGATACGCGGCGACAGCCTCAGCATGCGCCAGTTCCTGGATCTGGGCCATGCAGTAATCAGATCAGAAGGCCGCAGCCAGGAAGTGTTTGAGCGTTATCTGATCAGAAAAAAGATAGAACGCAGCGTCGTGCTATCCACACCGCATTTCATGTCCATCCCCTTCATCATCAGCACCAGCGATCTGGTGGCGACGGTGCCGCTTGCAGTAGGTACGTCATTTGCCAAATTTGCCGACGTCCGGCTACTGAAGCCGCCAGTCGACATCCCCAAGTTTGACCTGAAACAGCACTGGCACCGCAAATATCATGAGGATGCGAGAAATAAATGGCTGCGCTCAGTCGTGGCGGAGCTGTATCATAACGACGCCAGGTGGCCGGTCAAAACGGGCAAGCCATGAGTCTTCGTAGAGCGATGGAGTAAAGGGAAAGCGTGTTTATTTCAACGCAAAAGGCAAAATGTCTGCCAGCATGTGCGCAAACACGGCGGGCCACAGCAGATTGGTGCGCCAGTAGAATATGCCGATGACGAGGCCATACGCCGCTATCGACAGCGCGCCCAGCGGCCCCTGGTACAGGTGGTACAGCAGCCTGACCAGCACGGCTAGGCCGATGGCAAACGAAGGTGCAGCCGAACTAAAACTGCGCTGCAGGTAGCCAAGCAGGAACACTTCTTCATACATGCCATTGACCAGCGCCAGCGCAAACACATAGGCCAGCGAGGGCGTGGCGTGCGCCATGATCTGCTCTATCGGTTGCTCCGGCATGCCAGTGGCAAACAGCATGACCACCACCGAACTGATCCACGTTGCCACTGCGTAGGCCAGCAGGCCCAGCAAGCCACCGCGCCACGTGGGTACCGGCAGCAGCGCCATCAGTGAATGGCCGCGCAGGCGCAACACCAGCAGGGCAAACGCGCCCAGCGCCAGTTCAACCACAATCAGCGAAAGGAAAGACGCGTCAGAAAACTCACCCTTGCCGCTTTCCGATCCCAGCGACAGTAGCGAATTGACGATGAACCATCCAAAACAGATGGCCACAATGGCGAGTGCTTCCAGCGGTGTGGCGGCGACAGTGTTGGTCTGCTTCATTCAGTGAGGGCGGTTCATCCATCAAATCCGGCCCGGGCATGCACATGGCCTGCCTGGGCGGCTTACAAAATACATTAACACTATAGCAATATAACATGCTTTTAGGCAGCTTATTTGCGTGTCCGCCTCCGTCATACAGGCACGAAAAAAAGCGGGCCCTGTTTGCACAAGGCCCGCTCTCTTTTGAGGCTTACTGCTTGCCGCTTACTGCTTGCCGCTTACTTCCTGGTACTCAGCGCATCAAAGCCAGGTCAGCCAAGGCACATTTGCCTGCTGCCCTACCCCTTGCTTGCTGTAGTCGCACACGCCAGCCGGAAAGATGGTCTGCAGCTGCGCCAGCTGGTCTGCCGTGACGGCCACGCCATAGTCGCCTGCGCTCACCGGTTTCAGCTGGCATTTGATGACCATGTCAGTGATGTCGGAACCGGCCACAATGCGCGGATCGCTGTGGTTGGGGAACTGCGCGGCGCAGGTTGCAGCATCTGTTACCTTGTTGCCGGAGATCAGGCAGGCATCTGCGGCGGCGGCAGGTTTGTTGGCCGCCAGCTTGGCGGCAGCGGTGCCGGTGCTGGTGTCGGCTTCAATTTTTGCCAGCCACTGGTCCATGGCGGTGAACGCATCGTCTGCAAAGGTGCCGGGTGAACCGAGGAAGGTCCAGATGGCCTGGTTGGTGGCGTTGCCGTTGGCGGTCATCAGCCTGGCGCGTATCGCCCAGTTGTAGAAGGTGTCATGGAATATCTGGTTGTTGTAGCTCTGGTAGGCGATGATCGGCGTGTTGCCCAGCTGTTTGGCATCGATGATCTGGCCGCTCTTGTACAGCGGCGCCAGCGCGGCGGTATCGGCAACGGAGCGCTGCGCGATGAAATTATTGTCGATGTCGATGCCGCCTATTTTCTGGTTCAGATCAATGAACTGAGTGACGCTGATGGCGCCGGATTTCAATGCCGCAAGCCCGTATTGCACGCCGGCATTGTCATACGGCCGGTTGGCAAATCCGTCGCTGGCACGCTTGCCCAGTATGGACACCAGCGCATCCTGTATCGTGCAGCGGACACCACCCGGATTAGTCACCGGATCATATACGCCCGGTGCTGGCACGGTACCGCTAAAGGTAGGCGGTGCTGCGTTATCAGGGAAGGTGCAGCCCATTGTTGGATCGTATCCCACCTTCTCGAATGCATAGCCGAGGCCAAAGAAATTGGTGTCCACCGACATGCAGGTGGAAAGATCAGGCTTGCCCATGGCCGCAGCCTGCTGCGCTACGCTGGCCCACAGGCCGGGCGACGTGGCGCTGAAGTAGTTGCGCATCAGGTGGCAATCGGCAAACTCGCTGGCCAAGATCCATGGGTCGGGAAACGAGGTGCCGGTCATGATGATGCCGTTCAGCAGGCCCGGGTAGTTGTTGGCAATGCCGTGCTGCTGGATAGAGCCACCGGAGCTGCCGTCGCTAAGCGTGTAGCGGATATTGCCGTAGGTCGTGGCCAGATGCGCCTTCACCGTCAGCACGCCTTCGGCAGACAGCACGGTGTTGCAATGGTTGCCCAGCACGCTCAGGCCCGAAGTGGCAACGGCAAAACCCTTGCCTAGCGCATTATAGGCATTGTCTATCGCCTGCGCGGTATTGGCAGACTGCACATGGCCCGGCGTGCAGCCACCGCCAAAGCGCCACAGCACCTTGTGGTTCCAGCCGGCCTGTGGCACGGCGGGCGTCCACGGCTTGATGGGGTCAAACAGCACGGCAATGTCGTACACCGAACGGTCTATCACACCGCGCTCGTCACGCACGATAAACGGTACCGACACGCCCTGGTCCGTGGTGGTCTTGGCGACGTCTGTTGCCGGGTGGCTGGGATCGTAAGCCTGCAGCCCGGTCTTGCTGGCATCTGTCGATTTATACAGGAAGGAATACATGGTAGGTGCATTGCAATCCACATCGGTGGACGGCAGCAGGCCCAGCGCGGCGGTGCGGCAGATCAGCGGCTGCAAGGCAGCCACCAGCACGTTGCTGGTTTTGGACACGTTGGTCACCGCCAGACTGCCAGTGTGGTTTTGCGTCAGCGCATCATTGGCTGCGGTGACGGTGATCGTGCTTTTGCCCGCAGGCAGGCCGCTGACCACGCCGACCAGCGAACCGGCCTTGGCGCCCGCACCAAAGCTGGCCGCCACATTGCTGCCGTTAACAGCGACCTGTACCTGCGCCGGGGATATACCGGCAGGCAAGTCCACGCCCAGCAGTACGCTGCCGGCAGTGACGAACTCTGCCGGCGATGACAATGCCCTGACGGAAATATCTGCCAGCGGCGCGGGCGGATTACTGCTGCCGCCGCACCCTGCCAGCATCCACGCAGGTGCGGCCATGGCAAGCGCCAGCGTGCAAGCCCTAAGGTTTTGTTTCATGTTTGTCTCCAGTTATATTTTTGATCTGTATTTTGATTTTGATTTTTATTGCATGCTGCAATCAACGGATAAGGCCGTCGCCAACGATGGTAAGCAGGCGCATAAAATAAAGCTTCCAAGAAACGGCAAACATTCAAGATCTTGCAAGGCGTGCAAAAACAGCGCTGCAGAATTTGACAGGCCGTAAGGATTCGATTAGCTTAGTTTGCACGGCAGCCGGCAAAACAGCAGGCGCAGGTGTAGGAAAAAAACAGAAGTAGAAACGAAAAAAAAGCCAAGGGCAAACAATAATGCCCGTCAAAAAAAGGTGGGATGATGGAGACCGTTGCAGAACGCTATGACGTAAAGACAAGGGCGAAGGAGAAATTCACGCCCGGTACGATTGCCTTGCAGGACCACAACCGCTGGCCCGGCATACGGCTGGAACACTGGAAAAATGACGCCTCCGAGGATCTCCCGGAATCAGTGCTGTTCCAGCATGGCATTACCGTCAACCTGGAGGCGCTGACGTGGTGCGAGACTTACTGGTCCGGCCACCGCCCTGTGGAAAGCCGGCTGCAGCCGGGCGATATCGGCATCTTCCCCGCCGGCATGGCGTATAGCGCCAAAGCGCGCGGCTCCTGGAACGGCCTGATCCTCGGCATCGCGCCAGAATACATGCAATCCATCGCCCAGGGCCTCGGCATCACACAGATAGAGATGACGCCGCATATCGGCATGCAGGACGGCTTTATGCTGCACGCCGCGCATGCGCTGGCGCGCGACATCCGCGAGCAGAGCCCTTTTGGTCCCATGTATGGAGAAGCCATCGCCGTGGCGCTGGCCACGCACATGGTGCGCCATTACGCCAGCGACCTGCGCAAGCATGCGTCGCCCTCCGCCCTTGCGCTGCATAAACGAGAACGCATGCGCGAGTTTGTCATGGATCAGTTGCAGGAATCCGTCACGCTGGCCGAGATGGCAGCCTTCATGCAGATGGATGTGTATTCGTTCGCCCGCTGGTTCAAGACCGAATTCGGCGTGCCGCCGCACCAGTACATCCTGCGCGCCCGCATAGACCGCAGCAAGGGGCTGCTGCAAACCACAGCGCTGCCGGTGGCGGAAGTGGCGCTGCGCTGCGGCTTTTACAGCCAGAGCCATTTCACGACGGCGTTCCGGCGCTATGTGGGAGTGGCGCCGCGCGCTTACCGGGACGGCGCCTGGTAGTTTGATTCAAAACGTGCCCATGCTGCACACTCCGGCTTAAGCCTCGGCAGCTTCTACGCTGCTGAAGCGGTTAGGCTCCACCGGGTCCTGCACGCACCAGACCACCATCACGATGAAACCGACCAGCGGGATCATCTGTATCAGCTGCCACCAGCCGCTGCGGTTGGTGTCATGCAGCCGCCTTGCCGTTACCGTCAGCGTCGGCAGGAAAACGCCTATCCAGAACAGGTCGCACACCTTGTGGCTGATGACGCCGGCGGCGGCAGACCCGAGGAAAAGGAACAGCACCCACCACCAGTATTCCGATTTGGATGCCCTGCCGTTAAATTCTGCGTATTTGATAAAACAGGTGGATACCGACTGGCTCAGATTCATACGTTTCCCCTTTTTTTAAACAAGTATATTATTCCTGGTCCAAAAAGCAATTCCAGTGTTGCCGCGCCTGTGCCTGGTAGTGCCGTGCAGCATCAATCAGCTCATGCCTTTCCTGCGTAGGCATCATCTCTGCCGGCAGCAGCGGGTCCAGGATGATATGGCGTATGACTTCACGGCCCACCAGCAACGATTCGCGCGCGGCAGCGCCCTGCTCCAGCCTGGGCAGCCCCTTGGCGCTGCGGGCGAGCAGGTCCAGTAGCGCGCGGTAAAGCAATCTTAAGGCCTGTACGTCCCACAGCGCCTGCACGGCGGCATCTTCCTGTGGCTGCAGTGCGGTTATTTCAAACAGCAGCGCGCTATCGATCAGGCCCATGGACCGTAGTTCCGTCAGCGTCTGCGCCAGCCCGCCCTTCAGATTATCCGGCCGCACATGCAAAAACTTGCGCAGCGGACGAAAACCGCGCAATGCAATCGCCTTGTCGTGGCGACGCCACACGGTCTTGTCCGCGCGCGCCAGCGCATCCACGTGGATGCCCAACCAGCGGCCATTCCAGCCTCGCGCACGGTTTTCCTTGTTGAGCCAGTCGTCCACATCGCGGAACAGCGTATTGCCGCCCGGGTTCAACTGGTAGTTGCCCCTGCCCGTCTTGCCCAGCTTGCCCTGCTGCTGCAGCCTTGTCAGCGCCACGCGCATGCTCTGGCTGCCGATGCCGAACAGCTCCCCGGCCTTGCACAGCGCCTGCGCCGATAGCTGATGTTCCGCATGGGCAAACAGCAGGTCCAGCACGACATCACTGCTGCTGGGCAGCGGCAGTTCATCTACCGATATTTTTTTTGTTCTCAAGATGCACCCTAATGTTGATGCCCGCCAGCATGCCTGCAAGGGCGGTAAATTTCAACCGGTATGTGATGCAAGCTCCGCCAAGGCCCTCACCCAAATATTACACTTATTGTCCAATATAGATTAATCATGTAATATTTATTCGGCTATTTTCAAAAAAACACGAACCCGGCACAAGGAACACACATGGACATGCAGTTTGTCGATTGTCATACCGAGGGGCCGGTGTGCACCATCGTCATCAACCGGCCAGAAAAACGCAATGCCGTGGATGGCCAGGTGGCCGCCGAGCTGCGCCGCGCCTTCCTGCAACTGGAGTCTGACAGCAGACTGCTGGTGGGCGTGCTGTGCGGCGCGGGCGGTACTTTCTGTGCCGGCGCAGACCTGAGCGCCGTGGGCGACCCGGCCAGATCCAACGAGGTGCGGCCGGACGGCGGCGGCATGGGCCCCATGGGCCCTACCCGCATGGCGCTGAAAAAACCGCTGATCGCCGCCATCAGCGGCCATGCGGTGGCCGGCGGCCTGGAACTGGCGCTGCTGGCCGACATGCGCGTGGCCGAAGAAGACACCATATTGGGCGTATTCTGCCGCCGCTGGGGCGTGCCGCTGATAGACGGCGGCACCGTGCGCCTGCCGCGCATTGTCGGCATGGGCCGCGCACTGGACATGATTTTGACAGGGCGGCCGGTGGATGCCGCCGAAGCGCTGGGCATGGGCCTGGTCAACCGCGTTGTGCCCAAGGGTGGCGCACGCGAGGCGGCAGAACTGCTGGCGCGCCAGATCGCCGCCTTCCCGCAGCAATGCATGCTGACCGACCGTGAATCCGCCTATCAGCAATGGAACTTGCCGCTGGACGAAGCGCTGCGGCAAGAAGGCACGCACGGCGCGCGCATCGTCGCGGAAGAAGGCATCGCCGGTGCTGCGCGCTTTGTCAGCGGCGCAGGGCGGCACGGCGCGTTCTAAAACACAAGAACACCCACAATAAAATAATATTCAGCGGAGACAGTAATGGGACCTACCTATCTGGAGTTGATACGCCAGGGCGCACTGACCTATACCGACAGGACGGCCATCGTCTTTGACGACAAGACGCTGACCTACACACAGGTGGATACGCTCAGCAGCCAGCTGGCGCGGGCGTTCGTAGCATTAGGTGCAATGCGCGGCACACGTGTAGCGCTACTGGTCAACAATGGTTTGTACAGCGTACCTATCGACTTTGCGTGCGTAAAGACCGGCATCAACCGCGTGCCGCTGAACTCCCGCCTGTCGCTGGAAGAACATACGCGCATGCTGGGCGACATAGGCTGCACGATGCTGGTCTTTGGCGCGGATCTGGCGGAACGCGCAGCCGCGCTACAGGCGGCGCTGCCTGCGCTGCAATGCCATGGCCTGGGCGCCGGCATAGGCAATGGCAATGGCAAGGATCTGCTGGACCTGGCCGCGCAGCAACCCGCCGGCGCACCGGACATTGATGCGCAGCCGGACGACGTTATCCTCACGCTGTATACGTCCGGCACCACAGGCACGCTGAAAGCAGCGCAGCACACGCAGGCATCGTACGCAGGTATCTGCCGCAATGTGCTGCTGAACCTGATGGCCGTCACGCAGGATGATGTGATGCTGCACGCCGCCTCGCTGGTGCACGCCAGCGGCGTGTTCGTTCTGCCCTTCTGGCTGCGCGGCGGCAAGACCGTGATCCTGCCTGCCTTTGAACCCACCGCCTATCTGAAGGCGCTGACCACACACCGCGTTACCGCCATCAACCTGGTGCCGACCATGCTGCAAATGCTGCTGGATGCACCCGCCTTTGCGCAGACTGATGTTTCCGCGCTGCGCCAGGTGATCTACGGCGCGTCGCCCATGCCGCGCGCCGTTATCAACCGGGCGATGCAGCACTGGGGCCGGCACCGTTTCTGGCAATACTATGGCCAGACCGAAGTGCCGCTATGCATCGCCGTGCTGCGCCCGGAAGACCATACGGAAGAACTGCTGGGCGCGTGTGGCCGCCCGGCGCTGGATGTGGAACTGCGCTTGCTGGATGAACAGGGCCAGCAGGTTCCGCCCGGCACGCCGGGAGAAATCGTCGTACGCGCACCGTCCGCCGTGGCTGGCTACTACAATGCGACAGAACTGAACGCAGACACCTTCCGGCAGGGCTGGGTGCACACACGCGACATCGGCATGCTGGACAGCCGCGGTTACCTGCACATCAAGGACCGCACATCCGACATGATCATTACCGGCGGCTATAACGTGTACCCGAGAGAAGTGGAAGACGCGCTAAGCCTGCATCCGGCAGTAAAAGAATGCGCGGTGGTCGGCACGGCAGACGACAAATGGGTGGAAGCGGTGACGGCGGTAGTAGTGCTGCACGATGGGCAATCTGCCAGCCAGCAGGAGCTGACAGACTGGGTGGCAGAACGGCTAGCGTCATACAAAAAGCCCCGGCACGTGATCTTTTCTGCCGAGATTCCCAAAACTGCGGTGGGCAAGATCAACCGCAAGCAGTTGAGGGACAAGCTAAAAACAAGCCCCGTTTAGATTTTTTCAGCCTTGACCAACAGACGAAGGGAAGCATAATACGATATGCCGCTCTACGTTTGCACCAGCCGGATGGCGAGATCTGAGCCACTAATCGACTACCTGGGCACATCATGTTGGGCTAAAGCCCATACATGGACGCCTCCCTTTTGCAAGAACAGATCTTCAAGTGTTGATGTTGACATAGTCGATTGCAGCCATACATTCGGTCTATGTTGCAGCGCATGTAGGGCTGCTGACGC
>JAYSKH010000043.1:0-3054 GCA_043726505.1 Undibacterium sp. | reverse complement strand
CCAGCGTGGTTTTGGAAAACATGCCGGAAACAAGGGCGAACATCGGCATGTGAAACGAATAGATGAAGATCCAGATCGAGTGCAGGAAATGGTCGCCCTCGATATGCATTTCGATTAAATGGCCGAACACGACAAAAAATATCAGTACCCCTTTGATATTGTCGATAGTGACGTTTCTGGACTGGCTGGACATCGTAACTCTTTGTAAATAAAGCTGTTTTTAAGGCGGCTTCTTGAAAAGACGCCATGATAGCGAAGCGGCGGCAGTTAGGGGAAGCTTAATTTGTAACGAAATTCAGCAATGTACGCATTTCAACATATCGGCAGCGAAAGAGGTGAAACGTGATGCGTAAAAATCAACTTATTGTCAGATTTTTATCTGTGAGCCGCAAAACGGGTGGAAAAAGGAACGGTAAAGCGGGCTGCGCCGTCACCAGCCTGCAATCTGCCGGAAAGTCAGGTTGATCCTGGGTTCCATGTGTTTCTTTTCCTTATCCACTGCGTGCTGCCAGAATCGCTGGGTGGCGCCGGCCATCAGCAGCAGGCTGCCGTCGGTTAGCTGGATAGACGTGGTTTTCAGTTCCGGCCTGTTTTTATGCTTCATTTTGAACGTGCGCGTCTGGCCGAAGCTCAGCGATGCAATAACCGGCTGGCTGCCCAGTTCGGCCTCGTTATCGCTATGCCAGCCTACGCTGTCGTTTTCATCGCGGTACAGGTTTAGCAGCACGCTGTTGAAGCGGTAACCGCTAAGGGCCTCGATATCTGCCTTGATCTGCAGCAGCGCAGGCGTCCACGAGTTGCGCTCCAGGCTGAGGCCGGAGTACGAATAGTTGCTGCTATCATCGCCGTACCATGCGGTCAGCCGGGGCTGCCAGTGCTCTTTGCCCCATACGGTGATTCTCTCGTGGCGCCACTCGGTTTCATTGAGCAGCGTGTCCATGTAGTGCGCGGACTCGCCGGCTGTATAAAAGGCACGCGCAAAGCTGACGTCGGCATCCGGCAGCGGGATGGGTTCCAGGCTTGTGGATGCGGCAAACAGATCCAGGGTTTCAGTCACGATAATTAAAACAATACTATTCGGATTGCATAGCTTAAACCAAAAAGCGGACAGGCAGCGGAAGGCGTACACTGTGCGCGTTACCTCAGTGTAAGGAAATGGCGGGTTCGCCGACTACATTGCAGACTCCTATTGAAAGGCTTTCATGTTTTCCTTTTTCCGCAAACTGTTCGTGTTGATGCTGGCCCTGATGGCAAGCAGCGCATTTTCCATGTCCATTTCCGGCCAGCCGTATACACAGGCCGATTTTGACAGCCTGCAAAAAGCCGGCAAGCCTACGCTGGTCTTCGTGCATGCTGACTGGTGCCCGGTATGCCATGCGCAAGACCCTTTGCTGCTGGATCTGCTGCAAACCCCTGAGCTGAAAAATATTACCGAGTTAAGTGTGGATTTCGATAAACAGAAAGACATATTGCGTCAATTTCGCGTCAGCAAACAAAGCACGCTGATCGTTTTCAAGGGCGGTAAAGAAGTAGCACGCTCCACCGGCGATACGAATAAAGAATCCCTGGCGGTTTTGCTGAAGAAAGCGCTGTAGTCATGAGTTTTGGCCTGACGTCTTACGCCTTTGCTCTCGGCGCGGGCGTACTTTCCACCTTGTCGCCGTGCGTGCTGCCGCTGATCCCCATCTTGCTGGGCAGCGCGGTATCTGCGCACCGGTTCGGTCCTTATGCGCTGGCGCTGGGGCTGACGACATCCTTTACGCTGGAGGGCGTTTTCGTCGCCGGCATAGGTGCATCAATAGGTATTGATGAAACCGTGTTCAGGAACGTCGCTGCGGTGATGCTGATTATCTTCGGCATTATTTTGTTATCCGGCCGCCTGCAGGAAAAATTTGCTCAGGCGTCGTCCGGCCTCAGCGGCGCAGGCAATACGCTGCTGCAAAAACTGACTGTGGAAGGACTGAGCGGCCAATTGCTGCTCGGGCTGGTACTGGGCGTGGTGTGGAGCCCTTGCGTTGGCCCTACCTTGGGTGCTGCCGTGACGCTGGCCAGCCAGGGGCAGGATCTGTGGCAGGTCGCCGCGCTGATGATGGTGTTCGGCATAGGTGCCGGCTTGCCGCTGATCGTGCTGGGCAAGTTGTCACGCAACAGCATGCTGAAGCTCAGGAACAAGCTGTTCAGCGCGGGCAAGCTTGGCAAGCAGATGCTGGGCGGTGTTATGCTCGCGGTGGCTGTGCTGGTGCTGAGCGGGCTGGACAAGCGCATCGAGACCGTGGTGGTGGATGCTTCGCCGATGTGGCTGGTGCGGCTGACCACAGCCTTGTAATTCCAAAAAAGAGGGTATTGAATGCAGGATAAATTTGATCTGGTCGTCATTGGCGGCGGCTCCGGCGGCGTTGCCGCGGCACGCCGTGCGGCGGCGCATGGCGCCAGTGTGGCATTGATTGAACGTGACCGCCTCGGCGGCACCTGCGTGATCCGCGGCTGCGTTCCTAAGAAACTGATGATGTATGCCAGCCGCTTCAGCAGCGAGCTGAGGGATGCGCCGGCATATGGCTGGACGGTGAAGGATGCCAGTTTTGATCTGGCCGTGTGGCAGGACCACAAGACGGCGGAGATCAACCGCCTGGAGCAGATTTACCGCGACATGCTGGGCAATGCCAAGGTGACGGTATTCGCCGGGCATGCACAGCTGCTGTCGACTTCCAGCGTGCAGGTAGGCGAGCAGGTGCTGCAGGCGGGCACCATTTTGCTGGCGACCGGCGGCCGGCCCAGCCGGGATGCATTGCCGAGGCTGGAGCAGGCAATGACTTCCGACGATATCCTGAACCTGCGCGTGCTGCCCAAGCGCCTGGCAGTAGTGGGCGCCGGATATATAGGGTTAGAGTTTGCAAGCATCATGGCAGGGCTTGGCAGCCAGGTGTCGCTGTTTTTTCGCGATGAATTGCCGATGCGGGGTTTTGACCTGTCGCTGCGTGAACGTCTGAAAACCAATCTCAAGCTGCAGGGCATCCATGTGGAATCCGGCAGCCGTATTACGCGCATCGAAGCCGG
>JAYSKH010000042.1:0-1573 GCA_043726505.1 Undibacterium sp. | reverse complement strand
CCGGCATCGGGCTGGTGACGATCTGGCAGGACGTTGCCTGCTGCTCGCAGTGGCGGCAGGCATATTTGAAACGCGCATGCTGCAGGACACAGACTGTCGCTGGCACGATATGCAGTTGTTCGGTGACGTCTTCACCGATGCGGTGCAGCGCCCCTTGGCAGCAGGAACAGGTCTTGTCGGCCTCCGGCAGGTCATGTTCGACCCGCACCCGTTTCAAGTGGGCTGGCAGCTTCCTGCGACCGCGCTTCTTACCCGGTACGTCGTCTGCGTCGCTGTTCGTGTCAGCGCCATCGGCAATGGTCTCGCAGGCCGTTTGCGCCATTTGCTCGGCTTCATTGAAGAGGCAACCCTGCATGCCGTATTTCTCCGAAGAAGGCGCAAAGCGTTTCAGCTGCGCCAGCCGGAATTGCTCTTCCAGCACATCGATGCGCTGCTGCAGCGTACTGATGTGCTCCTGGTAGGCCGATTCGCGCGCAAGGAAATAGGCGCGCAGGTCGGCAGGCAGGGCAGCGAGGAGGTCGGTGTCGAATGGCATGCCGCCACTTTAGCGAATGCCGGGCCGATTCAGGTTTACATCATTTGCGTTTTTTTAACGAATGTGGCGCGGCGTGAGCGCCTGATGCGCCACCGCGTTGCGCCACTGCAGGCCATCGAGCAGCCAGCGCAGCTGGCGTGCCGTGACCTGGAGGGCTGCCTGGTCCTGATTATCCCTGGGCCAGACAAAGCGGCCCTGTTCCAGGCGCCGGTAATGCAGCCAGAAGCCATTGGTATCCCACTGCAGTATCTTCAGCTTGTCGCGCTGGCGCCCGCAAAAAACAAACCAGTGAGGTCCCACTGGCTCAACGCCCAGCGTTTCGGCCGCCAGCAGCGACAGCGCGTTGATCGACTTGCGCATGTCGGTAGCGCCGGGCGCCAGATACACGCTACCTTGTGGCGCGGTCCACATCAGCTTACCGTGGCCAGAATTGCCGGCAGCCAGTTGAGGTGTTCGGCATGCGACAGTCGCAGTACGTAACCGCCCGGTGTTTGCAATTCCAGCGCCGGCCCATGCGCCAGGTCTGGCAGCGCCAATGCAATCAGCGCGGTGGATGGCCTGGGCTCTGCCAGCCGCTTGCGCCAGGCATAAAAATTCCAGGCTGATATGCCTTCCTGTCTGCACCAGCACGCAATGGTCAATCCCGACGCCCGCTGTGCCAGCAACCGCTCGCGCCATACTGCGCTACGCTCTTGCGCCATCTCCATCTGACTTCTCCCGTTTAGAAAAGCCTGATTCTCTGCCTATCAATTCAATGGGGAAAGGTGGGTAAGAAAGAGCGCTTACGCAGATTCAAAGTATGCAGGCCGCCGGCCAAGCTATTGGTGACAGGCTAGCCCGCGCTCAATCCGCCTCATCAGTCGCCGAATCAACAGCCGTATATGCAGAAAGCCGTAATACGGGCGTTCGAGCACTGGGATGACGCCTGTATTGAGCGGGCGGTCGGCTTTTGTCAGCGACAGTCCAGGGCATTGGCCGGCTGCTGCAAGGTAAGCGCGCAATTTCAGGCACCTAGCGGGCCAGGGTGAAGATGGTCAG
>JAYSKH010000041.1:0-32722 GCA_043726505.1 Undibacterium sp. | reverse complement strand
TGCTCGGCCTGGGGGCAAGAAAAGTATCGGCTTATGCGAGCCAGTTATGTTTTGAACTGACGCCCGATGCCAGTACCGTATTCGTCAATACCGATCACGGCGTGATCGAGTTTGCACTGCGCTCCGCTGCGCATGAAGGTTTCGGCCTGACACTGACACCGGACAGCGAATCGCAGGCGGTAACAGAAGTGTTGCAAGCGCTGCAGCTGTTTGCACCGGAAGGTAATCTTGCCTTGTATGTACCGGCCCTGCAGCAGCAGGCATATCAGCAAGCCTGTGAGCAAAATGCGGCACTGGCTTCGCGCGTGACGGTAAAACCGGCAAGCTGGGCGGCGCGCGTGGCAACAGCCGGCGCCATGGCCGCCAGCGGAAAAGCTACACTGGACCTGATGGACGGTGTTTCGCTGCCGGATGCCAACAAGCTGGATCTGCGCGCCTGGCGCTGGCCGCTGATACTTGGTACTGCGGTATTGATGGTTAATGTACTGGGACTGAATATCGAGTGGATAGGAATGAAGCGGGAGGCCAAGGGGCTCAGCGATTCGCTGACGCAGACTTTCCGCGCCAGCTATCCGAAAGAGACGGTTTTGCGTCCGCTGGACCAGATGAAACAAAAAATCACTGCATCCAGGAAGCTGGCCGGGCAATCTTCGCCGGATGATTTCCTGGTAATGGCTTCACAGTTTTCACAAGTGTGGGACCGTGTATTTGCTGCCGGCCCCAACGCCGGCACCGTCAGCGTGCTGTCGACGGAGTACCGGGAGCACGCGTTGTTCGTCAAGGTCAAGGCGCAGGGCATGTTGCCGGTGGAGCAGTTACGCGGCGCGCTTGCAGAACAGTCCTTGGCGCTGGTGTCGTCGGCTGACGGTGTTTTACAGGTCAAGCCTTTATCCGCATTGGGTGCCGCCCCAGCGGCTGGCGCGGGCAATGCCGCCAACAGGAGCAAAAATTGAAGACAGACCAGCTAGCCCATGACCAGCAGGGTTCGTTCCTGTCATTCGCCAGGGACAGTGCGCAGGCATACTGGCAGCAGAGGAATGCGCGCGAACGCCGGATGCTGGTGATATCGTCCGTCGTCGTT
The DNA here is from genome assembly GCA_043726505.1 of Undibacterium sp. Taxonomy (GTDB): domain Bacteria; phylum Pseudomonadota; class Gammaproteobacteria; order Burkholderiales; family Burkholderiaceae_D; genus Undibacterium. The sequence goes on along the minus strand of JAYSKH010000041.1, from coordinate 31,641 downwards.
ATCGCGGCAATCATTTACAGCGTGCTCATCGACCCGGCGCTTTCCGGCCGCGCCGATCTGCAAAAGCAGATACCGCAGTTGCGTCAGCAAGTCGCCGAGATGGCGGTGCTGAGCAAGCAGAGCGCGCAGCTGAATACGGCAATGGCGGAGAGCATTCCTGTCATCACGCGCGAGACTTTGGAAACATCGCTGGCGCGCTGGTCGGCCAAGGCGCAGACTCTGGCTGTGTCGGATGACATCGTGCGCGTGCAGGTGCCTTCCATTGCGTATTCAAGCTTGATGGAATGGCTGCTGGAAATGCAGAAATCCGCGCGCCTGAGCGTGGATGAGGCGCGTGTTACATCGCTGTCTGAACCGGGCATGGTCAGCGTAACCCTGACCATGAGGCAGCAAAGAAATGCGGGCTGAGTTTTTGCATATGGCTAACGGAACGAAGCGGTGAGGCGTCCTCTGGTCTGGATACTGGCGGCGATACTGACTGCGGTGCTGACGGTTGCGTGGTTCCTGCCTGCGACATGGATGGCGGCACTGGTGGAAAAGCAGACCGTGGGCAGGATCACGCTCGGCGATGCACAGGGTAGCTTTTGGCGCGGTTCGGCATTTATCGGCGGTGCAGCTGGCGGATCCGGGCCGGTGACGCCGCTGTTTGCGGGGCGTTTTACTTGGCGGATTTCGCCCATGGTGCTGTTTGGGCAGGTAGATGTGCAGATAGAAAATCCGGTTGCGCTGTCGCAGCCGGTCAGGCTGCAAGGCGGCTGGAGCCAGTGGCAACTGAGCCCGGCTACGCTGCTGTTGCCGCCGGAGCGCCTGCAGGGATTAGGCGCGCCATTGAACACCATAGGCTTGTCGGGGCAGCTTAGCCTCACGTGGAATTCGCTGCAGTTTGTGCGTCAGCCCGGCAAAATGGATGTGCTGGGCTCAATGCAACTGCAGATGACAGACATGGCGTCGCGGCTTTCCCCCGTCAAGCCGCTAGGCACGTACGGGCTGGGTTTTGACTGGCGCGGACAGACGGCCGATATTGAATTGAAAACCCTTAAAGGGCCGATGCTGTTGAGCGGCAAGGGTAATCTGGCAGATGGGCGCTTGCGCTTTTCCGGCCAGGCAGAGGCAGAAGCAGGACAGGAAGACAGGTTGGCAAATTTGTTGAATTTGCTGGGACAGCGCCGTAGAGTCGGCGATAAAGACGTGATAGCGTTAGAGTTCAAATGAAAAAAAATCGATTGACCATATCCATGCAAGATTCCTTCCACTCTAGGCACCCTCAGCGCCCTGTGCACTGGCGCCGTCTGCCGGCTGTCGCCGTGTTGAGCGCTGCATTCCTGGCGGGCGGCGTCCCCGCTGCCTACGCGCAGGAACCCTCGCAAAATACGGTAGCGCTGAATTTTGTCAGCGCCGATATCGAATCGGTGGTCAAGGCTATCGGTCATTACACAGGTACGACCTTCATCATCGACCCGCGCGTCAAGGGCCAGATCACGATGGTGTCGGAAAAACCGCTGAGCAAGGAACAGGCATTCAAGCTGCTGACGTCGACGCTGCGCCTGCAAGGCTATTCGGTGGTGGTCGGCGATGGTTATGCGAAGGTTGTGCCGGAAGCGGATGCCAAGCTGCAGCCTGCGCCGATACAGACCCCGGCAGTCAAAGGTGACCAGATTGCGACGCAGATTTTTCGCCTCGATTATGAATCGGCCAATAATGTGGTCACGGTATTGCGTCCGCTGATTTCACCCAACAACACGATCAATGCCAACCCGGGCAACAACTCCGTCGTCATTACCGATTATGCGGACAACCTGAAGCGTCTCGGCAAGATCATTGCGTCGCTGGACGTGCCATCTATCAGCGATATGGACGTAGTGCCCATCAGGCACGCGATTGCCAGCGATATCGCGGCCATGGTGACACGGCTGACGGATTCCGGAAGCGGAGCCGGTGCAGGCGAGAGCGGCCGTACGGTGCTGCTGGCCGATCCTCGCACCAACTCCATCCTGATCAAGGCGCCGTCGGTAGCGCGCGCAGGTCTCGTTAAAACGCTGATCGGCAAGCTGGACCAGCCGACCGCGCTGCCAGGCAACGTACACGTGGTGTACCTGAAAAACGCCGAAGCGGTCAAGCTGGCGCAGACCTTGCGCTCCATTATCACGCAGGACACTTCTTTGCCCAAGGATAGCGGCTCTTCACTGTCGCAGAATACGTCGTCAACCTCCGGCAGCAGCGGCAACTCATCGTCGTTCTCCTCTTCCACTGGCTCGTCCAGCACGCTGAGCGGCGGTTCCTCGGGTTCGCTGCAATCGTCATCGAGCAACACAGGTACATCGTCGGGTGGCGGTGCCGGCGGTTTCATCCAGGCTGATGCGGCAACCAATACGCTGGTGATTACCGCCAGCGAAGCCATGTACCGCAACATACGCGGCGTGATAGACCAGCTGGATGCGCGCCGCGCCCAGGTATACATAGAAACGCTGATCGTCGAAGTAACGGCAAACAAGGCCAATGAATTCGGCGTGCAGTGGCTGGCGCTGACGGGCAACGACAGCAGTAACTACCGTGTCGGCGGCGGCACGGCCTTTTCTACCGGCGGCAACAATCTGATCCAGCTGGCGGCTGGCGGCAAGGCTGCTGCAGCTTCTGTCAGCAACGGTCTGACGGTTGGCCTGTTCCGCCAGATCGGTGGCCAGCTTGGTCTTGGCGCGCTGGCGCATGCGCTGGAAAGCACGGGTGGCACGAATGTGTTGTCCATTCCTACGCTGCTGACGCTGGATAATGAAGAAGCGCGCATCATTGTCGGCCAGAACGTGCCGTTCATCACCGGCCAGTTCACGACTTCGGCCGCCACGGGTGCGGCAGGCGTCAATCCCTTCCAGACAATAGAACGCAAGGACGTCGGTATCAAGCTACGTGTGAAACCACAAATTTCCGAAGGCGGCACCGTCAAGCTGAGTATTTTTCAGGAAGTATCCAGTGTGGATAGCGCCACCAACCCGGCCGGCATTATTACCAACCAGCGCTCGATTGAAACCAATGTGCTGGCGGAAGACGGCGACATCGTTGCGCTGGGCGGCCTGATTGATGACAATTCCACTGAATCCAACGAAAAAGTGCCACTGCTGGGTGATATTCCTTTCGTCGGCAATCTGTTCAAATACCAGAGTGGCAAGCGTACCAAGACCAATCTGATGGTTTTCCTGCGGCCGACTGTCCTACGCACTGGTGATCAGGGTACCAACGTGTCCGTTGACCGCTACGACTACATGAAGGCGCAGATTGCTCCGGCGGAAGGCGGTGCGACACCCTTGTTCCCGAATATAGAGAAGGGTAAATTGATGGTAACGCCGTTGACGATACCGGCAAATATACCAGCCAATATACCAGCGCAACCGGTCGCAACCAAGCCTGCGCCTATACTCGTACCGGTGCCAGTTCCGACACCTGTTCCTTCCGATAACCCGGCGCCTGTGAACAAAGAATGATCGATAACCGCCTTTTGTCTTATGGTTTTGCGCGCGACTTTGCCATCCTGGCCAGCCGCGATGCAAACAATAGCGCGGCCCTTGTGGAGCTGTCGGTGTCTGCACAGACCAAGCCGACGGCAATTGCCGAAGTGGGGCGGCGTTTCGGCAAGGTCAAGCTGAACGTGATGCCGCATGAAGAACTGCTGCAGGTGATCGCGCGCGCCTATGCCGGTTCCGGCGGCGATGCTGCCGATGTGGTTGGCGAGGTGGAGTCCGACATGGACCTCGCCAAGTTGATGATGGATATGCCCGCGGTCGAAGACCTGCTGGAATCGGCGGATGACGCGCCGGTGATCCGCATGATCAATGCCTTGCTTACACAGGCATTAAGGGAAGGCGCATCGGATATTCATATCGAACCGTTCGAGCAAATCTCCATCGTGCGTTTCCGCGTAGACGGATCGCTGCGCGATATCGTGCGTCCGAAGAAAGCCGTGCATGCCTCGCTGATATCGCGTATCAAGATCATGGCACAGCTGGACATCGCCGAGAAGCGCCTGCCGCAGGATGGCAGGATCACGCTGCGCATAGGCGGCAGGCCGGTGGATGTACGGGTTTCGACATTGCCCACGGGCCACGGCGAACGCGCGGTGCTGAGGCTTTTGGACAAGGAAGCGGGCCGCATGGACCTCAGCAGCCTGGGCATGAGCGACAATGTGCTGCCGCAGTTCGATAAACTGATTGCGCAGCCGCACGGCATCGTGCTGGTGACTGGGCCGACAGGCTCCGGCAAAACCACGACGCTGTATGCCGCACTTTCGCGCGTCAACGCCGGCACCACCAATATCCTGACGGTGGAAGACCCTATTGAATACGAGCTGGCCGGGGTAGGGCAGACCCAGGTCAACCCGCGCATAGACATGACCTTTGCCAAGGCGCTGCGTGCCATCCTGCGTCAGGATCCCGATGTCATCATGATAGGCGAGATCCGCGACCTGGAAACCGCGCAGATTGCGGTGCAGGCGTCGCTGACAGGCCATCTGGTGCTGGCGACATTGCACACGAATGATGCTGCTGCGGCGGTAACGCGGTTGCTGGATATGGGTATTGAGCCTTTCCTGCTGTCGTCTTCGTTGCTGGGCGTTGTCGCACAGCGCCTGGTCCGGAAGCTGTGTTCGCACTGCAAGCGCTTCGATGGCCAATCCTGGCATGCGGTCGGCTGCGACCAATGCGGGCAGACCGGCTATCAGGGCCGTGTCGGCGTATATGAGCTGCTGCTGACTACGGACGCCATACGTTCGCAGATCCACCATCAGGCGGCAGAGGCGGAAATTCGCGCCGCTGCGCAACGCGACGGCATGGCGACGATGCGTGAAGATGGCGAGCGCTGGCTGCAAGCCGGCATCACCACCCCCGAAGAACTGCTGCGTGTAACGAAAGAATAGAACCGTGCCAGCATTCCGATATGAAGCCGTCGACGGCGGCGGCCAGACCAAAAAGGGCGTTGTTACTGCCGACAGTGCCCGCGCGGCGCGCGGCGACCTGCGTGCCCAGGGTCTGCTGCCGATTGCCGTGGAGCTGATCACCACGCAGCTGGATAGTGCGGGCAAACGCAAGCGCAGCATGTTTGCCGAGCATTTGTCCACGGTGGAATTAGCGCTGTTCACACGCCAGCTGTCCAGCTTGCTGGAAGCGGGCCTGCCGCTGGAACAAGCCTTGTCTGCATTGCTGGACCAGGCGGAACGCCCATATATCCGCGACCTGATTGCGTCGATACGTTCAGAAGTCAATGCGGGCTCATCACTGTCGGATGCGCTGAAGCAGCATCCTAATGACTTTGTCGATTTTTATCTGGGCCTGGTAGCGTCCGGCGAGCAGATCGGCCATCTGTCGCGCGTATTGTCGCGGCTGGCGGATTACATAGAACGGCGCAATGCGCTGGTGCAAAAGGTCAAACTGGCGTTTACGTATCCGGCCATCGTTACCGTTGTCGCATTTGCGATTGTGATCTTCTTGCTGACCTATGTGGTGCCGCAGATCGTGTCCGTGTTTGCCAATACCAAGCAAAAATTGCCGTTCCTGACGGTGGCCATGCTGGCCATTTCCGATTTTGTGCGCAGCTATGGCCTGTTCGTCGCTGCTGCCGTGATTGCAGCCTTTTTCAGCTGGCGCTCGGCATTAAAAAATGAGGCAATCAAACTGCGCTGGCATACGTGGCTGCTGAATGTGCCGCTGTATGGCCGTTTCGAGCGCAGCCTGAATACTGCCCGTTTTGCGAGCACGCTGGCGATTACCACCGGTTCCGGCGTGCCTATTCTGCGCGCATTGCAGACCAGCCGCGAGACGCTGGCCAATGTGGCGATGCGGCTGCAGGTGGAAGAGGCGGCGGCGAGCGTGCGCGAAGGCGTTAGTCTGGCGCGGGCGCTGTCGTCGCACAAGCATTTTCCTCCCATGCTGATCCACATGATACGGGCAGGCGAGGTGACGGGCGAATTGCCGGCCATGCTGGAGCGCGCAGCCAATACGCAGGAGCAGGATCTGGAACGGCGCGCGCTGACGATGGCGGGCCTGCTGGAGCCGGTGCTGATCCTGGCCATGGGTGTCGTGGTGCTGCTGATCGTGCTGGCGGTGCTGATGCCTATTATTGAAATTAACCAGCTGGTCCGATAGTGTCGACAGTGTTTTTGCGGACAGTGTGAATGACATGAACGGCCGGCAACGACTATAAAAATAACTGCAAGGAATGAAATGAAGCGCCTGCCTTTGTACGCCAGTTTTGCCGTATTTATTTTGCTGTGTATTTCGCTCAGCTACTGGGGGTTGCGCATGTTCAGGCCGCAGGTGCGTCCTTTGGCTATTCCTCAGGGAGCGCCTGCTTATGAACCCGCAGCGGGGCAGTGGGGCAGCCTGTTCGGTTCCTCGCAGGTTGCGCAGGCGGCCAGCAACTATCAGTTAAAGGGCGTGGTCGTGGCAAAACGTACTGAAGAAAGCGTGGCCATTATTGGCGTCAACGGCCAGGCAACGCTGGCGGTCGCCGTCAACCATGAGTTGTCGCCCGGCGTGAAGGTGACTGAGGTACATGACGGCTATATCATCCTGTCCGATTCCGGCATTAATAAACGCGTGGACCTGCCACAGCCCAAACCGGGGACAGCAATGATTTCTCCGGTGCCGGGCGGGCCGGTCATTGTGCCTTCTCTTCAGCAGCAACAGCCTGTGCCGATGCAGACGCCTCCGCGCATGGGGCAAGCGCCTGCGATGCAGGTGGTGCCTCCGTCATCGCTACCGGCCGTCATGCCCGGCGCGCCCTTGCAGTGAGCGGACTCTTAGCATGAAAAAAAATGATTTTCCTCCTGCCGTGCAGCAGGCACTGGAACTGGTAGATGCGTCATGGCTGCCAGCGGTGCAGGCTGGCCTGGAGGCGGTGCAGGCTGCTGATCCTTCCTACCTGCCCGGCCTCATTGACGGGAAATTCCTGCCTACACAAGGCCGTCTGTTTGCCGCGTTTGCATTGCCGATGGCGAAGGTCAGATATGTGCTGATCGGCGAGGGCCCTTATCCACGCGAAGACAGCGCGACCGGCTATTGTTTCATGGACGGTGCAGTCAAGGAGTTGTGGTCGCAGGAGCTGGATGGCGGGTTGTCCAAGAAAGTTAATCGCGCGACGTCGCTGCGCAACTTCATGAAAATGCTGCTGGTCGCGGACGGCAGACTGACGGTGGAAAATACGACTGGCCCTGCGCTCGCGGAAATTTCCGCACAGGTGCGCCAGCCGGGGTCGGGGTTTATCCAGAGCCTGCCTGAGTTGCAGCAAAACCTGGAACGCCATGGTTTTCTGCTGCTGAATGCATCACTGGTATTTCGTCCAGATGTCCCCCCTGTCAAGGACGCCAGGGCATGGATGCCGTTTTTGCGCGAAATCCTAGCTGCGCTGCTGGTCCGCCATGGGGCCGCAAACTCGCTTCCGCAACTCGTGCTGTGGGGTAAAATCGCCGAGCAGCTGAAGCAGATTGAAGCCAGCAAGTCTTTCCCGCATGTGCTCGCGGAGCATCCGTACAACCTTTCTTTTATCGCCAACCAGGGGATGCAAGCCTTTTTTGGTCCTATGCATTTGCTCAGAGCCGCTTAAAGCGGCCAATTACGGCTTCCCGGTTGCTACTTCCGGCTCGTTATTTTCCGATTTATAGCCATATGTTCAGCCCGGATTCAGCCTTAATTCAGCCCCTATTAAGACGGCTGGCGCTGTCCCGAGCTGTGCCCCTCAATAGTGCGATTATTTTTTTAACATAAATTGACACGATTTTGCTAGGTCTTAGGCTCGATTTAGATAATAATTGATGTACGGAAACAAACTGTACGTGACCCATAAAAAGATAAACGGGATTGCGGCAGCAAGGCATCAGTTCAAGACATGACAGATCGGCTTAACATGTTAAAAAAAATTGATGTTAAAGAGTTGCGGCTAGGAATGTATGTTCATGAGCTGGAAAGTTCGTGGATCAACACGCCATTCTGGCAAAAATCTTTCATGCTTGACGATGCGGCTACGCTGGCTACCGTCCGCAAGACGGGGATTCTGCACGCGTGGATCGATACCGGGAAAGGCCTGGATCTGCCCGTTGTAGCCGATACCGCCGCCGCCACTGCGGTTGCCACTGCCGTTGCCACTGCCGCTGTCACTGCAGTGAGCGCACCGTCAGCCCAGGAAAAAATACCCGTAGCGCCTATCAAGCCCGTAGCCGTTTCCATGGATGAAGAGCTCGGGCGCGCGGCGCAGATTGTCAATAAATCGCGAGAAGCTGTTTTCTCCATGTTCAACGAAGCCAGGATGGGGCGGGCCGTCGATGCGCAGGAAGCCATGCCGCTGGTAGAAGAAATCACGGCGTCGGTGATCCGCAACCAGGATGCGCTGATCGGGCTGGCACGCCTGAAAAGCAAGGACGATTACACCTATATGCATTCAGTGGCGGTGTGCGCACTGATGGTGGCGCTGGCCAAACAATTACGTTTGAGTGTGCAGGAAACCCGCGATGCCGGCGTAGCAGGGCTGCTGCACGACATCGGCAAGATGGCAGTGCCGGCCACCATTCTGAGCAAGCCCGGCAAGCTGACGGACGCGGAGTTCACCTCGGTGAAAGGGCATCCGGAGGCCGGCTATAAAATGCTGCAGGGTGGCATAGGTATTAGCGAAGCAGCAATGGATGTGTGCTTGCACCATCATGAAAAAATGGATGGCACCGGCTATCCGCACGGCCTCAAGGGTGAAGAGATCAGCCTGGTGGCGCGCATGGGCGCCGTCTGCGACGTGTACGACGCGATTACCTCCGACCGCCCTTACAAACAGGGCTGGTGTCCGGCAGATTCGCTGCGCAAGATGGCGGAGTGGAGCAAGAACAAACATTTTGATGAAAGGGTATTCCAGGCCTTCGTCAAGAGTATAGGCATCTATCCTTGCGGCACACTGGTGCGTCTGGAATCAGGCAGGCTGGGCGTCGTTGTAGAGCAGCAGGTAGGGAAATCGCTGCTGCTGCCCAAGGTCAGGGTATTTTTCTCCAGCAAGGCGATGACGTATATTGCGCCTCAGTTACTGGACCTGGCCGGCCCAGGCGTACAAGACAAGATTGTGGCGCGTGAAGATGCCGCCAAATGGGGATTAAAGGATATCCAGCGCTTCTGGCTGGGCGAGGCGGCGGAACTGGTGCACTAGTAGCCACGCTGCTGCTGCTGCTGCTGCGATCAAAAGCGCCGTCGCCCCATGATGCAAAATGCGGGCGACGGCGCTTCTTTCATTATTTTTCCGGCTGTATCACTACTTTGCCTGTTACCTTGCGGGCGGCGATGTCGTTCAGCGCAATGGCAGTATCTGCCAGCGCATAACGTCCGGAGATATGCGGACGTATCTTGCCTTCCGCCAGCCAGCCCATCAGCTCGCGCATGGCGGCCTGATTCGCCTTCGGTTCGCGCCTTGCATAATCTCCCCAGAATACACCGACCAGCGAAGCGCCTTTCAGCAGTGTCAGGTTCAGCGGCAGTTTAGGAATCTCTCCATTGGCAAAACCCACGACCAGGTAACGGCCGCGCCAGCCGATGGAGCGGAATGCCGGTTCAGCGTAAATGCCGCCGACAGGATCGTAGATAACGTCAGGGCCTTTGCCATCGGTTGCTGCCTTGATGGCTTCGCGCAGATCTTCTGTACTATAGTTGATGGTGGCGTCTGCGCCATGGTCCTTGCAGATCGCCAGTTTTTCATCGGAGGATGCGGCAGCAATAACGCGTGCGCCCAGTGCCTTGCCAATTTCTATTGCTGCCAGACCGACGCCGCCAGCAGCGCCCAGCACCAGCATGGTTTCGCCTGCCTTTAACTGCGCGCGGTCTACCACTGCGTGATGTGATGTGCCATAGGTCAGCGTGATGGCGGCTGCGGTATCGAAATCCATTCCTGGCGGCATCGGCATCACGGCGTTGGCCGGTGCGACTACCTGCTGGGCAAATGCGCCATGGCCGATGAAGGCAATGACCTTGTCGCCCGCCTTGAAGTTGCTGACGCCTTCGCCGACTGCGCGCACCACGCCGGACAATTCGCTGCCGGGAGTAAACGGCAATTCGGGCTTGAACTGGTATTTGTTCTGGATGATCAGCACGTCAGGGAAGTTGACGCCTGCCGCCTTGACATCAATTGCCACCTGGCCGGGGCCGGGCACGGTATCGGGCAACTCTTCCACTACCAGTGTATCGGGCAGTCCCCAGGCCTTGCAAACTATTGCTTTCATACGCTTGTCTCCTCGCTTAAAAATAGTGCGGTCGTTTGTTTTTAACGATTATGCCTTAAAAAAATAATTGCTGTATAAAATTGTAATGAGGCATCAGGTAAAATGCCTGTATGAAAATCCTGATCAGTAATGACGATGGTTATCTCGCTCCCGGCATTGCGGCGTTGGCCGACGCGCTGGCGCCCATCGCCGATATTACCGTAGTCGCGCCGGACAGCAACCGTTCCGGCACTTCCAATGCCTTGACGCTAGACAGGCCGCTATCGGTCTTTCGCGCGGCCAACGGCTATTATTTTGTCAATGGTACACCTTCGGACTGTGTGCACATCGCGCTGACTGCAATCATGCAGGACAAGCCCGACCTCGTTGTTTCCGGCATCAACCAGGGGCAAAACATGGGCGACGATACGCTGTATTCCGGCACTGTGGCCGCGGCCACCGAAGGGTATTTATTCGGCGTGCCGGCGATGGCGTTTTCGCAGCTGGACAAGGGCTGGGCCAACCTTGATGCGGCAGCCCGCGTGGCGCGCGAGATGGTGGAGCGCAAGTTTGAATCGCTGGCGCGGCCTTTCCTGCTGAATGTGAATATTCCCAACCTGCCGTATGAGCAGATCAAAGGCGTGCGCACTGCAAGGCTGGGTCGTCGCCACATGGCGGAAGCCGCGATCAGGGCGCAGGACCCGCATGGCCGCGACATTTTCTGGATAGGCCCGCCGGGCAAGGCCAGGGATGCAGGCGAAGGCACTGATTTTTTCATTGCAGCGCAAGGCTATGTGTCCGTGACGCCACTGCAAATCGACCTGACCGATACCCGGCAGATGGATAAGCTGGGAGCAGACCTGGCATGAGCGGCAAAGACAAGCGTTTCCCCTTGCCCTTGTCGTCCATTGTGGACAAGGGCCGCGGTATAGGCGCATCACATTCGCCAAAAACGGCAATGCCGCAGACAGCGATGCAAAACCAGAGTGCTTCCAGGGGGCTGTCGCCGAAACCGTTGACGGCTGGTATTGCGGGCGCTTACGGCGCACCGGCTACGCCTGCGAGCGCCCGCGCGGCGGCAGACATCCGCGCGCCGCAACGGACTGTGCAACAGCCGCCGTTGTCTCCGCATTCACAGCACGCGAAACAAGGACAGCAGTCGGAAGCCGGCTCCAGGCCGCTGGTGTCGGATGCCGTACGCCGCGCCATGGTGGCGCGTGTGGCGCAGCAAGGCGTCAAGGACAGCCTGGTGCTGGCGGCGATGGAAGCGGTGCCCCGGCACCTGTTCATCGAATCCGGCCTGGTCAGCCAGGCGTATATCGATGCCTCTTTGCCTATTGGCCACCACCAGACCATCTCGCAGCCGTATATCGTTGCACGCATGACAGAAATCATGCGCAACGGTGGCACGCTGACCCGCGTGCTGGAGATCGGCACCGGCTGCGGCTATCAGGCGGCGGTGCTGTCGCTGGTGGCCAAGGAGGTGTATTCAATCGAGCGCATCAAGGCGCTGCATGAATTGGCGAAAAACAATCTGAGGCCTATGCGCATCGCCAATATTCGCCTGCATTATGGCGATGGCATGCTGGGATTGCCTCAAGTTGCCCCTTTTGACGGTATCATATTGGCTGCGGCGGGAATGGAAGTGCCGCAAGCCTTGCTCGACCAGCTCAGCATAGGGGGCAGGCTGATTGCGCCGGTCGGCGGTAGAAACCAGGTTTTGCAACTGATACAGCGCGTGGCAAAAAACGAATGGAGCAGCACCGTCATGGAGCAATGCCATTTCGTGCCCTTGCACAAAGGCGTGATCTAGATGAATTTAGTCCCGATGAAAGGGCTTGCGCTCGCCAGGCCGAGCGGCCGTTTCATCCAATAATATGAATTGACAGCAATGAGAATGAAGAAAATACAGTGTATCGGTGTAGCTTTGATAATGGCTTTGCTGGCAGGTTGCCAGACCACAGGCAAAGCGCCGGTGGTAGAACGCGGTACGGATAGCATCCCCGTGGAAACACCTAAGCCGGAAACGGCCAAGCCGGTCAAGCCGGCGGATACGCGCGGCACCTATGTCGTTAAAAAAGGCGATACGCTGTACCGGATCGCGCTGGACCACGGCCAGAGCTATAGCGACATCGTTACCTGGAACAACCTGAAGAATCCCAATGACATCAAGGTGGACCAGGTATTGCGTGTGGCCCCTCCAGATGGCGCACCCCAGACTGGCAGCGTGACTGTCGGCAGCGGCGTGGAAGTCCGTCCGCTGACGCCGGTGCCCGCAAATGCTGCGCCTTCCGCAAACAATAAAACCGGCCCCCGCGGCGACAAGAAGGCATATTCCGACGCCAACCTCGCGGAATTGCAAAAAGCAGACAGCGCCGCTGCTCCTGCCAGCGGCGTCGTTGCAACTATCCCCAAGCCGGACACGCCTGTTGTCGTGCCTCCTGTAGCGCCTCCGGTCAGGCCTGCAGAGGCGCCGGCATCGGATGCGGACACGGTAGACTGGATGTGGCCATCGGATGGTAAAGTTATTGCGACTTTTGACGAAGCAAAGAACAAAGGCCTGGATATTTCAGGTAAGCTGGGCCAAGCGGTACTGGCGGCCGGCTCAGGAAAGGTCATGTATGCAGGTAGCGGCATACGCGGATATGGTAATCTTGTGATTATCAAACATTCAAGCAATCTGCTGTCGGCCTACGCGCACAACAAGTCCATTCTCGTGAAGGAAGGCGACTCCATCAGCAAGGGACAAAAAATCGCCGAGATGGGCAATTCCGACAGCGATGCAGTCAAGTTGCACTTTGAAATACGCCAGCAAGGCAAACCTGTTGATCCTGCCAAATTTTTACCGGGTCGCTAATTTTCGCTAATCTTAGATAACACATGCCCAATCCTATCAATTATCAAAGTCAGAATTCGGAAATGGACGATGACCTGGACCAGGTTGCCGATGCGGCGCCCGAGGAGCAGGCCGATTTTTCCGATGGCGACGGTGATGGCGATGATGTCAAGGAGGCGGGCGATAATCCGGCTGCGCTGATCGTCGCGCCGATTGATGAATTGAAGACGGTGCTGGCCGCAGAGTTATCCACCGACACAACTCAGCATTACCTGAACCAGATAGGCACGCGGCCGCTGTTTGGCTCCGCAGAAGAGTTGCATTATGCGACGCTGGCCAAGCAGGGTGATTTTGAGGCGCGCCAGAAAATGATAGAGCACAACCTGCGGCTGGTTGTGTCTATTGCCAAGCACTATATCAACCGCGGCGTGGCGCTGCTGGACATGATAGAAGAGGGCAACCTGGGCCTGATGCATGCGATAGACAAGTTTGAGCCTGAACGCGGCTTCCGTTTCTCTACTTACGCGACGTGGTGGATACGCCAGAGCATAGAGCGCGCAATCATGAACCAGGCGCGCACGATACGGCTGCCGGTGCACATGGTGCGCGAGCTGAACCAAATCCTGCGTGCCAAGTACCATCTGGAATCGCAGCAGCGCGACGGCCGGGATGCGGCACTGGAAGACATTGCGCATCTGGTCGACAGGCCGATAGACGAAGTTCAGGATATCCTTGCCCTGTCCGAACATGCGACTTCGCTGGATACGCCGCTAGACAATGATCCACAGTCCAGCCTGATGGATATGCTGCCGGGCGATAGCGATGATGGCCCGGATATCAGGGCTGAACATCACGAAATGACTATCCTGGTGCGCGACTGGCTGTCCAAGCTGCCGGACAAGCAACGCATCGTGATCGTACGCCGATTCGGGCTGGATAACGATGATCCGGCAACGCTGGAAACGCTGGCGGACGAAATGGGCATTACCCGTGAAAGGGTGCGCCAGATCCAGCAGGAAGCGCTGGTCAAGCTGAAGCGATCATTTGCTTCGCGCGGCGTGGGCAGGGACGCGCTGCTGTAAGCGCGGTTCTGTCAGCAGTGATCTAATGCAAATGCGGCTGTTTTGCCGCATTTTTCCTTAGTCCAGGTCCGCTGTTCGCCTTCAGTTCATTATCACTGTGGGTTCTCCGCTCCGATTCCCTTATAATTCCGTCTTTCTTGCAATTGCTGTTGCAAGCTTCCTTATAAATAATATAAAACAGCGTCCGCGTCACATGGGCGGCGCTGCAGGCAATCATGAATACTATCAATATCCGTTCCTTTGACATGGACGCGCGCGGCGTCGGCCATTTGCTGAATGAAGATGGCAGCCAGGGCAAGGTTGTTTTTGTCGAAGGTGCTCTGCCGGGCGAAACGGTAGCTTTCCAGACCTTTAAAAAGAAAGCCAGCTGGGAAGCGGCGACGATGACGGCTTTATTGAAAGAGTCATCTCAGAGGGTAAAGCCAAAATGTGAATTTTTCGGTACCTGCGGCGGCTGCTCGATGCAGCATCTGGAGCCGAATGCACAGGTAGCGATGAAGCAGCGGGTGCTGGAAGATAATCTGTGGCACATCGGCAAGGTGAAGGCGGAAACCATGATGCGGCCTATTTACGGCCCTACCTGGGGCTATCGCTACCGTGCCCGCCTGTCGGTGCGCAATGTGCACAAGAAGGGCACAGTGCTGGTTGGTTTTCACGAAAAAAAATCGCGCTACGTCGCCAATATGGAAAGCTGCGAGATCCTGCCGCCGCACGTATCGCAGATGCTGATGCCCTTGCGCGGCCTGATCGCGTCGCTTTCCATCGTCGAGCAGGTGCCGCAAATTGAACTGGCCATAGGCGAGGGCGTTACCGCGCTGGTGCTGCGCATCATGGCGCCGCTGAGCTCGGGTGATGAAAACTTGCTGAAATCTTTCGCGGATCAGCATCAGGTGCAGTTCTGGCTGCAAACCGGCGGCCCGGATACGGCAGAAGTGTTTTATCCGCAAACTCCTGATCTGCATTATAGCCTGCCGGAATTCGGCGTAAAAATGCCTTTCAAACCGACTGATTTTACCCAGGTCAATCACCATATCAACCGCGTGCTGGTGTCGCGTGCGCTGCGCTTGCTGGATGCGCGCAAGGACGAGCGCATTGCTGACCTGTTCTGCGGCCTCGGCAATTTCACGCTGCCGATTGCGACGATGGCAAAAGAAGTGGTCGGCATAGAGGGCAGTACCGCGCTGACCGAGCGTGCCCTGGGCAATGCAAAAGCCAACGGATTGGATGCCAAAACCTCGTTCGGCACCCGCAACCTGTTTGAAGTGACGGCGGAGGATTTCGTCGCGCTGGGCAAGTTTGACCGTTTTCTGATTGATCCGCCGCGCGATGGTGCGATGGCCGTATGTCAGGCGCTGATCGATCTGGGTAAATTTGCGCCCGAACTCAGGCCGAAAAGGCTGGTCTATGTGTCATGCAGCCCGTCCACGCTGGCACGCGATGCCGGCATGCTGGTCAATGAAGGTGGCTACAGGCTGACGCATGCAGGCGTGGTCAATATGTTTCCGCATACGTCGCACGTGGAATCGATGGCGGTGTTCGATCTGGCCTGAACCTGATTGCTGATGTCATAAAACAAGAGCCTGCTTATAGCAGGCTCTTGTCATTTGCGGCGCATCTTTTGCAGACTCGTTCGCCAGTGCAGGCTCGCGAGAGATTACTTAGTCGCGGCTGCCGCCGAAGATGCCTAGCAGGGACAACAGCCTGACGAAGATGTTGTACAGGTCCAGGTAGATGCGCAGTGTGGCGCTGATGTAGTTGGTTTCGCCGCCGTTGATAACGTCCTGCACGTCATACAGGATATAGGCAGAAAAGATCAGTATGCCAAGCACCGACAGCGCCAGATACAGCGCAGGCATTTGCAGGAACATGTTGGCAATGCTGGCGACGAGTAGCACCAGCACACCAACGAACAGCCACTTGCCCAGGCCGGAAAAATCACGCTTGGAAACGGTGGCAATCGTTGCCATCACGCCGAATATGGCAGCCGTGCCGCCAAAGGCCAGCATGATCAGTGAGGCGCCATTGCTGAAGCCCAGTGTGTGGCTGATCAGGCGCGACAGCAGCAGGCCCATGAAAAAGGTGAAACCCAGCAGTACCGCAATGCCGATGGCAGAGTTTTTGGTTTTTTCAATGGCAAAGATGAAGCCAAAGGCAATTGCCAGTGTTGCGATCATCGCAACTCCGGGGCTGCCCGGGAAGAAGGCAAACTGCAGTTGCACGCCAAGCCAGGCGCCGAACACGGTCGGTATCATCGATAGCGCGAGCAACCAGTAGGTATTGCGCATGACGCGGTGGCGGACCAGCGCCGGGTTGGCGCCGAATTCATAAGACTGTTGAAGTGACTGGTTCATTTGCTTTCTCCTTAAGGCGTTCTATGCTGTGCTTAGCCGGATGTTGATCTTGTGGATTGTCGTTTTGGCTCGCTACAAGTACAGGTTACCACGTATTCATTCTTTCCTCGGGGCGCGGTTTAGTGCTAAATTGCAAAAGTAATGCTTGCTGGTAATTATGATAATCGACAAGCTCCCTAGAAAGGCATGTTTCGTGGTAAAATCTAAGGTTAGATGAATTCTTGAGTTTTTGTCTTAACCCTTTCATTTTATTGGAGTTTTTAGATGGCTATCGAACGCACATTGTCTATTATTAAGCCTGATGCAGTTGCAAAAAACGTCATTGGTCAAATTTACAGCCGTTTTGAAAATGCAGGCTTGAAGATCGTTGCTGCTCGCATGATCCATTTGTCCCGTGCTGAAGCAGAAGGCTTCTACGCTGTACACGCTGCACGTCCTTTCTTCAAGGATTTGGTTGACTTCATGATTTCCGGTCCTGTCATCATTCAGGCTCTGGAAGGCGAAAACGCAATCCTGAAGCACCGTGACCTGATGGGCGCTACTGATCCTAAGAAAGCAGAAGCCGGCACAATCCGCGCTGATTTCGCAGACTCCATCGACGCGAACGCAGTGCACGGTTCCGACGCAGCAGAAACAGCAGCTGTTGAAATTTCGTATTTCTTCCCAGCTCTGAACGTGTACTCACGTTAATCAATATCAGCAACTAATGTAAGTCGTCCTGCTTGCCCTTTGTGGCAAGGCGGGGCGAGAAGGAAGAAACAAATGACGGCACTCACCAATCTGTTGGACCTGGATCCCGCGCAACTCGTCGCTTACTGCGGCGAGTTGGGTGAGAAGCCGTTTCGCGCAAAACAATTGCAGCGCTGGATACACCAGTTCGGTGCAGGCGATTTTGAAACAATGACCGACCTCGCCAAATCCTTGCGCGAGAAGTTGGCAACGCGTGCCTTTATTGCCTCTCCCGCCATTATCAGCGACCATACTTCGACAGATGGAACGCGTAAATGGCTATTGGACGTAGGGCAGGGCAACGCCGTTGAAACAGTATTCATTCCGGAAGAAAACCGCGGCACGCTGTGCATTTCCACGCAGGCGGGCTGTGCGGTGAACTGCCGTTTTTGTTCCACGGGTAAGCAGGGCTTTAACCGCAACCTCACTGTCGGTGAAATTATCGGCCAGTTGTGGATGGCCGAGTTTGAGCTGCGCAAGACCAAGGGCATCGCGCCTGGCCCCAAGGGTGAACGCCAGATCACCAATGTGGTGATGATGGGCATGGGCGAGCCGCTGCTGAATTTTGAGCCTACCGTCACCGCCTTGCGCCTGATGCTGGATGATAATGCCTATGGCTTGTCGCGCCGCCGCGTAACGCTGTCCACCAGTGGTGTGGTGCCGATGATAGACAAGCTGTCCAAGGAGTGCCCGGTGGCGCTGGCGGTATCGCTGCATGCGTCCAATGACACGCTGCGCGACGGACTGATTCCGCTGAACAAAAAATATCCTTTGCATGAACTGCTGGAGGCTTGCAAACGCTATCTCGATTACGCACCGCGTGATTTCATCACGTTTGAATACTGCATGCTGGATGGTGTCAATGACAGCGACCAGCACGCGCGCGAACTGGTGGCGCTGGTCAGGGATGTGCCTTGCAAGTTCAACCTGATCCCGTTCAACCCTTTCCCGGAGTCCGGCCTGAAGCGTTCGCATAATCCAAGGATCAAGGCATTTGCCCAGGTGCTGATGGATGCAGGGCTGGTGACCACGATACGCAAGACACGCGGCGACGATATTGACGCTGCCTGCGGCCAGCTGGCCGGTGAGGTGCAGGACCGCACGCGCGTGCAGGAACGTATGCAGAAGATGGCGGAGTATCAAAAGAAGTTTGGCGAAAATTTTGGCAAAATCGTGGAGATCACTCAGTGAAAATTTTTGGAATGCACTACCGTTTTGTATTCGGCGCGATATGCTGCGCGCTGGTCTTATCCGCATGTGCAACCAAATCGACACTGGAGGGTCCTAAGAATGACGGTCTGTCCGGCACTGAGAGCCTGGACAAGCAAAAGCGCGCGTCGATACGGATGCAGCTCGCCATCGATTATTACCAGCAGGGCCAGCAGAAGGTGGCGTTGGAAGAAATCAAGCAGGCGCTGATCTCTTCCCCGGATCTGGTGGATGCGTATAACGTGCGCGGCCTGATCTTCATGGACATGGGTGAAAAAAGCCTGGCAGAAGATAATTTTCTGTACGCATTAAAGCTGGCGCCAAATAATTCCGACGTCGCGCAGAATTACGGCTGGTTCCTGTGCCAGAACGGCCGCGAGAAGCAGGCAATGGCTTATTTTGAGCAGGTGCTCAAAGACCCTAAATACACCGGCGTCGGCAAGACGCTCAATACCGCAGGCATCTGCAGCATGAAGCTGAAGGACTATGTCGGTGCAGAGCGTTATTTCATGCAGGCCTTTCGCGCTGATCCGTCCAACCCGTCCGTCAACATCAATCTGTCCAAGATGCTGTACGAGCGCGGCGATTACGAAAAAGCACATTTCTATGTTGAGCGCGTGGTCAAGGCTGAACAGCTGACGCCGGAAACATTATGGCTTGCCATCAGAATAGAAAACAAACGCGGCGACCAGCTTTCCGTCAGCAGCCTGGGAACTCAGTTGAGGCGCCGTTACCCCAATTCCAAAGAATACGACTTATTGCAGCGAGGAGCTTTTAATGAGTGAGGTAGGTCCGAATTTGTTACCGGAACAATTGAATACCTCGGAGCCTGAACTGGAGCCGGTGGCAGAAGACGCGGCCGCGGTGGATGCCGCGGCGGCTGCTGAAGTAATTGCAATTAACGCTGCCGCGCCGGCCGCCATTGTTGCGGACCATTCCGCGGGCGGGCAGTTGGCTGCCGCCCGCAAGCAGAAAAACATGTCGGTGCAGCAGGTTGCCGACCAGTTAAAACTGTCGCCACGCCAGGTTGCGGCGATGGAGGCAAACCAGTTTGATGCGTTGCCAAAAGCCGTTATCGTGCGCGGCTTTGTACGGTCTTACGCCAAGTTGTTGAAGATAGAAGCTGAGCCCATCATCGCCTTGCTGCCGCAGGATGCGACGCCCGCGGGTGCTCAGGTCAGTGCATTGAAGCCGGCAATGGCCACGCCTTTCATGGAGTCGCGGCTGCCGCTGCTGAACCGGCCTGATGCAAACAACAATAAATATATCTGGGGTGCAGGCTTGCTGGCGGTTGCGGCAGCTGCGTTCTTTGCATTCCAGAAGTTTGAGCACAGCGGTTTTCTGAAGGATTTGTTTCCTGCCGCATCTTCTCCCGTTGCAGCCAGTGCGGCAAGCGAGCCTGCAGAAAACACTGCCATGCAGTCGGCAACGCCAAGCGGCGACGAGCAGCCCGGCAGTGGCCAGTCCATGCAGCCCCTACCGGCTATTCAGGACGCTGGCGGCAAAGTTGCTGATGCCGATAATGCGGCGGCCAAGCCTGAAGCAGAAAAAAAGGCAGCAGAGCCCGTTTCAACTATCGCGGCTGTACCAGCGCCTGTTGCCGCCACGGCTAGCCCTGGTCCTGCAGTAGCTGCGCCTGCAACTGTTGCCGGTGCGCTGGCGCGGCCTGCAACAGCGCCGGCAGCTACTGCTGCCAGCGCGCCTGCCGCGGTAGCTGTAGTTGCTAGCCCTGCAGCTGCTGATCCAGCCAACGCAATGAAATTGAAGTTCCGCCAGGATTCATGGGTACAGGTCAAGCGTGCCAACGGCACCGTGGTGACTTCCCATCTAGCCAAGGCCGGCACCGAAGAGAGCTTTGATGTGAAAGAGCCTTTGCAAGTCAGGCTGGGTAACGCCAGCGGAGTGGATGGCCAGTTGCGTGGCGCGGCCATGGAGATCCAGGGCGGCAAGGACAGCAATGTCGTTAACCTGAATGTGAAGTAAAAGTATGACGTCTTCTCCATTTGCAATTACTTCCGGCCCCGTTGCCCGCCGTCTGAGCCGTAGTGCGAAGATTGTGTACGGCAAGCGCGAAATCATCGTGGGCGGCAATGCGCCAGTCGTCGTGCAGTCAATGACCAATACCGATACTGCGGATGCAATCGGTACTGCGATCCAGATCAAGGAACTGGCGCGTGCCGGTTCTGAGCTGGTCCGCATCACGGTCAACAATGCGGAGGCCGCTGCCGCCGTACCTGCCATTCGCGAGCAGCTAGACCGCATGGAAATCGATGTGCCGCTGGTCGGCGATTTTCACTACAACGGCCATACGCTGCTGAAGGATTTTCCTGACTGCGCGCGGGCCTTGTCCAAATACCGCATCAATCCGGGCAATGTGGGCCAGGGCGCCAAGCGTGATACGCAGTTTGCGCAGATGATAGAGATGGCCTGCCTGTACGACAAACCGGTACGCATAGGCGTCAACTGGGGCAGTCTTGATCAGGCGCTGCTGGCGCGCATCATGGATGAAAACGCGCAGCGCGCGGCACCGTGGAGTGCGCAGTCGGTCATGTATGAGGCATTGATCACGTCGGCGATAGAAAATGCCGTCAGGGCAGAAGAGCTGGGTCTGGCGGGTGATAAAATTATCTTGTCTTGCAAGGTGTCCGGCGTACAGGACCTGATCGCGGTGTACCGTGAGCTGGCCAAACGCTGCGATTACCCGCTGCATCTGGGCCTGACGGAAGCAGGCATGGGCAGCAAGGGTATCGTTGCTTCCACTGCTGCGCTGTCGGTACTGCTGCAGGAAGGCATAGGCGACACGATACGCATTTCGCTGACGCCGGAGCCGGGCGGCGACCGCTGCAAGGAAGTCATCGTAGGCCAGGAAATCCTGCAGACGATGGGCTTGCGCAAATTCACGCCGATGGTGATTGCCTGCCCAGGTTGTGGCCGTACCACGTCCACAGTGTTTCAGCAGTTGGCGGATGATATCCAGACTTTCCTGCGCGACCAGATGCCAGTGTGGAAGAAGCAGTATCCAGGCGTGGAAAACATGAATGTGGCCGTCATGGGCTGCATCGTGAATGGCCCTGGTGAATCCAAGCATGCCAATATCGGCATCAGCCTGCCGGGCACCGGCGAATCTCCTGCGGCGCCGGTCTTTATCGATGGCGCCAAGGCGATGACGCTGCGCGGCGATAATATTGCCGAAGAGTTTCATGCCATTGTGCTCAACTATGTGCAGAGCCATTATGCGCCGGTGCCAGAGACTGCAAATTCAGCCGCTTAGCGTGACCGGTCCGGCATAAACCCAGCTTCAGCCAAGCCAGAATAACATCAGAGCAGTACGAACAATGCAGCATGAACAAAAGCAGCATGAACAAATGTAGTTAGCGTGCTGCAAATATCAGAATCGGATCTTCAAGAATGTCGGAAAATAAGAAAATTGAAAAAATCGTCGGCGTAAAAGGGATGAACGACATCCTTCCCGCCGATGCGCCTTTGTGGGAATTGTTTGAAAATACCGTGCAGTCGGTATTGAAGAGCTATGGTTTCCAGCAGATCAGGACGCCTATCGTCGAGCCGACAGCGCTGTTCTCGCGCGGTCTGGGCGAGGTGACCGACATCGTTGAAAAGGAAATGTACTCCTTTGAAGATTCGATGAATGGCGACAAGCTGACGCTGCGTCCCGAGAATACCGCCGGTGTAGTGCGCGCCGCGCTTGAGCATAATCTGATTTACGATGGCCCCAAGCGCCTGTGGTATAACGGCCCCATGTTCCGCCATGAAAAGCCGCAGCGCGGCCGCTACCGCCAGTTTCACCAGGTGGGCGCCGAAGCAGTCGGCTTCAGCGGCCCGGACATTGATGCCGAACTGATCATGATGTGCCAGCGCCTGTGGGATGACCTCGGCCTGCAGGATATCCGGCTAGAGTTGAACTCCATCGGCAACGCGGCAGAGCGCAATTTGCACCGCGCGGACCTGATCGCTTACTTTGAACAGCATAAGGATTTGCTGGACGCGGAAGCGCAAAGGCGTCTGCACACCAATCCGCTGCGTATTTTGGACACCAAAAATCCTGCGATGCAGGAAATGGTCAATGGCGCGCCGAAACTGCTGGACTATCTGGATGAAGAATCCAAGGCCCACTTTGAGGGCGTGCAAAAAATTCTGCGCCACAACGCAATACCGTTCACGATCAACACGCGCCTGGTGCGCGGCATGGACTATTACAACCGCACCGTGTTCGAGTGGGTGACTGACGCGCTGGGTTCGCAGGGCACTGTCTGCGGCGGCGGCCGCTATGATCCTCTGATCACCATCTTCGGCGGCAAGCCTACTCCGGCCTGCGGTTTTGCGATGGGTGTGGAGCGCCTGCTGGAGCTGATGAAGGCTGCAGGTGAAACCCATGCGCCGAGCCAGTGCGATGTCTATCTGGTGCACCAGGGCGACGAAGCACAAATGCAATCTTTTGTGCTGGGAGAGCGTTTACGCGATGCCGGGCTGGATGTTGTGTTACATTGCGCCACTGCGGCATCTGTCGGCAGCTTCAAGTCGCAGATGAAACGGGCAGACGGCAGCGGCGCTGCCTATGCAGTCATCATCGGCGAAGATGAAGCGGCGGCCAATACCGTGACGGTAAAGGCCCTGCGTTCCGACGACATGGAAAACAATCAGGTCAGCGTGCCTTTTGATACCGCAGTCGATTATCTGGTGGACCAGATTACCGGCGCGGCCGATGCTGCAGATTGCTGCGACGATCCAAATCATATTCATATTCATCACTAGACTTATAACAACATGGCATACGATCTCGAAGAACAAGAGCAGATAGACACGCTTAAAGCATGGTGGAAGCAATACGGCAACCTGGTGACCTGGCTGCTCATTATCTGTCTGACGGCCTTTGCCGGCTGGACCTACTGGAATAACTACCAGAGCGGCCAGGCGGTGCAGGCTTCCCAGCTGTATGAAGAGCTGCAAAGAGCGGCGCAGGCCAAGGATAATGCCAAGGTGCAACGCGCGGCCGGTGATCTGATCGACAAATTCGGCAAGACTGCCTATGCACCAATGGCGGCCTTGTCTGCGGCAAAAAGCGCATTCGATGCGAACGACCTGAAAGCCGCCAAGGCCAGGCTGCAGTGGGTCATCGACCAGGGCGGCTCTGAAGAGTACAAGGCGCTGGCAGGCATACGCCTGGCCGGCATTGCGCTGGACGAAAAAGCTTACGATGACGGCCTGAAACTGCTGGCTGGCGATTTCCCTGCGGAATTTGCCGGCGAAGTGGCAGACCGCAAAGGTGATATCTACACGGCTCAGAACAAGATTGCCGAAGCACGCACTGCGTATCAGACTGCACTGGAAAAGACCAATGAGAAAAATCCAGGCCGCCAGCTGATACAGTTGAAGCTCGAAGCCATAGGCGGCACGGCTGCCAAAGTGGCAAGCAAATAAAAGGGGTTATACATGCGTTTTTCTACCAAGATCGTTGGTATTGCTGCATTGCTGGCGATGGCTGGATGTTCCACCATTTCCAAATACAATCCGTTTTCCAGCAAGGAAAACAAACATCCGCCTGCAGAGCTGCATGAGTTCAAGCAGACCATGGCGATCAAGCAGGCATGGTCTGCTTCTGTCGGCAGCGCCGACATCTACGTATTCGCTCCTGCGCAGGGTGGTGACTTCATTTATGCAGCAGGTGCAGATGGCACATTGGTCAAGCTGGAAGCAACCAGCGGCCGTTCGGTATGGCGCATCAATGCGGGTATGCCGCTGACCGCTGGTGTTGGAGCCAACGCAGATACTATTGCGGTCGTGGGTCAAAAAGGCTTTGTGATGGCCTTTGATAATAATGGCAAACAACGCTGGAAAGTACAGGCTTCCAGCGAAGTGCTGTCCACACCGGCAGTAGGGCAGGGGCTGGTCATTGTTCGCAGCGTGGACAACAAAATTTCTGCGTACGACGCAGAGACAGGTACCCGCAAATGGATAGTAGATCGTCCATTGCCGGCATTGACGTTGCGCACCGTTCCTGGCATCGCTATTACCGACCAGCTGGCAGTGGTTGCCTTGCCTGGCGGCCGCATGGCCGCAATGTCGATCAACAATGGCGGCCTGCGTTGGGAAACTGCCGTAGGCGATCCTAAAGGCGCCACCGAGCTGGAGCGCGTTGCCGATGTGTCCGGTACGCCTTTTATTGCCGGTCGCGAAGTATGCGCAGTATCTTACCAGGGCCGTGTCGGCTGTTTCGATCTGGTCTCCGGTGTGGTACGCTGGACCAAGAATTTTTCCAGTGAAGTCGGCGTCAGTGTCGATGAACGTTTCGTCTTTGCTGCCGACGACCAGGGTGCTGTTTCTGCGTTTTCCCGCGGCGCGGGCGCCAGCGAGTGGAAAAACGACAAGCTGTCGCATCGCCGTTTGTCGGCGCCGATTTCTTTCGGCCGTTCGGTCGCCGTTGCCGATTCCTTCGGCTATGTCCATTTTCTCTCCAGGGAAGATGGTTCTTTCATCGGTCGTATCAGTACCGATGGCAGTCAGATAGTTTCAGCTCCATTGGTGGCTGGCGCTGATTTGATTGTCCAAACCAAATCAGGGGCAGTGGTTGCATTGGCAGCCGAGTAATAGAAATGAAGCCGGTTATTGCACTTATAGGCCGACCTAACGTCGGCAAATCCACGCTGTTCAATCGGCTTACTCGTTCTCGGGATGCATTGGTTGCGGACCTTCCTGGCTTGACCAGGGACAGGCACTACGGCGAAGGCCGTGTGGGCGAAAGGCCTTTCCTGGTGATTGATACCGGCGGTTTCGAGCCGGTTGCCAAGGAAGGCATCATGCACGAAATGGCCAAGCAGACCAAGCAGGCGGTCGCTGAAGCCGATGTGGTTATTTTTATCGTCGACGGCCGCCAGGGCCTGACGCCGCACGACAAGACCATTACCGACTTCCTGCGCAAATCGGGCCGTTCGGTGATGCTGGTGGTGAACAAAGCCGAAGGCATGAGATACACGGCGGTGACCGCCGATTTCTATGAACTGGGCATGGGCGACCCGTATGTGATTTCCGCCGCGCACGGAGACGGCGTCGTTGATCTGGTCGAGGAAGCGCTGAATATCGCCTTTGCGCAGCGTCCACCTGAAGAAGCCGAGCCTGAAGACGTTGTCAGGGGCATCAAGATTGCCATCGTAGGCCGGCCCAACGTCGGCAAATCCACATTGGTTAATACGCTGCTGGGCGAGGACCGTGTCATCGCTTTCGATATGCCGGGCACTACCCGCGATTCGATCGAGATACCGTTCGAGCGCGAAGGCAAGCACTATACGCTGATCGATACAGCCGGCATCCGCCGGCGCGGCAAGGTATTTGAAGCCATCGAGAAATTTTCGGTTGTCAAGACCTTGCAGTCGGTTTCCGAAGCTAACGTCGTGCTGCTGCTGCTGGATGCGCAGCAGGATATCTCTGAGCAGGATGCGCATATCGCGGGCTTCATCCTGGAATCCGGCCGCGCGCTGGTGGTCGGCGTGAATAAATGGGATGGCCTGCAAACTGAGCGGCGTGACGAAATCAAGATGGATATCGACCGCAAGCTTAGCTTCCTGTCGTTTGCCAAATTCCATTATGTGTCGGCGCTGAAATCGACCGGTATTGCGCCGCTGATGAAATCCGTCGACGCGGCCTATGCGGCAGCGACGGCCAACCTTTCCACACCAAAATTGACGCGTGCGCTGATCGAAGCGGTTGAGCATCAGCAGCCCAAGCGCAAGGGCTCTATTCGCCCTAAATTGCGGTATGCTCACCAGGGCGGACAAAATCCACCTGTCATTGTCATCCATGGCAATGCACTGGAAGCAATCGGTGATGTGTATAAAAGGTACCTCGAAAAACATTTTCGTGAAACTTTTTCACTGACGGGGACTCCATTACGTATCGAAATGCGATCGGGTAAAAATCCGTTCGCTAAAACCGAGAAGTAGGCGGTGCAGCCGCTCCGGGCGGCGCTGTATGAAAGCAGCGCAGTCTGGTAGCGGCAAGTTTCTGGCACCAAAATGGAAAATCGATTACAGTTATATCGTAATCAACTTCTGGGACACTTGAGATTTTATAAATTGTCCCCAACTCCTGAACACAACAACACAATGGAGCTGTTATGAGCAACAAAGGGCAACTGTTACAAGACCCGTTCTTGAATGCACTGCGTAAAGAACATATTCCCGTTTCCATCTATCTGGTGAACGGCATTAAACTGCAGGGCCATATTGAATCGTTTGACCAATATGTCGTATTGTTGCGCAACACCGTCACCCAGATGGTCTACAAGCATGCGATCTCCACCGTGGTGCCAGCCCGCGCCGTAAGCATCAACCTCGAATCTGAAGCTGAGTAATCATTTGGTTTGTTGCAACTTGGAAAAATGTCTTTGACTATGCGCGCCGCCTTAGTCGGTGTTGACTTCGGTAAAGACGATTTTGCCGCCAGTATAGAAGAGCTCTCTCTGCTCTCCCAGTCTGCGGGGGCAGAGCCGATGACAACTATCACCTGCAAGCGCTCCAGCCCCGATGCCGCGCTGTTTGTCGGCTCCGGCAAGGCGGATGAGATTGCACATGCGGTGGCCGACGCCAATCTGGATATCGTCATCTTTAATCATGCGCTGTCTCCGGCGCAGCAAAGAAATCTTGAACGTCACCTGAAGGTAAGGGTGGTCGACCGCACTAGCCTGATTCTGGATATATTTGCGCAGCGCGCGCACAGCCATGAGGGCAAGGTGCAGGTTGAACTGGCCCAGTTGCAGCATATGGCAACCCGCCTGATACGCGGCTGGACGCATCTGGAGCGGCAAAAGGGCGGTATCGGTCTGCGCGGCCCAGGTGAAACCCAGTTGGAAACGGATCGCCGCCTGCTGGGCGACCGTGTAAAGGCTCTCAGGGCCAAGATGGACAAGCTGCACAAGCAGAGGGAGACGCAAAGACGGTCACGCGGCAGAAGCCATACTTTCTCCGTGTCGCTGGTTGGCTATACCAATGCAGGCAAGTCCACTTTATTCAATTCCCTGACCAAGGCCGGCGCTTATGCGGCAAACCAGCTGTTTGCAACGCTGGATACCACATCGCGCCGCCTGTATCTGGGTGATGCCGGCAATGTGGTGATATCGGACACGGTAGGGTTTATTCGTGAACTGCCGCATCAACTGGTGGCGGCTTTCCGCGCAACGCTGGAAGAAACCATTCATGCAGACTTGCTGCTGCATGTGGTGGATGCCAGCAGTCCCGTCAGGATGGATCAGATAGAGCAGGTGAACCACGTATTGAAGGAAATCGGCGCTGACCATATTCCCCAGTTGCTGGTGTGGAACAAGATCGATCTGGCAGGCATGGAGCCGGGTTTGGAGTTGGGCGAGTATGATAAAATCCACAGGGTTTTTCTGAGTGCTCAAACCGGCGCTGGAATGGACATGCTAAGGCAGGCAATCGGTGAGTTTGCAAAAGAAGATGCTTTAAAGCGCGCGGGTCCCGTCCCGGTGGCAGAGTTGGATGACGTGCGTTTCAGCTAAAAAAACAGCTAAAAAATCAGGCTGTACGGCTTACTTGTAGTCCAACCTTTTATTCATTGGAAAACGACAGAATGGTTGTTTCATTTCTAAAAAAAATTGGTTTGACGCTTTCGTTGAACGATCCCCAGTGGGGACGCGGTTCAAAAAACGATAACCAGGATGGAAAAAAGCCGGCGGAAGGCCCGCCCGATCTGGAGCAGCTATGGCGCGATTTCAACCAGCGCCTGAATCGCCTGTTCGGTAAAAAAGGCAATGGCGGCGATGGCGGCGGTGGTGGTTTCACGCCGGATTCTGCGGGCGCAAAGCTTGGCCTTGGCGTCATCATCGCGGTACTCGCCTTCATTTGGATGGTCAGCGGATTTTTTATCGTGCAGGAAGGCCAGACGGCGGTCATCACCACCTTCGGCAAATATAGCCATTCCACAGTCGCCGGTTTCAACTGGCGCTGGCCTTACCCTATTCAGGGCCATGAAATCGTCAACGTGTCGCAGGTGCGCACGGTGGAAGTCGGCTACCGGTCCAATGTAAAAAACAAACAGCCCAAAGAAGCGCTGATGCTGACTGACGATGAAAACATCATCGATATTCAGTTCGCTGTCCAGTACACGCTGAAGAGCGCCGCTGAGTGGCTGTACAACACCCGCGATCCGGAAGAGGCGATGCGCCAGGTCGCAGAAACGTCGATCCGTGAAATCGTCGGCAAGAGCAAGATGGACTTTGTGTTGTACGAAGGCCGTGAAAAAGTGGCATTGGACGTACAGACGCTGATGCAGCAGATCCTGGACCGCTACAAGGCAGGCGTGCAGGTCACCAACGTGACGATGCAGGGCGTACAGCCGCCGGAACAGGTGCAGGCTTCGTTTGATGATGCCGTCAAGGCAGGCCAGGACAGAGAGCGCCAGAAAAATGAAGGCCAGGCGTATGCGAATGACGTAATCCCACGTGCACGCGGTGAAGCATCACGCCTGCTGCAGGATTCCGAAGGCTATAAATCCCGCGTGGTCGCCAATGCGGAAGGTAATGCAGAGCGCTTCAAGCAGGTGCTGACTGAATACCAGAAGGCGCCGGGTGTCACCCGCGACCGCATGTACATCGATGCCATGCAGCAGATATTTTCCAATACAACGAAGTTGATGGTGGATACCAAGAATGCTAACAACATGATTTACCTGCCTCTGGATAAACTGATTTCCCAAACCGATCCCGCCAAGGCAGCACCGACTCCGGCGCCGGTACTGCCTTCCAGCAGCCAGCTGACGGATACCGTGCCGACAGTGGAGATGCGTTATAACCGGGATGCCCGCAGCAGGGATTCCAGGGATTCACGCGACAGGGAGAGCCGATAATGAACAGGCTGATATCCACGATCGTCGCGATCGCCATCGTGCTGATGGTTTTGTATTCGACTATTTTTGTTGTTGACCAGCGCTCCTATGCCATCGTGTTTGCACTGGGCGAAGTCAAGTCCGTCATCAGCGAACCCGGCCTGCATTTCAAATTGCCGCCGCCGTTTCAGAACGTGCTGATGCTGGACAAGCGCATCCTGACCATCGATTCTCCAGAAACCGATCGCTTCATCACGGCGGAAAAGAAAAACATTCTGGTCGATACCTATGTCAAATGGCGCATCACCGCACCGCGTCTGTATTTCGTCAGCTTCGGTGGCGATGAGCGCCGCGCGCAAGACAGGATGTCGCAGATCGTCAAGGCCGCGCTGAACGATGAAATCACCAAGCGCACTGTGCGTGAAGTGATCTCCGGCGAGCGCGGTAAGGTCATGGAAGCGATCCGGGCCAAGGTCACTGAAGAGTCCAAGCAGATCGGCGTCGAAATCATCGACGTGCGGCTGAAGCGTGTCGATTACGTGGACCAGATCAACAACTCCGTGTATGACCGCATGAAATCCGAGCGGGCCAGGGTGGCAAATGAGTTGCGATCCACTGGTGCTGCCGAATCGGAAAAAATCCGTGCCGATGCCGACAGGCAAAGGGTCGTGATTCTGGCGGAAGCGTATCGCGAAGCGGAAAAAATGCGCGGTGCCGGCGATGCGGAAGCATCGCAGATCTATGCGCAGGCATTTGGCCAGAATCCCGAGTTTTACAAGTTCTACCGCAGCCTGGAGGCTTATCGAGCCAGCTTTAAAACGAAAAGCGACGTATTGGTGGTAGACCCCAATTCCGAGTTCTTCAAATATTTTAAAGCGCCTGGGGCTAGTTCAGCAGGAGCAGCAAAAGGGAAATGACAATTTGAGGCTGTCCCAGATTGCTAATATAGTAATTTGGGCTGGCTACCATGAGGCAGGCGGCAATCTTTTGATTGCTGCCTGCTTACGTCTGTTCCAGTCTTTTGTTTAATCTTGAGGGCATAATAGTGGCGATCCTGATTCTGGCATTTGGTTTGATGCTGATCCTGGAAGGCTTGCTGCCGTTCGCATTTCCACGCCAATGGCGTAAGACCTGGGAACGCATAGCGCAATTTTCTGATGGGCAAATCCGCTTTCTCGGTTTATTGCTGGGTGTCTGTGGCTTGCTGATCGTTGTAATTGTTTCTTTTTTGACTGATTTCTGAATATATTTCTCATGCCGAATTGGCTTTTACCCGAAAATATCGCTGATGTCTTGCCGTCTGAGGCCCGCAAGATCGAAGAACTGCGCCGTGTACTGCTTGATAACTTCAGGCTGTATGGTTACGAACTGGTGATGCCGCCACTGCTGGAGTACCTGGAGTCGCTGCTGACAGGCGCCGGCCAGGACATGGATTTGCGCACGTTCAAGCTGGTGGACCAGATGTCGGGCCGCACCATGGGCGTTCGCGCCGACATGACGCCGCAAGTGGCCAGGATAGATGCCCACTTGCTGAACCGTGCTTCGGTCACGCGCCTTTGTTATGCGGGCAGCGTGCTGCAGACGCGTCCGTCAGGGCTGCACGCGACCCGCGAGCCGATACAGATAGGCGCGGAGATATACGGTCATGCCGGGCTGGAAGCCGATGCAGAGGTGCAGGAACTGGTTCTGGCGTCGTTGGCGTTGGCCAATATCTCTGAAGTAAGGCTGGATTTGTGCCACGTCGGCGTGCTGCGCGCGTTGCTGGCGGACGATGCAGAGGCGAAAAAGCACGAATCGAGGCTATTTGCATTGTTGCAAGCCAAGGATGTGCCTGCGCTGGATGCCATTTCGCGAGATTTCTCGCCGGTAGTCAGGAAGGCGCTGCTGGATCTGCCAAGCCTGTATGGCGATATTACCGTGCTGCAGCGTGCGCGTCAGATATTGCCACAGCTTGCAGGAATAGCAACAGCACTGGATGAGCTGGAATACCTGGTGACGCTGGCAGGCAGCGCACAGGTGACGATAGATTTGGCTGATTTGCGCGGTTACCACTATCATAGTGGGGTAATGTTCAATGCTTTTGTGCCGGGCTTGCCAAATCCCGTTGCGCGTGGCGGCCGCTACGACCACGTGGGTGAGGCCTTCGGCAGGGCGCGCCCTGCAACAGGCTTTTCGCTGGATTTGCGCGAACTGGCGCGGCTGATGCCGGTGGCCGAACGCAAGGATGCGATCCTGGCGCCGTGGAGCCGCGACGCAGCGCTGCGCCAGAAAATTGCAGAACTCCGCAAGGCGGGGGAAATTGTTATTCAAAGCTTGCCGGGGCATGATAGCGAGCAGGACGAATTTGACTGTAATAGGGCAGTCGTATTTGATGGTGGT
>JAYSKH010000040.1:0-4693 GCA_043726505.1 Undibacterium sp. | reverse complement strand
GCTGTTTTTTGGCGACACCATTTCCACGTCGCAGGTGCTGGAGCTTTGCCGCGACGTGCAGGCAGAGGGCTTGTCGCATGCGAGGGACGGCGCCGAGTGGGCCAAGATTGTTGCGCCCGTGGAGCGTGCAACACGCGATCTGCGGCTGACTTTTCCTCAGGATTCCGTACGCCTGTCGTTGCCGCAGATTGCACCCTCCAGTCCGTTTTTCCCGGCGCTGGAAACCTTGAAAGACAGTTTTGAAGGCATGATCGCCGTGCTTGAAACACAGGCGCAAAGGGCTGAAACACTAGAGCAGTGCAGGGTGCGCGCGATTGAACTGCGTGACCGGCTGCACGACTGGAACGACGATCCTCCTGCCAAAAATGCTGCCGACAAGGCCGACTACGTGCTGTGGGTAGAGGCGTTTTCTACGTCGCTGCAGCTGCACAAGACGCCATTGTCGATTGCACCTATTTTCAATAAGCAGCGCGAGGGAACGCCGCGCACGTGGATCTTTACTTCTGCGACGATGGCGGTAAAGAACGACTTCACTCATTACGTGTCGCAGATGGGGCTATGGAATGAGCCTGCCAAAACCTGGCCCAGCCCGTTTGATTACCAGAACCAGGGTTTGCTGTACGTACCGGAAGGCATGCCACAGCCTAACTCGTTTGAATACATGGACGCGGTCATTGATACCGCATTGCCGGTGATAGAGGCGGCCGGTGGCCGTACTTTCCTGTTGTGCACAACGATCAAGGCCGTCAAGCACAGCGCGGAGCGCCTGCGCGACGAGTTCCAGAAGCGCAAGCTGCCTTTCCCCTTGTTCGTGCAGGGAGATGCCGGTCGCACTGAACTGCTGGACCGTTTCCGCGCGTCGGGCAATGGCGTGCTGATCGGCAGCCAGAGTTTTTGGGAAGGCGTGGACGTACGCGGTGATGCGCTGTCGCTGGTCATCATCGACAAGCTGCCGTTTTCGCCGCCGGATGATCCGGTGCTGGCGGCGCGCATAGAAGCAATGGAAAAAAAAGGCCTGAACGGTTTTGTCCATCACCAGCTGCCGGAGGCGATCATCAACCTGAAGCAGGGCGCCGGCCGCCTGATTCGTGATGAAACGGACCGCGGCGTGCTGATGATCTGCGATCCACGGCTGATTTCCAAACCCTACGGGAAACGCATCTGGCAAAGCCTGCCGGCATTTACCCGCACCCGCAAGGCGGAGGACGTGATCAATTTCTTTACTGCGCTTCCTGCTGCCGAGCCGGACGCGGCATAAAGATAAATTGCAGACGTAAAAAAACCGCGAATGACAATTCGCGGTTTTTTTTCATCCACACCCTGCATCACTACGCATGCGCAATGATGCAGGGAGGTCAGCCTGCCGTACTTACCAGATCGATACGCGGTCAGTAGGCGCCAGGTACATTTTGTCGCCTTCCTTGATGCCGAACGCGCCGTAGAAGCCAGGCATGTTACGCAGTGTGCCGTTGGCGCGGAACTCTGGCGGCGAATGCGGATCGGTTTTGATACGCACGATCGCTGCCTGGTCGCGCATCTTGCCGCGCCATACCTGTGCAAAACCGGTAAAGAAACGCTGGTCGCCGGTCAGGCCACCCAGTACCGGCGCGGGTTTGCCGTTCAGCGACAGCTTGTAGGCTTTGTACGCAATGGCGAGGCCGGAATTGTCGGCGATGTTTTCACCCAGCGTCAGCTCGCCGTTGACGAAGTAACCCGGTACAGGGCTGAAGGCGCTGTATTGTTTGACCAGCATGGCTGTCTTGGCGCCAAACTTCTCATGGTCTTCCTTGGTCCACCAGTCGCGCAGGTTGCCGGCGCCGTCATACTGTGCGCCCTGATCGTCGAAACCATGGCTGATTTCGTGGCCTATCACCGCGCCGATGCCGCCGTAGTTGACTGCGTCGTCTGCTTTTGGGTCAAAGAAAGGAGGCTGCAGGATCGCTGCCGGGAACACCACTTCGTTCAGCTCCGGATTGTAGTAGGCGTTGACGGTTTGCGGCGTCATGCCCCATTCGTCACGGTCGATAGGCTTGCCGAGTTTGTTCAGTTCAACCTGAGCCGCGAAGATGGCCGAACGGCGGGCATTGCCTAAAGGGTCACCCTTGACAACCTGTAACGCGGAATAGTCGCGCCATTTTTTAGGGTAGCCGATTTTAGGGGTAAACGCCGCCAGCTTGGCTTGCGCTTCCTTCTTCGTTTCCGGGCTCATCCAGTCCAGCGTGTCTATGCTCTGGCGGTAGGCAGCCAGCAGATTGGCAACCAGCTTTTCCATACGTGCCTTGCTCGCTGCAGGGAAGTGTTTGTCCACATACAGTTTGCCCAGGCTTTCACCCATGCTGCCATCCACCAGGTGGACGCCGCGTTTCCAGCGTTCTTCCTGTTTTGGAATGCCGTTCAGCACGGTCGAATAAAATGCGAAATTTTCATCGGCAAAAGTTTTAGGCAGTTGAGGGGCTGCAGAACTCAGCATGCGCCATTTGAAATAGGTTTTCCACGTTTCCAGCGGAACGTCCTGCACGACCTTGCTGAAAGCGGTCAGATAGCTAGGCTGGCTGACGACGACATAGCTGATCTTGCCTTGTATGCCCAGCGCTGTCAGGTAGGCGTTCAGGTCGTAACCTGGCGTCAGTTCATTCAGCTTGCTCAGTTCGACCTTGTTGTAGGTTTTGACCGGGTCGCGGTTTTCTACTTTGGTCCACTGTACCTTGGCCAGCGCGGTTTCCAGTGCGAGGATGTCGGCGGCACTTTTGGCTGCGTCTTTGTCGCCGGCCATCGCCAGCATTTTTTCCACGTGCGCTACATACTTGCCGCGGGCTTCCTTCAAGCGCGTATCATCATCCTTCAGGTAGTAGTCACGGTCGGGCATGCCCAGGCCGCTCTGGCTGAGGTCGGCCACATAGACGGTGGAATCTTTCGCATCCTGGTGGATATTGATGTCATACGGCGCGGTGCCGCTGATCATGTTCAGATAGGCGATGATTGCCGGGAATTGCTTCTTATCGGTAATCGCAGCAACTTGAGCGAAGTCCGCTTGCAGCGGTTTCAGGCCCAGTTCTTCGATATTGGCGGTGTCCATGTAGCTGGCATACATGTCGGCAATCTTGGCTGCTTCAGAACCTGGCTTCGCGTTTTTGTTCTTTGCCAACGATTCAATAATCGCATGCAGTTGAGGAACAGTCGCTTCACGCAGGTCCAGGAAGGCGCCGGAGCCGGATTTGTCGGAAGGGATTTCCGAATTTTTCAGCCATGTACCATTGACGTGGCGGAAGAAATCATCTTGCGCCTTGACACTGGAGTCATTGTATTTTGTATAAATGCCCGACAACAATACCGTGGATGACGATGCTGCTGACGCTTTTGCCGGTTCGGCAGTTTGGGCTTGAGCGCCGGTTGCGCCCGCGAACATCAGCGCGATAGCGCCAATAAGCTTGAAATTCACTAATCTCTCCCTAAAGTTGGAAATTTTGTTTTAAAAACTGAACTGAAATGAGGCTTCCAGTCCGTGTTACATAGACATGCGCCGCGCAAAATAGTTCTGCACGGGGGCTGCATTTTCGTGCAAATGCCGCAGTTTTGCGTGAAAAGTTATAAAACCGGCACTAGCTGATTTCTTCCACCCTGTGGCAGGCGACTAGCCGGCCTTCAAACTGGCGCAAGGCCGGTATCTGCTGGCGGCACAGTTCTGTCGCATGGGGGCAGCGGTTGTTGAAGGCGCAGCCTGGCGGCGGCGCCAGCGGCGAAGGCAATTCGCCGGGCAGCATCATTTTTTGCTGGCGCTGGGCCGGATCAATGCGCGGCGTGCTGGCCAGTAGCGCACGTGTGTACGGATGCAGGGGGCGGCTGAAAATATCCGCCTTCGGCGCCTGTTCCACGCATTTACCCAGATACATGACCAGCACCTCGTCGGCAATATGCTCGACCACTGACAGGTTGTGCGAAATAAACAGGTAAGCGACGCCGCTGCTTTGCTGCAGGTCCATCATCAGATTCAGTACCTGCGCCTGGATGGAAACGTCGAGTGCCGATACCGGCTCATCGGCGACAATCACTTTCGGGTCCAGCATCAATGCACGGGCAATGGCGATACGCTGGCGCTGGCCGCCGGAAAACATATGCGGGAAGCGGCTATAGTGTTCGGGACGCAAGCCCACCTTGGCCATCATCGCCTTCGCGCGGTCAGAGCGTTCCGCCTTGCTGAGCGTCGTATTGATTGCCAGCGGTTCTTCCAGCATGGCGCTGACCTTCTTGCGCGGGTTCAGGCTTGCGTAGGGGTTCTGGAAGACCATCTGCACCAGCGGCCGAACTTTTTTAAGCGTGTCGTGGCCGGCGTCGGCGATGTTGATGCCGTTCATCCACAGCTCACCCGCGGTAGGCGTTTCTATCATTGTGACCTGGCGCGCCAGCGTGGACTTGCCGCAACCGGATTCGCCGACTACGGCCAGGGTTTTGCCAGGTGTCAGCGTAAAGGAAACGCCGTCCAGCGCACGCGCCGTGGCCTTGGGTTTGAACCAGCCTTGCGACACTGGGTAGTGCTTTGCAAGGTTCTTCGCTTCCAGCAGGACGGGTGGGGGGGATATCGTATTATGTGTCATGCCGGTGCTTGCGAAAATGTGACGGATTGCCATTTGTTGCCGGGCTGGCCCTGCGCGTCGAGCGGAAAGTGGCAGCGTACCTGCGCGCCTGCCGGCCCGCT
>JAYSKH010000039.1:0-5999 GCA_043726505.1 Undibacterium sp. | reverse complement strand
ACCTTGGTCCAGAGCTGTTGCGGTTTGCCATCGACTGTGCCTGGTTTGTTTTTGCAGCTGCCCGACATCAACTGGGCTTTTACTGCATTGTCCAGATTTCTAAATCCGCTGGATTTTTCAATCTTGACGTCTGATACGGTACCGTCCGCGCCGATCAACACGGCCAGTCCTACTGTCCCTGTTTCTTCGTTACGCAACGAGGCACGTGGCCATTCCGGCTTGCAGCCTGCTGCATTGAAGTCGATCACTGCGGCTACCGAAACCGGACCCGTAGAGGCCTTGACCGGCGCTTCCACTGGCGCTGTCACCGTCTTCGGCAACACGTCTGTGGTCGGCTTGACTTGCGTCGAGACGATCGTCGGCTGTTGTACCTGCGGCTGCACCTGGACTTCCGGCGGCGGAATGAACGGCGGCGGCGGCGCGGCCAGTTTTGGCGGCGGCGGCGGCGGCGTTTCCGGCGGCGGTGGCGGCGGCTTCACCTCCTCTACTATCTTGGTTTCCAACGGCTTTTGGACCACTTCCAGTATCTTGTGTCCCAATCCGTTCAGCAAGGCATACACCAGCGCCAAGTGAAATACTACTACCAGCGCCAAGCCCGTAAACTTCTTGGCGGGCTCTTGCTGTCGATCCGAAAAATCCATTCAAACCCCTGTTGTTAATGGCCAGCGCCGATATCAGCCTCCCGCCGTCGCAGCCCTGGCTCTCTATCGTCGCCAGGCCTTGCATATCGATACAGCGCAACACCGACCCATTGAATAAACGACTGCCGTCCTCTGCAAACTTTTATGCAATAAGCTTCATCGATTCCCCTTTATGCAGTCGGAAAATAAATGAAATAACTGATCAGGCAATACAAACCTGCCGCACTCCTGCGCAGGTGGACCGCAGGCCCACCTGCTCTCTACACAGGCCGGGCAGCATTTAGCTAGCCGGCCTGTTTCAACACAATTACATCTTGGCACGCAGCGTGAGATAGAACTGGCGACCGCTCTGGTACACGGAGCGAGGCTGATCTTCGTTCAATGCGTAGTACTTCAATTTCGGATTGTTCAGGTTTTGCATATCAAGCGCAATACTAAGGTTGTCGCTGATTTTGTAACCAAGGGAAGCCGAAACCGCACCCGAAGCCGCTTGAGAAAACGCAGTCTCGCGATCCAGACCGCTGAAGAAGCTGGAACGATAACTATAGGAAACACGGGCGTTAAACTTGTCGTTTTCAAAGTAGCCGCTGAAGTTATACGTATTCTTCGACGCGCCCACCACCGCGTTGTCGTCTGCATCTTTTGCATCCGCATAAGTGTAGTTGGCGGAAAGACCAAAGAATTTTCCCAGTGGTTGTTCGTAGGACAGTTCGGCGCCTTTCACCGTGGCGCTGGTATTGGTCGGGACGGACAGAATGTATGGCACAAAGGCGCCTTGAGGCGTCAATGAACTATACGTCAGATAACTCTTCGTCACCTGCCCCACACCGACGTAGCTGGTCAGGTCCATATAAAACAAACCTGCGGACAACAACGACCGTGGCGCAAAATACCATTCCAGGGAAGCATCGAAATTATTGGAGCGTATAGGCTTCAGATCAGGATTGGCGCCGCTGCCGCTACCTACTCCACCAACAACCGCCGGCGGACTCAGGCTGATCGCGCTCGCCAATGCGCCGTAATCCGGACGCGTCATTGTTTTGGAAATAGCCAGGCGTCCCACCAGATCCTTGCTCAGGTCAACCCGCAAATTCGCGCTCGGCAATACGTCATGATAGGTATTGTTGAACTGCTGGCGGATGAACGGACCAAAGAGGGAAGTCGTAATTGCGCCGGGAGCATCTGCCGTGGTGCCAATCGGCAAGGTGATTTTTTCCTTGGTTTCCACAAAACGTAGGCCGATATTGCCGCTCCAGCCCTGACCTTCAAGATTGCTCTGAACGTAAGCTGCAGTGGTGTTTTCCTTCAACGCAAACTCGGAAGCCCAGTTTTCGCGCGAACCGTCCGTTGGCCGGTTTGCATATTGCGCGTTAAATGCGGCCAGCTGGGCTGGAGTATAAGACCAGATATTAGTAGGGAAACCACCGCCCAGACCGCTGCCGAAGTTGGAAGGATAGCTGATCGTGCCTGTCGGAAGGTTATTGAATGCGCCCGGCAACGGAGCCTGGTTGTTGACGAAGTCATTATTGCGCTTGTGCTCGGTGCCGCGAATACCGAATTTCAGCGTTGTGAACACTCCCTGGTTGATTGCATATTCGCCATCGAGCTTGGCCCACGTTTCCTTGTCCTTTACACTGACCTGCTGATCGCCGAAAATCCAGTCCAGACCGGTTCCTGCAGGACTGGCATTGTTCTGGCTGCCCAGGTTCCAGCTTGCGGCGCTACCGATGCCGTTCAGCGCATAGCCTGCGCCCGTGCCTTTGCCGGTATCGAATTCAGCGATATTCTGGGTCGGCGTTTTACCTGTACCGGTAGAGGTTCCCAATTGGCCGCTCAGCTTTAGCGTGTTGCTCACACGCCAGTTGGCATCGACGTTGAAGAAATTGGTGTCGGAACCGGCATCGGGACGTGATATCTGATCATAGATGCCGTACTGGTTGCCGGCGATGCCCGTGAAATTCGCCTTTGTCAGCGTCTTCACGCCATTGGTATTGGTGATCACGTAACCAGGATCGGGAGCTTGCCCCAGGCCTTGATTGATGAAGTGGGTATTCCACTGCAGATAGTTACGGTTGTAGTTAGCGGCATCCAGTTTGGAACTGAAAGCATTGAAGTCCAGGCTGAAATCATTGGTTGGCTTGATTTGCACGTCAATTAAGCCGCCCTGGCGTTTGCGGACTTGCTCAAACGCGGCAGAACCGATCAAGGTGGGATACCAGACTCCGGCCAGGTCGGGATGCGCCTGCGCCACGGGGCTGGCCGCCCCGATTTTTTCGTAGCCAAGGATTTCCTGTCCATCACGACGAAGGCTGCGCTTTTCAGAAAAGGCCTGGACCATGACGCCGACCGTATTGGTCTCGTTTTTCCAGTTGAACAGGACTCCTATTTGCGGATCGGTCTTTTTGGGCAGATCGGCATAGACCGCGCCCAGCGAAACCTCTGCTGTCAGCGCCTTTTTAAAGTCCAGTGGCTTGCGGGTGATGACGTCAATGGAACCAGCAACTCCACCTTCCACCAGACTGGCTTCGGAGCTCTTATGCACTTCAACACGGCTGACCAATTCCGAAGGCAGCAGCGTATAGCTGATGCTACGGCCAACGCCAGGACCGCTTTGATTCAGCACGAACCAGTCGCCGGCAGCCATATTATGGCCGTTGATCAAGGTCTGGGTCAGGCTGGGATTGGTGCCGCGCATGCTGACGCGGTCGTTTTCGTCGAAACCGCCTTCATTGCCGCTGGCCGAACTGGTGGTAACGCCGGGAACGCGCTGCAGCGAATCAGCGATGTTCTTGTCTGGCATTTTGCCAATATCTTCTGCGGTGATGACTTCCAGATGTGACTCAGCGTTACGCTTTTGATTCAGAGACTGTTGTGCGGCTGCACGGATACCCGTCACGACGACTTCCTGAGAAGCGGCTTCTTGTGCTTGCGCCGCAACGGCGGTACTCATGATGAGTAGCGCGACCGCGGACGCAATTGGTGTCAAATTGTTCTTCATTTACTCCCCCTCGATGTTGGCCTTTGGATGCATAACCGGCCAGTTTTAATAAAAACCACCTGATGCCCGTCCGTGATGTTGTGAACCAGTACAGCACACGGCTGAGCCTTTCAATACAACGCCTACGTAACCAATCTTATCTTCAAATCAGACGCCACTTAAATGCCACTTATCCGGACACTGGAGCTGAACCGTGACTCCATTGTTTGGATAAAAAACATTCGCTTACGATCGCAAACTTCGCAAAAAAACTGCTGCGACATCGAAGCAAGAAAGCTTATTTTTGCCTTGCACTTGCTCGTCGTAACCTTCCAAAACTATTCAGTTCCGAATATTTGTCCTGGAAACGTCGATTGAAAGCAACTTTAGATTTATGGAAAGTGGCTGTCAAGCGGTATCTACGTGGTATTGTTGCATTTCTTATTGGTATTAATATTATTAATTAACATCATTAAGCAAACCTTTGTTTTATATACAGTTTTTAAAAACAACAAGCGTGTTTTTCAGCAACTGGACTGATCATTTTTTTAATTTAAACTGGATATGCTTATATGATTTTTATTTTATTTTTTTGAAATCAGAATTCGGTGCGTGAATTTACAACTATTTACATCCGCAACGATACGAGGCAAAGGGACGCCCGCTCCGGCAACGGAACCAACTCGCAAATGCCACCGTAAAAATGCACCATGCCAATGTGCGGCTCCGGCGCGTCACCAATAAATATTTTGTTAATTTGTATTCAGGTGGCCTTGAGTGGTACTAGAATTGAGCCATCGCCGATAGCAGCGGCCCAGACCTGAAGCCTGGTATGAAACTGGCCCACAACTCAGAAGCGCAGGCGCGGCAGCTAAAAAATGGAAGTCGAAAGAACGTGCTCTGGCTGCATCGCCGAAGCTGATTATTTTTCAACCCTGGAAATGAACTCATGACATCAGCCACCTCATCGAAGCAGACAAGCAAGCCCATCCGAGAATGGCACGATATCGATGAAAAAACATTTTCAGTTGAAGTACTCGGCCAATACAAGCCCGCTGTGTTAAGGGGATTGGTCAAGGACTGGACTATCGTTCGGGAAGCAAAAAAATCGCCTGAGGCGGTATGCGGATATGTCAGTTCACTGGACGCAGGCACCCCGGTCGACGCCATCCTGATGCGGCCGGAAGCGGAGGGCCGGGTCTTTTACAATGACGACATGAACGGCTTTAATTTTTTGCGGAATAAGGTTTCTATTTCCGCAGTAATAGGCCAGCTTACGAGGTATGCACAATTTGAAAATCCGCCTTCGGTAGCGGTGCAAAGTGCACTGATTGCAGAATGCCTGCCGCATTTTATGAAGGAAAACAAACTCCCCTTCCTGAGCGAGTCCATCTTGCCCCGGATATGGCTGGGCAACAGGGTCACAACGCCCGCGCACATGGATACGTCGCACAATATCGCCTGCGTCGTCAGTGGCACGCGACGTTTTACGCTGTTTCCACCTGAACAGGTAGCGAACCTATACATAGGTCCGCTCGATTTCGCGCCTACGGCTTCGCCGATCAGCATGGTGGACTTCAAGCGTCCCGATTATGAACGGCATCCCCGATTCAGCGACGCACTACAGCATGTGGTAACCGCAGAACTCGAGCCTGGCGATGCCATTTACATTCCTGCCTTATGGTGGCACCACGTCGAGTCATTAAAAAAGATCAATATCCTCGTGAACTACTGGTGGAAAGAAGTAGCAGACCAAGGGCCTGGCATGCAGTTCGAAAGCCTGTTGAACTGCATCGCCGGTCTCAAGCACTTGCCACCGGAACAAAAAGCCGCCTGGGCAGCCATATTCAATCACTATGTTTTTAACGTAGAACACGATCCTGCTGCGCACATCCCGGTACATGCGCGCGGAATACTGGGTGGCTCGCCAGCACAGCCAAAGCCGGTGCAATAGCACATTGATTCACTGGCCATGGAACTCATGGCTCCGGCTGCGCGCGCGTCCCGGCAAGACGGGACAATATTGAAACACAGCAGATCTTCTACAAGAAGCGCTATACATCCTGGAGCTCTTCGCTGCTGCTTGATCTATTCCGAGTTTCCGCGCTACGGTCCGCGCCCGACGGGAGATAAGCCTTAATATCTGTGCCAAGCATCCGATACGCGGGCAGGCAGCGAGCTAGCGATCCAGCAGCGGGATGAATTCAGTTTCCCCGGGCACATTGGGGAATACATCCAGCGCTCGCCGCCCAGCATCATCAGCACACTATCCTGCTGCGCCGTCACGTCAACGACAGCGCCTTGCTCCAGTACCGCCAGCGTTCCAGCGGCCAGTTCCTGGCCATCCACGGTGGCGGAGCCTATTGCCACATACACCGCAC
>JAYSKH010000038.1:0-6093 GCA_043726505.1 Undibacterium sp. | reverse complement strand
CATACACGGCAGTAAACAATTTTGCCCCGTCCCGCATCGGAATCCGGTATTCGTATTTAGTGTAGTGCGCGCGCAGGTCATACGCCGCCTCATCACCAGAATCGGCGGCGTCTGCAGCGGCGACGTTGGCAAGGTTAGCGGTCGCTGCCAGTGCGTGGGAAGGCAACAGCGAAAAGGCAAAAGGAAAAGCAGAAAACAGCAAAAATGAAAGCTTGCGGAGTCGAATCATGGTTTTTCAGGTTTTTTTATGAAACGGACATCGGATAAATAACGCCCCACTGAAGAATGAGCGGGGCGCAGGCTTGTTGTCACAAAAGAGGCATAAGGGCCACTCTGGGTCTAAAAAATGACCAGTAAAGCGTCAACAAGCGCTATAGACAGCAAAAAACCAATTTCTATCCCGGTTTTTTGCTTTATTTTGATTTATTTCGGTTTATTTTTGCGATAAATCTCAGGACGGGACTTGTTTCTCTGCTCGTAGACGGTTTTTGCGTCATGGATCGCGCGCTCTTGCGTGCACATGGTGGGATCGTCGTCATGCCGGCTGAAATAGTCGGCAGCCTGCGCACGCATCACATATTTGATCGCGGCCTCGTCGGAGAGTTTGTACATCTCCGTCAGCAGCGTCGTTACTTCATCAAGGTATTCTTCGTAAGTCATTCTTTACTCCAATTAATTACTATCATGCCGGTTACAGTCATGCATCATGCTGGAAGCGCGCGCGTTCGTCTTCTGCTTCGCGGCGGGCGATTTCCATCTCTCTCAGCACCGCGCCGACGTCCGCCGGACGCTGATCCAGTTTCACCCGCCCTGTCAGTACGGTATCCGGCTGCAGCAGGCCTGCCACATACAGTTTCCAGATTTCCTTGCCGTACTGGCTTACCGCAAGCTGCGGCGCAAACTGGCTGAAATAGCTCGCCAGGTTGGCAACGTCGCGCTCCAGCATCATTTCGGCGCTGGTATTACCGGCGGCATCCACCGCCTGCGGCAAATCGATGATGACGGGACCGTGCTCATCCACGAGGATATTATATTCGGACAAATCGCCATGGATGACGCCCGCGCACAGCATCAGCACTACCTGTTTCAGCAGTTGTGCGTGGTAGTCCAGCGCCATGGCTTCAGTCAGTTCCACATCATTCAGGCGCGGCGCCGCATTACCCGTGGCATCGGTCACCAGGTCCATCAGCAGCACGCCTTCAAAACAGATATAAGGGCGCGGCACCCGCACACCGGCTGCGGCCAGTTTGTACAGGGCATCCACCTCGGCGTTTTGCCACACTTCTTCCTGCATCTTGCGGCCGTAGCGCGTACCTTTTTCCATCGCGCGCGCCTGACGGCTGTTTTTGACCTTGCGGCCTTCCTGGTAGGAGATGGCCTGCTTGAAGCTGCGCTGGCTGGCTTCTTTGTAGACCTTGGCGCAGCGTATCTCTTCACCGCTGCGTACCACGTACACAGTCGCCTCTTTGCCGCTCATTAACTGGCGCAGCACTTCATCAATCAGG
Organism: Undibacterium sp.; assembly: GCA_043726505.1. GTDB lineage: Bacteria > Pseudomonadota > Gammaproteobacteria > Burkholderiales > Burkholderiaceae_D > Undibacterium. Next base: position 4,588 of record JAYSKH010000038.1, on the reverse strand, counting down.
CCTTCGTCCACCAGCGGCTGTATTCTTTTTGGGATTTTCATTGAAAATGTTGACTTCGAAATAATCCGAAAATGTGCGGACACCGAAGTGTAGCAAGTTATGCTGCCTAGCAGGCAATTTAGGCTGCCGTTGAGCGCTATTCCCTGCTATAAAGGTGGGATAAATGTGATTCTGTCTGCAAAGCCGCCCCGGCGGAGCATACACCGTAAGTATATAAATGATTAACCCCATTCCAGAAACTGAAGTCGAACTGACCGCCATCCGTGCCCAGGGGGCCGGCGGGCAAAATGTCAACAAAGTATCCAGCGCCATCCATCTGCGGTTTGACATCGCGGCCTCATCACTGCCCGAGCACATCAAAGAGAGACTGCTGGCACTGAACGACCAGCGCATTACCCGCGACGGCGTAGTCGTCATCAAGGCGCGGACGCAGCGCAGCCAGGACCGCAACAAGGAAGAAGCGCTGTTGCGCCTGCAGGAAATGGTAGACAGCGTAGCGACGCTGCCCAAAGTGCGGCGGCCTACCCGGCCCACGCGCGGTTCGCAGACCAGGCGGCTGGATGGCAAGAGCAGCCGCGGAGCGATCAAGGCCATGCGCGGGAAAATTTCTGACTGAGCCGGCATAAGCGGTACAAGCCTCAATTAAGAGACAACGCTGTTCTCTGCGATAGCGCCGCAGTCAAAATACGCGCATCATAGTAAATTGAATTCCGACAACCCACCATAGAACCCGCCACCGCCATGCTGGAAAGCAAACTGCCTGAACTGGTAGAACTGGAGCGCCTGATCGACAAGGCTTCCCTGGCGTCGATACCGCTGGAGGTTCGTTCCGAATGTGAGATTCCCATGCAAGGGCGCGCGCTGCCCGTGTATTCGCTGGCGCTGGGCAATCCCAGCGTGGACGTGCCGGCAGTTGGCTTTTTCGGCGGCATCCATGGGCTGGAACGCATAGGTACTCAAGTATTACTGAGCTTTCTCAGCGGCTTGCTGGCACGGTTGCGCTGGGATCACCTACTGCACCAGCAGCTGGATAAGGTCAGGCTGGTGTTCATGCCGCTGATCAATCCAGGTGGCATGTGGCAGTCTTCGCGCAGCAATCCGCAAGGGGTAGACCTGATGCGCAATGCACCCGTCGACGCGATAGACAAAGTGCCTTTCCTGTTGGGCGGCCAGCGTATCAGCCCTCGCCTGCCCTGGTTCCGCGGCGCCGCCGACATGCCAATGGAAGTGGAAAACCGAGCGCTGTGCAGGGTTGTTGAAGGAGAGTTACTGGTACGCAAGTTCAGCATCGCGCTGGATTGCCATTCGGGTTTCGGCCTGCGGGACCGCATCTGGTTTCCGCATGCGCATACACTGAGGCCGATTGCGCACCTGCCGGATATCTGCGCGCTGGAAGACCTGTTCAGCCAGACGCACCCCAACCACAACTACGTGTTTGAACCGCAAAGCCGGCAATACCTGACGCATGGCGACATCTGGGACTACCTGTACCTGAAGTCATCACAGGATAAAGAGCAAGTGTTCTTGCCGCTGACACTGGAAATGGGCTCTTGGTTATGGGTGAAGAAAAATCCCCGCCAGTTATTCTCGCTGCAAGGCATGTTCAACCCTGTTGCCAGGCACAGGCTACAGCGCGTATTGCGCAGTCACACAGTGTGGCTGGACTTCCTCGCCCGAGCCGCATGTGGCCATCAGAACTGGTTGCCGCAAGGCGTGGAAAGAGATCGGCACGAGCAGCTTGCCTACGAACGCTGGTACCCTGCAGCTCAACGCTTTTGAGCATATTATTGCGGCATAGTTCACTAATTTACGAGAATTTACATGCATCGTGTATCGCAGATAAACAATTGGTAACAAGCTGTAAATCGGCCCTGCACGCTAATATTTCCGAACTACACTACAATATAACAAGGTAGTACATATAAAAATCAGTTTTGAGAGGTTGATCATGAAGTGGATTAAAGCAAGCTTGCTGGTGCTCGTTGCCCTGGGCTCAGTGACAGCTAGTTCTGCATGGGCAGATCACGGACATTTCGGCGGATATCGTGGCGGTTTCCACGGTGGCTACCACGGCTACGGCGGCCCACGCGTAGGTCTGGGCCTGTATTTGGACCCGTTCCCGCTGTTTTACGGCCCGGCATATTATGGCCCCGCTTACTATCCTTCGTATTCCGAAGTAGTAGTCGGCCCAGCACCAACGACAGTGTATGTACAGCCGAGCGCAACGATCAGCGGCCCATCGTACCCAGACAATGCAGGGGGTTCGCAGCCTGGCCAATCCAGCGACTGGTACTATTGCCACAAACCGGACGGCTATTATCCTTCGGTGAAGACTTGCCCAAGCGGCTGGCAGCGTGTGCCGCAAACTCCGGCGGATGCACCAAGGTAAGCTTTATTCTCCGGGTTAATCTGACCGGAAAAGCAAAGGGAGCGTTCATCAACGCTCCCTTTTTATTTGTGCTGCTGTACGGCGGCTGCCGTGTTATTTACTGACCACTTCCCGTATCGTGGCAGCCAGTTCTTCTGCAACAAATTTGGCAACATACGCGTCAGCACCGACGCTGCGTACGTGGTCTTCATTGGTGGAGCCTGACAGCGACGAATGGATGACCACCGGCAGGAACTTGAAGCGGTCGTCCTGCTTGATATTGCGAGTCAGCGTGAAACCATCCATCTCCGGCATTTCCAGATCTGTCAGCACCATTGCCACCTTGTCGCGCACGGTCTTGCCTTCGGCGATGGCCGCAGCAGAAATCGACTGCAGCTTTTCCCAAGCTTCCTTGCCGGTCTTGGTCATCACATAAGGCGCGCCCATTGCCGTCAGCGCCTGCTCTATGAGCCCGCGCGCCACTGCAGAATCGTCTGCCGCCAGGATCACGGTACCCGGCTTCAGCAGCAGTTTTTTCATATTGGCGGCATCCACTTCCTTGCCGTCGCTAGGGGTGATCTGGCGCAGGATCTGTTCCACGTCCAGCACCTGTGCCAGCCTGGTGTTTTCCGTGTCGCCATCCAGACGTGCAATACTGGTCACCATGCCGCCGCCGGCGCCGCTGGATTCTGCCGACAACACCTGGCTCCAGTCCAGGCGCACGATTTCTTCCACGGATTCCACGGCGAAGCCTTGCGTGGTGCGCGCGTATTCGGTTACCAGCATGATGTTCAGGCCGGTCTTCGGTTTGCAGCCGACCACAGAAGGCAAATCCACCACCGGGATAACCTGGCCGCGCAGATTAACCACGCCCAGCATGTGCGGCAAAGCGCCTGCAACGGCAGTAATAGTAGGCATGGCGACAATTTCGCGCACCTTGAACACGTTGATGCCAAATAGCTCCGTGCGGTCGCCGGATGCATCGGCACCCAGTCTGAACAGCAGAAGCTCAAACTTGTTGGAGCCTGTCAAATTGGTACGTTCATCCACTTCTTGTTGTACTGTGCTCATATTGATATCTTTCCGGGTGAAGTCGGTTTATTTGCAGATACTGGTTCCAACATTTGCCTGTCTAGCCCTGCGGCAAGTTATCCCATTATCCTATTTTATGACGCGATAACAAGGGGTATATGCTTTTCCAGGCAGTTTCATGCGGTTTTGCGCAACAAACGATGCCAGCAATGCATCCATGGATTCCATGATGTTAACATCGCCGCAAATTTCAAAGTGGCCAAGCTTCTCTATCGCGCGTATGCCCTGATCTTTGACATTGCCGGCTACTACGCCTGAAAACGCCCGCCGCAGATTGGCCGCCAGCAGGTGGCTAGGCTGGTTTTTATGCAACTCCAGATTACGCATATTGTCATGCGTGGGCTCAAAAGGCTTCTGGAACTCGGTATCGATCTTCAGCATCCAGTTGAAGTAATACGCGTCGCCCGTCAGCTTGCGGTATTCGCGCACATCCTTGATGCCGGCTTGCACTTCCTGCGCCACCCTGGCCGGATCGTTGATAATGATCTTGTAGCGCTTCTGCGCTTCTGCGCCCAGCGTGTCGCCGATGAACTGGTCTATCTGCTTGAAATAGTCGGCAGCGCTCTCGGGGCCCGTAAAGATCAGCGGGAACGGCATGTCCGCATTATCCGGATGCAGCAGAATGCCTAGCACATACAGAATTTCTTCGGCCGTTCCTGCGCCGCCGGGGAATACAACGATGGAATGGCCTACGCGGACAAAGGCTTCCAGCCGCTTCTCTATGTCCGGCAAGATGACCAGCTCATTAACGATAGGGTTCGGCGCTTCGGCAGCGATGATGCCGGGCTCGGTAATGCCCAGGTAGCGTCCGGTGCTGATGCGCTGCTTCGCATGGCCTATCGTCGCGCCCTTCATCGGCCCCTTCATCGCGCCCGGCCCGCAGCCGGTGCAGATATCCAGGCCGCGCAGGCCCATCTGGTAGCCGACTTCCTTCGTATAATCGTACTCAGCGCCTGAAATGGAATGACCGCCCCAGCAGACAACCAGATGCGGGTTAATCAAAGGGCGAACAGCATTGGCATTACGCAAGATATGGAAAACGGCGTCGGTCACACCTTCGCTGGTATCCAGGTTGAACTTGGGATTGGAGGCGATTTCACCGTTGACAAAAACGATGTCGCGCAACAC
>JAYSKH010000037.1:0-1655 GCA_043726505.1 Undibacterium sp. | reverse complement strand
GCTCCAGCGCTGGCAGCCTGGCTTTCATCGCCTGCCCCTGCGCTTGCCAGTCCAGCACGCTGTCCTGCTTTCCATATAGCATGGCGAAGGGCAGCGTCAGGCCTGCATAAGCTTCCATCATCGCAGGCAGGTCATCTGGTACAGCCATCATGTCGGAAGAGGTCGCATAAAAGCTTTTCGGCCGCAAGCCCAGCAGTCCGCCCGCCGCTATCGCAAAATTTTTCGGTGGCCGTTCCGGGCTGAACACCGTGTCCAGCACGGCCTGGCCTTTAAAAACGGACATGGGCACCGCCAGCGTCCACGATACAAAACGACGTACTGCCGCAGACGGTATGACAAGCGCGCTGAAGGATGCCGGCACGTCTTCCACCAGATGCGTGAGCGGCGCAATCAACGCCAGGCCGCCAGCGCTGCCTGCATGCCGCAGCGCCACGTTCAGCGCCACCGCGCCGCCCAGTGAATGGCCGACCAGCAGCGGCCGCTGCAGATCCAGCGCCTGTATCAACGCAGCCACGACGTCGCCCTGGGTATTGAGGCGCGCCAGCATGGCTGCCGGCCTTGTGGAATGGCCAGAACCTGGTCTGTCGATGGCAATCACGCGGAAGCGGCTGCTCAGCAAGCTCATCAGCGCATACGAAAAATGGCCGGACTGGCCGCCTAGCCCATGGACCAAAACGATGGCTGGGCCATTGCCTTCATCCAGATAATGGATGCGCGCGCCGTCAATGTCGACGAACTTGCCTTTGGGCGGCAGGGCCTTTTCCACGCGGCTGGCGATGATGCCGCTAAACGCGGCCAACCCCAGCACAAACAAAAATAAAAACAGCGCGCACGCGGCAACGCAAGCGATCAGGAGGGTCATTGCTTTCCTTTAAAAACGACTCAGAGTTTTATTATGCAGTTGCACCGGCACGGCCAAATTCCATCACACCATCCTTCAGCGTGCTGAACTTCAGCGCCATCGTATCGAGCACATAGTTCTGGTGCAGCTTCCACGGTTTTTTCGACCCTTGCTTGGGCAGCAGATTGCTGGCCCTTTGCACATAGCCGGAGCTCAGCGCCAGTGCCGGTTCTTCCGTCACCGTAGGGTCGTTCCTGCGCGGCGCGCACCACGTATAGCCGCGTGCATCCATATGCCGGATCAGCCGGCACATGTATTTGGCGGACAGTTCACATTTCAGCGTCCACGACGCATTGGTATAACCCATCGCCACCGTCAGGTTGGGCACGTCGCTATACATCATGCCCTTGTACATGAAGGCCTGCGACAGGTCCACTGGTGCGCCATCCACCTCCAGCTGCATGCCGCCCATCATCTGCAGTTGCAGGCCGGTGGCCGCAATGATGATATCGGCATCCAGCTTGTCGCCGGAAGTGAGCAGTAGCCCGGTTGGCGTGAACGAAGCGATATGGTCGGTGGCTACCGATGCCTTGCCTGCGCGGATGGCGCTGAACAGGTCTGCATCCGGCACCAGGCATAAGCGCTGGTCCCAGGGTTTGTAGGTAGGCGTGAAATGCCGCGCCACGTCGTAGTCGGGGCCGAGCTGCTTTTTAATTTCATTCAGCAGATGGTGTTTGACCGGCCCCGGCTTCTTGCGCGCCAGGTTAAAAAAGTAGATGCTCAGCAGGATATTCTTGAAGCGCGTCAGGCTGTG
>JAYSKH010000036.1:0-45093 GCA_043726505.1 Undibacterium sp. | reverse complement strand
CTTCGCGTTTATTCATGATTTTCCTCGGCCAGTAAACTCGAGCTAATGCGTCTGCTTCTCTGTACTCTGGAATGGATGTTCGCACGGGATTTCTCAAACGGAAAGCGACCATTCTTCAAGTCAGATATGCATGAAATTCAATTCGCTTCCACGCGGCGCCTACGTTATTTTTTGCGAGGATTTTTAATTGCGCTTACTGCAGGGAAATTGAATAAAATACGGTAAGCTTTCTGCCTTGCTATTCATCTCTTGTTGCAGGATATGGTTTGATATGAACGTCTATCAATTGGCAGTTACCAACGCTATGCCGGTTCCCGGAGAAAGATTGAGCGCGGCATCCGGCCCCGAAAAGGGGAAGCCGCGATGATTTCTTTCGACCGTCTGGACCTTAATCTGCTGCGGATATTTGATGCGGTAATGGAAGAGCGCAGCGTGCTGCGGGCCAGCCAGCGGCTGCATTTAAGCCAGTCTGCCGTCAGCCATGCGCTGTCTCGCTTGAGGGAGAGCGTCGGCGAAGATTTGTTTATCAGAACCAGCAACGGCATGCGGCCTACCGACTTTGCAATGGAAATCAGTATTCCCCTGCGGGCAGCCCTGCAAAGCATGAATGGCGCCCTGTCCCGCGCGGCTCCGCCTTTCCAGCCTGCAAGTATACGCAAGACCTTTGTGCTTGCTGCAAACGATTATATTTCCGCAATCCTGCTGCCGCACTTCAATCGCATGCTGTCCCAGTGCGCTCCCGGCATAGACCTGGTCATACGGCCATCGACACGGCTAGATCTCGCCGAACAGATAGACCTGCGGCGTATCGATATTGCCATCGGCACCTTCAGCAGCATTCCAGAGCGCCTGCACTCACAGTTGCTGATACAGCAGGATGAGGTTTTGATATGCTGGAACGAGCACCCTATCGCAACGGCGGACATCTCCATCAATGACATGGCAAATTATCCGCTCGCGGTGGTTTCGTTGGGCGGAGAAGAAGATGGCGCTGTCAGCGGTTTTATCCTGGAAAGGGGGCTCGCGCGGCAATCCGAGATGTATGACCGGCAGGCGCTTGACCATGCGCTGCTGCAGGCGGATATACAGATACGCGCCCAGATGACGATCCCGCATTTTCTCGCCATCCCTTCGCTGCTTGAGAACAGTGAGCTGACGGCAATTGTGCCCCGCCCACTGGCAAAGGCGTTTTCCGGCAGATACCCGCTTGCAATCCGGGAACTTCCCTACCCTGTCGGTCTGCAGCGCGTGGATATCATCTGGCATTCGCACAACGATCTGGACCCCGCACATAGCTGGTTGCGCGCGCAGTTGTGCGAAACGGCGCTACAAATCCAGGGCACACCGGAATCGGCCGCTCACATGGGCAGGGCTTGATGCGGCACTAATTATCGGCAGCAGATCAAGCCAATCTCTGTTCCAGCCGGAAATGCCAATATGCTCCAGACATCCACCTCTCCTTCGTAATTATTTAACAATAAAATCTGCTATATTACTTCGACAAAAGGCCTACCAGAAGCGTATTAGAATTTAAGCACTGCATGATGATCTGACTGACTTGCTGTCAATGTCAAAAACCAATAGACTGAGCCTGGAGACAACACTAGTTACAGCTTGGGCGCCCTCCCGTTTTTCCCTCTGACGGCGCTGTATCAGCTCAGCTTGCACAGAAAATTAAAATCATGCGTATCTTGCTTGCGGAAGACGATAGCGTACTTGCAGACGGGCTGACCCGCTCGTTGCGGCAGTCCGGCTATGCAACCGATTGTGTCAATAACGGCCAGGAGGCGGATTCCGCCCTGTCCACGCAGGATTTTGACCTGCTGATCCTGGATCTGGGCCTGCCGAAGATGAACGGGCTGGAAGTGCTACGCCGCCTGCGCGCGCGCAACTCGCACCTGCCGGTGCTGATACTGACGGCGGCAGATTCGGTTGAGCAGCGCGTCAAGGGACTGGATCTTGGCGCGGACGACTATATGGCCAAGCCATTTGCCTTATCAGAACTGGAAGCGAGGGTACGCGCCCTTACCCGCCGCGGCGCCGGCGGCGGCCCCACCGTCATCAAGCACGGCCCGCTGACCTATGACCAGGTTGGCCGCATCGCCTATATCCACGAACAGATGCTCGATTTGTCGGCACGTGAACTGGGCCTGCTGGAAGTGCTGCTGCAACGTACCGGACGGCTGGTCTCCAAGGAACAACTGGTGGACCATCTGTGCGAATGGGGCGAGGAAGTCAGCAACAACGCCATTGAAGTCTATGTGCACAGGCTGCGCAAAAAGATTGAAGTGGACGGCGTGCGTATTGCTACCGTACGCGGCCTCGGCTATTGCCTGGAAAAATTCTTTGTTGCCCCTGCTGCCACTGTTTCATCCGCTGCTGTCACTGCGACCGCAACACCGCCTGCCGTCGATACGCCGCAGTCATGACACGGGAAAGCGGCGCGCACGAGACAGTGGCACAGCCCGCTCCGATGCCAGCACCGGACAGCAAAATCCACAGCCAGCCGCCTGAGAAAATCCAGCGTTCGCTGTTCGGAGAAATTTTGGACTGGATGCTGGCGCCGCTGCTGCTGCTATGGCCGCTGAGCATCGCCATCACCTATCTGGTTGCAAAATCGATCGCCAACCAGCCGTTTGACCGCGCGCTGGAAGACGACGTGCTAGTCCTGGCCCAACAAGTGAAGGAAGCGGACGGCAAGATCATCACGCAGCTGACCCGCCCTGCCCGCGACATCTTGCGCGCAGACGACCTTGACAGCAGATACTTCCAGGTCAGGGACAGCAAGGGAGAATTGGTAGACGGCGACCGTGAACTACCGTCGCCCACCGAAGAAGACCGGCCCCTGCCTGGATCAGTATCACTACGCACTGATAACTTGCGCGGCATAGAAATCCGCGTGGCCTACAGCTATATCGACTTGAACAGCCGCGCCAGCATAGGCCCCGGCCTGGGCAAGAACAACCGCGAACAGCATCTGGCGCTGGTACAGGTTGCAGAGACGCTGGAAAAACGCACCATGCTCGCCAATGAAATCATCAAGGGAGTAATCCTGCCGCAGTTCATTATCCTGCCGGTAGCGCTCGCGCTGGTCTGGTTTGCATTGTCACGCGGCTTATCGCCGCTGGCCGAGCTGCAATACCGCATACGCGCGCGTAGGCCGGACGACCTCAGCCCCATTGATTCGCGCCAGGTGCCGGAAGAAATATCACCGCTGGTGCGCTCGCTGAACGACATGCTGGGGCGGCTGGCGCAAACGATAGAAATACAAAAGCGTTTCATCGCGGATGCCGCACATCAGATGAAAACGCCGCTGGCCGGCATGCGCATGCAGTCTGAACTGGCACTGCGCGAAACCGACCAGGCGGAAATCCACCGTTCGCTGCTACAGCTGTCCAAAAGCTCGGAAGCGGCAACCCGTCTCGTCAACCAGCTGCTGACTCTAGCCCGCGCTGAAAACCAGACCCCCGCCACAAAACCACTGGTGCCGGTAGAGCTGGCGGAGCTGGCCCGCAGCGCCGTGCAGGACTGGATACAGACGTCGTTCACCTACAATATCGATCTCGGTTTCGAGCAGCCCGGCTACCCAGTGATGATCGCCGGCAATCCGCTGATGCTGCGCGAACTGCTGAACAACCTGATCGACAATGCGCTGCATTACACACCCAAGGGCCTGAGCGTCACCGTCAGGATACGCGTTGTGGACAATGAACAGCTGGCCGTGCTGGAAGTGGAAGACAACGGGCCCGGCATACCGCCGTCCGAACGCGGCCGCGTGTTTGAACGTTTTTACCGTATCCTCGGCAGCAATGTCGCCGGCAGCGGACTAGGCCTGGCCATCGTGCGCGAGATCGCGCAGCAGCACGATGCCAACATAGAGATAGCGAACAATTCGCGCAACCAGGACCCCAAGTTTCCCGGTTGCCTGTTCCGCATTTCATTCAGCATGAATCCCCATTCTGCCTATATAGGAGACTTCGGCTGATGAGCGACACTGATCAACAGGCGCATGTACCTCCCGGCTTCCGGCATTGGCCGCAAACCCGGCGACTCACCGTGTGGCTGCTGGCTAGCTGGTTCGTGCTGACCTTTGGCATGCTGTTTTTTGCGCGTGAATTATCCGGGATTTATTTTTTCGGCTGGTCGCTATCGTTTTACATGGCGGCCCAGGGCCTGAGCCTGTTTTACGTATTAATACTGGCGATTTATTCGCTGATGATGCGACGTTTTGAAAAAACAGCAAAGGGCCGGTCCTGATGGCGCAAAAAAGTTTCACCAGACGGCTGACGGTCTACTATTTTTGGTACACCATCCTGTTTTTTATTTTCCTGATCAGCCTCGCCGTGCTGGAAAAGGAAGGCGTGCCGCGCGTGTGGATAGGCTACCTGTTCATGTTCGCCACCATCGTCATCTACGCTGGTATAGGCGTGATGAGCCGCACGTCGGACATTTCAGAATACTATGTCGCAGGGCGGCGTGTACCCGCCGTTTTCAACGGCATGGCCACGGCAGCCGACTGGATGTCTGCCGCCAGTTTTCTGAGCCTGGCCGGCGGCATCTATCTGACGGGTTTTGATGGACTAGCCTACATCATCGGCTGGACCGGCGGCTTTTGCCTGGTGGCGCTGCTGATAGCGCCTTACCTGCGCAAGTTCGGCCAGTACAGCATCCCGGATTTCCTCGGTACGCGTTATGCGGGCAAGCACGGCAGCAATGCGGTGCGCATACTGGCCGTCATCGCTACCGTCATCATCTCGTTCACGTATGTGGTGGCGCAGATCTACGGCGTCGGCCTGATCACATCGCGTTTTACCGGCGTGGATTTTTCGGTCGGCATTTTCCTGGGGCTGGCCAGCATCCTGGTGTGCTCCTTTTTGGGCGGCATGCGCGCAGTAACGTGGACCCAGGTTGCGCAGTACATCATCATCATCGTCGCCTACATGATTCCGGTCACGTGGTTGTCCGCCAAGCATACGCATTTGCCGGTGCCGCAGTTTGCCTACGGCACAACGCTGCCGGCACTGAACCTGAAAGAAAAAATCTTTGCCAATGATCCAAAAGAGCAGCAGGTACGCGCCATCTTTGAGCAACGCGCCGATGCTTACCTGGACAAGATTCAGCACCTGCCAGGCTCCTGGGAAGAAGGCCGCTACGAAATGCAGCGCAAGCTGGAAGACCTCAAATCCGGCAACGCATCGCTAATCGACATCAAGGCCGTCGGCAGGGAGCTGGCAAATTATCCGAAAACGCCACAGGAAGCCGAAATACGCTGGGGCGAAGCGCGAAGCGCCAACCTGGCGCGGGCAGAGCCGCCGGTATCCAATTTCCAGCCCTATGCGGCAAAGAACAAGGAAGATTCGGATATCAAGCGCAATAACTTCATGGCGCTGGTGTTTTGCCTGATGATGGGCACTGCGGCGTTGCCGCACATTCTAATCCGCTACTACACGCCGCCATCGGTGAAGGAAAGCCGCGATTCGGTATTCTGGTCGCTGTTCTTCATCATGCTGCTGTATGTGACGATACCGGCACTGGCCATCCTGGTGAAGTACGATATCTACACGTCGCTGGTGGGCACCGACTTTTCCAAACTGCCTTCGTGGGTCACTTACTGGAGCAGCGTGGACAAGATCAATCCGCTGGTCACCATCACCGACATCAACCATGACGGTATTGTGCAACTGGCCGAAATCGCACTGGACGGCGACATCGTCGTGCTGGCAACGCCCGAGATCGCGGGCTTGCCCTATGTCATCTCAGGCCTGATCGCCGCCGGCGGCCTGGCGGCGGCGCTGTCTACCGCCGATGGCCTGCTGCTGACCATTTCCAATTCGCTGTCGCATGACATCTACTACAAGATAGTCGATCCACAGGCATCCACGCAAAAGCGCGTGACCATTTCCAAGCTGCTGCTATTGGTAGTGGCGCTGGTAGCCGCTTATGTGGCTTCGCTGAAGCCCGCTGATATATTGTCGCTGGTCGGCGCGGCATTTTCACTCGCGGCATCGGCACTGTTCCCCGCCCTGGTAATGGGCGTATTCTGGAAACGCGCCAACCAGCAAGGCGCCATCGCCGGCATCGTCACCGGATTTGTGGTGTGCGTGTACTACATGCTGCATACACATCCGCTATTTGGCGGTAATATAAACAATCAGTGGTTCCATATCGCCGCCATTTCGGCCGGCGTGTTCGGCGTGCCAGCCGGCATGGCGGCGCTGGTCGGCGTCAGCCTGCTGACGCCAGCGACCGACCTGCATACGCTGGATCTGGTCGACTATATACGGGAGCCGGACTAAGAGAGCCCCAGAAAATAGATTAAAAGCCTTCTGCCGCAGTCTGGCACGTTTCTTGATAGCTATTCTGACGTAATGATGTAGTGACGTAAGAACACCAAAAATACAATTAACGCTGAACAGGACTAACCAGGATCATGGCAAAATTCTTTAATGAAATGCATGCCGATGGTAGTGATACCGCAAGCAGCACCGACACCATACGCGAACACTACCGCGAATTCGACGCCTGGCTGAAACGGCAACCGGCTGATACCATCGCCCGGAAACGCGCGGAGGCAGACCTGATGTTCCGCCGCGTCGGCATTACCTTCGCCGTCTACGGCGATGACGCAGGCACTGAGCGCCTGATACCTTTTGACATCATCCCCCGCATCATCCATGCGGAAGAATGGACTACGCTGCGCGCCGGTCTCGTGCAAAGGGTGCAGGCGCTGAATATGTTCATCCATGACATCTATCATGACCAGAACATCATCAAGGCCAAGATCATTCCCGCCGAACAGATCTACAAAAATGCCCAGTACCGGCCTGAAATGCAGGGCATCTCGGTAGCATCCGACATCTATGCGCATATTGCCGGCGTTGATATCGTGCGCGCAGGGGCCGGCGAGTTTTATGTGCTAGAAGATAATTTGCGAGTCCCTTCCGGCGTGTCTTATATGCTGGAAGACCGCAAGATGATGATGCGGCTTTTCCCCGAACTGTTCGCCCGCAACAAGATTGCGCCGGTTGACCATTATCCCGACATGCTGCTGGACAACCTGCGCTCGGTCGCCCCTATGGGAGTGACCGATCCCGTCATCGTTGTAATGACGCCGGGCATGTATAACTCCGCGTATTTCGAACATGCGTTCCTGGCCCAGCAGATGGGTGTGGAACTGGTGGAAGGCCAGGACTTGTTTGTCAACGACAATGCTGTGTACATGCGCACCACGCGCGGCCCAAAACGGGTCGACGTGATCTACCGCCGCATCGACGATGATTTCATGGACCCGCTGGCTTTCCGTCCCGATTCTTCGCTGGGCGTACCCGGCCTGCTGTCGGTGTACCGTGCCGGCAGGGTCACGCTGGCCAACGCCATCGGCACAGGCGTCGCGGATGACAAGTCAATCTATCCGTTCGTGCCGGACATGATCAAGTTCTACCTGAGCGAAGAGCCGATACTGAACAACGTGCCCACCTACCAGTGCCGCAAGAAGGAGGATCTGGCCTATACGCTGGCCAACCTGCCGGACCTCGTGGTCAAAGAGGTGCATGGCGCCGGCGGCTACGGCATGCTGGTCGGCCCCGCATCCACGAAGGCGCAGATCGAGGATTTCCGCCAGCGGCTGCTGGCCAAGCCAGACGGCTATATCGCACAACCTACGCTGGCGCTATCATCCTGCCCTACCTATGTCGACAGCGGCATCGCGCCGCGCCATATCGACCTGCGCCCGTTTGTGCTGTCCGGAAAAACCGTCTCCATGGTGCCCGGAGGCCTGACGCGGGTCGCGCTGCAGGAGGGCTCGCTGGTCGTGAATTCGTCGCAGGGCGGCGGCACAAAAGATACCTGGATTTTGGAGAGTTAGAATGCTAAGTCGCACCGCCGATCATTTATTCTGGATGGCCCGCTATACCGAGCGCGCCGAAAATACCGCCCGCATGCTGGACGTCAACGTGCAAACATCGATGCTGCCGCAATCCGCCGAAGATGCCGAAAAAGGCTGGCGGGCAATGCTGGGCATTTCGGAACTGCAAACCGCCTTCGACCGCAAATACGGCACCCTTAGCGCCAAGGACGTCGTCGATTTCATGGTGCGCGATCCGGATAATCCTTCATCCATCTGCGCCTGCCTGACCGGTGCGCGTGAGAACGCGCGCGCAGTACGCGGCACATTGACGACGGAAGTATGGGAAACCCAGAACGCCACATGGCTGGACATGTCCAAGCGCATCGACAGCGGCTTGCTGGAACGCGATCCCAGCCAGTTTTTTGAATGGGTCAAATACCGCTCTCACCTGTCCCGCGGCGTCACCCTGGGTACCATGCTGAAGGACGAAGCCGTACACTTTATCCGCCTCGGCACTTTTCTGGAGCGTGCCGACAATACCGCGCGTATCCTGGACGTGAAGTTCCACGGCGCCACCGGCAAGCGGCACAATAATGAAATTTCGCAGCGGGATTTTTACTACTGGGCAGCGCTGCTGCGCTCCGTGTCCGGTTTTGAAATTTACCGCAAGGTGTACCGCGACGTGATCACGCCGGAACGGGTGGCAGAACTGTTGATGCTGCGTGGCGACATGCCGCGTTCGCTACTGGCTTGCATGGATGAAGTCGTCAATAACCTGAAAGAAGTGCGCAACGACGTTTCCGCCGAAACCGAACGCGTAGCGGGCAAGCTGCATGCCGAACTGGAATTCGGCCGCATCGAAGAAATCCTCAAGGCCGGCCTGCACGATACGCTGACGGAGTTCCTGGAGCGCATCAATGAACTGGGGAACCGCATCAGCCGCGACTTCCTGGTTCCTCTTGCGGCATAGGCCGGATACCCCATGCGCCTCTCCATCCGCCATGAGACTATCTACCGTTATAGCGCGCCGCTGGCGTATACGATACAGCAGCTGCACCTGACGCCACGGCTGGAAACGCAGCAGCAGGTCGTGTCGTGGCAAATCAATACGACAGGCCAGATGCATGCGTACACCGATGCCTACGGCAACCTGTGCCACACGCTGACCATCACGGGCCCGCATCAACAGGTTGCCATTGTGGCCCAGGGCGTGGTGGAAACCACCAGTCCGGCCCGTGGCCGCCTGGTGGATGAAAATCCACAGTCGCCGCTTATTTTTACCGTTGCCACCCGTCTTACTGAAGCAACACCGATGGTGCTGGCTTTTGCCGGCAGCAGCCTGCCGGTGTCCGGCGAGGCGGTGCACACGCAGCATCTGCTGGCGCTGGCCGAGTGCATTTGCGGTGCAGTCAGTTACCAAACTGGTGCAACCATCGTCACCACAACGGCCACGGATGCCCTGCAATTGGGAAGAGGCGTGTGCCAGGATCACGCGCACCTGTTCCTGGCCTGCTGCCATGCGCACGGCGTGCCGGCGCGCTATGTGTCCGGTTACATCGATCCAGAATCCACCGGCCATGCGGAAAGCCACGCCTGGGTCGATGCGTGGATCAGCGAGGCGGACTTTACCGGCTGGGTCAGCATCGATGTCACGCATGCAAGGCTGATGACCGACGCCTACTGCCGCCTGGCCATAGGCAGGGATTATGATTCCGCCGCGCCTATCCGCGGAGTCCGGCGCGGCGGCGGTGACGAAATATTAACGGTCAACGTTGAAGTAGTACCGCTGCAACAGGAATAAAATAATAAAGCAGATAATAAAACAGTCATTAAGTGGGAATAAGACTGTCACGAACAGTGAATAAATGAGGCTGCATGGCCGCTAGGGAAATCAGCGAACGCTTTATTTCCCCGGCTCAAGTGTAAAATAATGGTTTTAATCAAAAAGCTGTTGCAAACATGACATATTGTGTAGGCATGCGCCTCGATGCAGGCTTGGTCTTCTTATCCGATTCACGCACCAACGCAGGCGTGGACCAGGTCGGCACCTTCCGCAAAATGAGCGTGTTTGAAAACCCTGGCGACCGCATGATGGTGCTGATGACGGCAGGTAACCTGTCCATCTCGCAATCGATACGCCAGCTGGTAGCTGAACATGTCAGTGAAGACGGCCAGAGCATCTGGACCGCTACCAGCATGTCCGAAGCCGCGCGCATGCTCGGCGAAGCCGTGCGCACCGTGCACAAGCGCGATGCCGAAGCACTGACCGAATTCGGCATCGATTTCAATGTCAGCATCATCTTCGGCGGACAGATCAAGGGCGAACGCTGCCGGCTGTTCCAGATCTATGCGGCCGGTAACTTCATCGAATCGCATAACGAAAGCACGTATTTCCAGATTGGCGAAGCAAAATACGGCAAACCCATCATAGACCGCGTGGTCACCCCTGCAACCAGCCTCGACGAAGCCGCCAAATGCGCGCTGATCTCGATGGACTCCACTTTACGCTCCAACGTGTCGGTAGGCTTGCCACTGGATCTGCTTGTCTATGAAACAGATAGCCTGGCGGTGAATCGCTTTGTCACAATTGACGAAAAAAACCAGTATTTCCAGATGATACGCAATGCTTGGGGTCATCAACTGAAAGCCGTGTTTGAAGGCATAGATGATCCGGTCTGGGATGCCGCGCCGGACGCCACCGCCAATGTGCTGTCGTCCACCAACATGCACAGCAAACCAGTGCGGGTACAGGTGCCGTCGCATCTCGACAAATCGGCGGGAAACCAGCCGTCTAAGCTGCAATCGCTGGCGCAGCAGTTCGGCAGTAAACAACAATAAGTACACAGCAATAGCGCTTCAATAAGCAGTCAAGCTCGCTGAATGTTTTCGGCAGGCGCAAAAAAAAGGCACTCGAGCAGAGTGCCTTTTTTTACGGCAAGATCTATTTTTTGTGCCAGCTACAATCCGCCGCATGGTCCTGCACCATGCCTATGCCCTGCATGTACGCATAGACAATGGTCGAACCGACAAACTTGAATCCACGCTTCAGCAAATCCTTGGAGATCGCATCCGACAATTCGGTCTTGATGATGCGCTCTCCGTTGTTCTTGATGGGCTTGCCTTTCACATACGCCCACAGGTAGGCATCCAGCCCGCCGATTTCTTCGCACAGGCGCAGGTAAGCCTGAGCGTTGGTGATAGCGGCGGCCACCTTCAGACGGTTCCTGACGATGCCGGGATTGACGAGCAGTTCTGCCACTTTGTCTGCATCGTAGTTTGCTATCTTTTTTGCATCCCAGCAATCAAAGGCCAGGCGATAGCTGTCTCGCTTGTTCAGGATAGTTTCCCAGCTTAATCCTGCTTGAGCGCCCTCCAGGTTCAGCATTTCAAACAGCCGGTTTTCGTCATGGCAGGGCACGCCCCATTCATTGTCGTGGTAGGCTAGATAAAGGGGGTTGGCGGGGTTCGCCCATGCGCATCTTTTGGTGGCCATTCTTCACTTTAAAGTTAACTGCCGAACAGTCTAAAATATTATCACATGGCACCCTACAGCTTCGGCATCGTTATTTTCTCTTGAGTCTGCTGGAATGAACAAATTTGTAAGATCTTTTTTAGTGACGTTGCCGCCCGCATTGCTTACGCTGACACTCGCGGCATGCGGAGGCAGTGGTGGAAATTCTGCAGCAAACACTCTCCCGGTCGACAATAGCAACGGCGCCAATGCCTTGCTTGCACCACCGGCGCAACTTGCCAACATCTGCACGCTGGACGGGGAGAAGGCATGGATACGCTCTTACCTGAATGACATTTATCTGTGGTACAACGAAATTGTCGATGTGCCGGTCGCCAATTATTCTTCACCCGAATCTTATTTTGATGCGCTGCTGGTCAAGAATCGGGACCGCTTCAGTTTTACCTCGCCGACTGGCGACATCAATGATTTCTTTCAATCCGGGCTCGACATAGGATATGGCGCAAGCCTGGTGAACCAGAGCGGAAAATTGCGTGTTGCATATGTAGAACCCGGCTCTCCGGCAGACCAGCAGCACATCGCGCGCGGTGCGCAGATTACCGGCATAGACGGCACGCCCATAAGACAGCTCAGCAGTACCGTGAAAACCGAGGCACTGTATCCATCCACTGCGGGCGCAATACACTCCTTTGATATCGTAGATGAAGGCGCGGGCGGCAGCCGCACCGTGCAAATGGCGGCAGTATCGGTCGTCAAGACCCCGGTGCTGAACAACTCCATCATCGCCGCCGGCAATAAAAAAATAGCTTACCTCGCCTTCACCGACCATGTAGCAACAGCGGAAATGCCACTGGTCGCAGCATTCCAGAATTTTGCGGCTGCCGGCATTGATGACCTGGTGCTGGACGTGCGCTATAACGGTGGCGGCTATCTGTATATCGCCAATGAAGTGGCGGCAATGATAGGCGGCGCCAAGGTGCAGAACCAGTTATTCGAGCAACTGCGTTTCAATGACAAGCATCCGGAAAAAACCAATGACTCCGCCTACCGCATGTATTTTGCCAACCAGAGCACGCAGCTGGTCAGCCTGCCACAGCTGAACCTGCCCCGAGTCTTTGTACTGACTACGGGCAGCAGCTGCTCGGCGACGGAATCGATCATCAACAGCCTGTCGCCTTTCATGCAAGTGATTTCCATAGGCGGCACTACCTGCGGTAAACCCTATGGTTTTATCCAGCAGGATAATTGCGATACCTCGTATTTTGCGATCCAGTTCGATGGCGTCAATGCTGCCGGCACCGGCGGCTATACCAACGGCTTCACGCCGATTTGCAGCGCGGCGGACGACCTTGAACATGCGCTGGGCAACAGTAACGAGCGGCTGCTGTCAACGGCACTCAGTTACAGTCAAACCTCCAGCTGTCCTGCTGCAGGCTTCAACCAGTCGCAACTGGCGCAAAGCACCAGGCTGCCTGCGGAGCTTGACCGCTATCCATGGCGTAATAACCGTATCCTGAAGCGCGGTAATCCGTAAGCAGGCGCAACGGTAGCGGCAATCGTTCGCCCATGAAAAAAGCGCACCGAGGTGCGCTTTTTTGCCGGATGCCGGTGTCGCTTTATACAACGATGGTCTGCGCTTCGTCGCCTTCGCGTGCGCGGATTTCACCGATGCGTGTCACTGTCTCGCCTGCTGCCGCCAGTTGTGCCAGCGCAGCATCTGCATTTTCCTTGGAAACGATGACGACCATGCCGATACCGCAGTTGAATACGCGGTGCATCTCTGCGTCGGCCACGCCGCCATGCTGTTGCAGCCATGTGAACAGAGGCGGCATCACCCACGCATCTTTATGCAGTACGGCTGTCAGTTTGTCGCCCAGCACGCGCGGTACGTTTTCCACCAGGCCACCGCCGGTGATGTGCGCCATGCCCTTGACTTCGATGCTGTCCATCAGCGCCAGCAAAGGCTTGACGTAGATGCGGGTCGGCGCCATCAACGCGTCAGCCAGGGTGCGGCCATGGAAATCGCTGTTCAGGTCTGGCTTGGACACTTCAATAATCTTGCGCACCAGCGAGAAACCGTTGGAGTGGATGCCTGAAGAAGCCAGGCCCAGGATGACGTCGCCCGGCATGATCTTGCTGCCGTCGATGATTTTGGATTTTTCCACCGCGCCGACGGCAAAACCTGCCAGGTCGTATTCGCCGTCCGGATACATCGACGGCATTTCCGCCGTTTCGCCGCCGATCAGCGCGCAGCCTGCCTGTTCGCAACCAAAGGCGATACCCTTGATGACGTCGGTCGCGGAAGGAACATCCAGCTTGCCGCAGGCAAAATAGTCGAGGAAGAACAGCGGCTCAGCACCCTGCACCAAGATATCGTTGACGCTCATCGCCACCAGGTCTATGCCGACCGTATCATGGCGATTCAGATGGAAGGCCAGTTTCAGCTTGGTGCCGACACCGTCAGTGCCAGATACCAGTACCGGTTCCTTGTATTTCTTGCCGATTTCAAACATGGCGCCAAAGCCGCCGATTCCCGCCATGACGCCTTCACGCATGGTGCGCTTGGCATACGGCTTGATTGCCTCTACCAGAGCATCGCCGGCGACCATGTCGACACCGGCATCGCGATAAGAAAGGGAAACATTATTAGTTGAGCTCATGATATTAGGCAATAGAAACGAGATTAGATGCAGTAGAGGCGGTAAAATAGGAGAATTGCGGAAAAAGCCTCTGCGAAACCGCTATTTTAACAAATCGACTCGGCAAATACCCGCTTTTTGGGGAAACAGCAGTTTTAAGGCCGCGAGCAACCATTCATAACAAATCGACAACGATGGCATTTTCCTTCACAACCGAACAAAAACAGACTGCTTTGTGGCTGAGTGTCGCCATCGCATTTCTGCTGTTGCTCAGCTTGCTGGGGCCGGTGCTGATGCCGTTTGCGGTTGCGGCCATCCTGGCATATATCCTGAATCCCTGGGTGGACCGCTTGTGCGCATGGAAACTGGGCAGGTTTTCCCTGCCGCGTGCATTGGCGGCGACGCTGGTCATCATCGTGCTGATTTCAGCGGCGCTGGCGCTGGTGCTGATCGTAACGCCTGTATTGCAGAAACAGGTTCCGCAATTGCAGGAGCAGATTCCCCGCTTTCTGGACAAAATGAATGCGGTGCTGAGCCCAAGGCTGCAGGATCTTGGCATTTCGGTGCAACTGGATAGCGCCGGCGTCAAGGCTATGCTGGCCGAACAGCTGAAGGACAGCGGCGACGTCATAGGCCGCGCCGTATTGTCTTCAGTACGCGTGGGCGGCACGGCAGTCATGGGCCTGCTGGCCAACCTACTGTTGATCCCCGTCGTGCTGTTTTACCTGCTGATGGACTGGCATTCTATGATGGCCAGACTGGAAAACTGTGTGCCGCGGCGCTGGGCGCGTGGCACGCGGGATTCGCTGCTGGAAGTGGACAGCATCCTGGCGCAATATCTGCGTGGACAGATCATGGTGATGCTGGTGCTGGCGGTGTATTATTCGGCCGCCCTGGCCATTGCACGTTTTGATCTGGCCTTGCCGGTAGGCATTATCACCGGGCTGCTGGTGTTTATCCCCTACCTGGGCTACGGCCTGGGTCTGGCGCTGGCGCTGATCGGCGCGGTGCTGCAGTTTAACAACCTGAGCGGACTGGTGTCGGTCGCCATTATTTACGGGCTGGGCCAGGTCATCGAATCCTTTTTCCTGACGCCAAGGCTGGTCGGAGAGCGCATAGGCCTGCATCCGCTGACGGTTATCTTTGCTTTGCTGGCGTTTGGCCAGCTGTTTGGGTTCATCGGCATCCTGGTGGCGCTGCCGGCGTCTGCCATTATTTCAGTTGCGGTCAAGCATCTACGCTCACATTATTTTAATAGTAGTTTTTATCATCAGCCATGAGGCAATTATTGCTGGATCTGGACGCGGAAAAGCCGCAGTCCCTTGAAACCTTCGTTGTTGGACAGAACGCCGAACTGGCGCAGTTGCTCAGCCTGTTTTCTACACGCACGCCCAGTCTGTACGGCGAGCGTTTCGTTTATCTGTGGGGCAAGCCGGGTGCCGGCAAAACCCATCTGCTGCAGGCGCTGGCCGATACCGGCGATGCCCGCGACGCCCGTTTCCTGACGCCGGACGCCCCCAGCGAAGCCTTTACCTATACGCCTGCAATCAGCATGTATCTGCTGGATGATTGCGAAAAGCTGTCGCCGCGCGCGCAGATCGACGCGTTCAACCTATTCAACGAAGCACGCGCCAACGGCGCCTTCCTGATCGCTGCCGGCAACCATCCGCCAATGATATTGGGCGTACGTGAAGACTTGCGTACGCGGCTGGGCTGGGGCCTGATCTACCAGGTGCACGGGCTGACCGATGAAGACAAGATCAATGCGCTGGAGAAGGCCGCGCAGCAGCGCAGCATGAGCATTTCTGCCGGCGTGCTGCCCTACTTGATTACGCATTACCAGCGCGACATGAATTCACTTACCAAGATGCTGATTTCGCTGGACCAGTTTTCGCTGGAAACCAAGCGCCCCATCACGCTGCCGCTGCTGCGGGATTTTCTGTTACAACAAGAAGCGTACACTTCCTAGCCGCCATGAGTAATATTGCCCTGTTCGACCTCGACCACACGCTGATCCCCATCGATTCCGATTATGAATGGGGCCAGTTCCTGAGCCGCATAGGCGCGGTGGATGCCGTTGCCTTTGAAAAGCGCAATGCCGAATTTTTTGCGCAATACCAGGCCGGCACGCTGGACCCGGTCGAATACCTGGAATTTGCGCTGGGCACTTTGGCCCAGTTCCCGCGCAAGCAGCTGGACGCCTGGCACGAGCAGTTCATGCATGATGTAATCCACCCGGTCGTGATGCCGGCGGCGCTGGACCTGATCAAGCGCCACCAGGATCACGGCGACGTACTGGCGATCATCACCGCCACCAACCGCTTTGTCACCGAACCCATCGCCAGGGCGCTGGGCGTGGACAACCTGATTGCGGCCGAACCTGAACTGGCGGCAGACGGTAACCTCACCGGCAAACTGCTGGGCATCCCGACGTCAGGAGAGGGCAAGGTCGTGCACCTGCACCAGTGGCTGGGAAAACGCGGCCAAAAACTGGAAGACTTCAGTTGCAGTCACTTTTACAGCGACTCGCAAAACGATATTCCTTTACTATCCGTCGTCACCCACCCGGTGGCAACAAATCCGAATGCTAAACTAATGGCACACGCCACCCAGCAGGGCTGGCCCATCCTTACCTTATTCAATGCGCAATGATTAAAAAGTTTATCCGCAAAATGCTGGGTGTCAAAAGCAAGGCAGATGCCGCCGCCGATTCCACCGAACCGACGGTACTCAGCGCGCAGGAGCATGGCATCAACCCCAACCTGCTGTCATCCAACGCCATCCGGGTAACACAAACCTTGCAGGAAGCAGGATTCAAGGCTTTTGTCGTCGGCGGTGCGGTGCGCGACCTGCTTCTGGGCGTCAAGCCCAAAGATTTCGACATCGCCACCAATGCCACACCTGAGCAGGTCAAACGCCTGTTCCGGCGCGCCTTCATCATCGGCAAGCGTTTCCAGATCGTGCATGTGATGTTTGGCCAGGATCTGCTGGAAGTGACGACCTTCCGCGGCACCGTAACCGATGGCGCGCCCAAGGATGAACATGGCCGCGTGCTGCGCGACAATACCTTTGGCGAGCAACATGAAGATGCGGTGCGCCGCGATTTCACGATCAACGCCATGTACTACGATCCGGCCACTCAGACGGTGCTGGATTACCATCACGGCATCGCCGATATCCGCAAGAAGACGTTGCGCATCATTGGCGTGCCGGAAGCACGCTACCGCGAAGATCCGGTGCGCATGCTGCGCGTGGTGCGCTTTGCCGCCAAACTGCAGTTTACGATAGACCCCGCCACCGCTGCCCCCATCGCCGTCATGGCGCCGCTGATCAACAACGTGCCGACTGCGCGCGTGTTTGATGAAATGCTGAAACTGCTGATGAGCGGCCACGCAATGGCCTGCCTGCAGCAGTTGCGCAAAGAAGGCTTACACCATGGCCTGATGCCGCTGCTGGACGTGGTGCTGGAGCAGCCACTGGGAGAAAAATTCGTCACGCTGGCGCTGGCCAATACCGATGAACGTATACGCCAGGGCAAGCCGGTATCGCCGGGTTTCCTGTTTGCGTCGCTGCTGTGGCACCAGGTGCTGGAAAAATGGGACGCTTACAAAGCAGCTGGAGAATTTGCAATTCCGGCGCTGCACCTGGCTGCAGACGATGTACTCAATACGCAGACCGATGCGTTGGCACTACAACGCAAGATAGGTTCGGACATGCGCGATATCTGGGCAATGCAGCCGCGCTTTGAAAAACGCGCCGGCAAGACCCCCTACAAGCTGCTGGAACATCCGCGCATGCGCGCTGGTTATGATTTCCTGCTGCTGCGCTGCGCGTCCGGCGAGATTGATGCCGAGCTGGGCGAATGGTGGACGGACTTCATCAATGGCGATGGCGACGAACGAGAACATCTGCTGACCGTCAAACCGAAGCAGGAATCCGCAGCGCCCAAAAAACGCCGCCCTCGCCGCCGCAGCCCACGCAATGCCGGCGACAAGCCGGACAGTGCAGCGGAATAATCATCAAGATGCAATGCAAGCCAAGGCAAATGAAGGCAAGTAAAGGCAATTAAAGGCATACCCACATGACCCGCCAACACACGGCTTACATAGGCATAGGCGCCAACCTCGGCGATGCACGCGCGTCGGTAGAAAACGCACTTGCCAGGCTCGCCGGCCTGCCCGGCACCAGCATGACGGCGCAGTCCAGTCTGTTCTGCACCGCACCTGTTGATGCCGGCGGCGATGACTATATCAACGCTGTTGCGCAGATCAGCACATCCCTGCCACCGCAGGATCTGCTGGCAGCCTTGCAGCAGATAGAACTGGACTCGGGCCGCGAGCGCCCCTACCGCAATGCGCCACGCACGCTGGATCTGGACCTGCTGCTGTATGCCAGCCAGCAGATCGATACGCCGCTGCTGACCGTGCCACACCCGCGCATGACGGAAAGAGCGTTTGTGCTGATCCCCTTGCTGCAGCTTGATCCTTTCATCACCATCCCCGGCAAGGGCGCCGCGCACCAATTCGCGCCGCAGGTCGCCAGCCAGGCCATCAGCAAACTCGCCTGATCTTTGTCTGCTCTTTTTTTAGCGGAAAACCCATGCAAATCCCCGTAATCCTGCAAACTACCGGCCTGCTGATATTGTCCAACGTCTTCATGACGGTCGCCTGGTACGGCCATCTGAAAAATCTGTCGTCCAAGGCGTGGTGGGTAGCCGCACTGATCAGCTGGGGCATTGCCTTGTTCGAATATCTGCTGCAGGTGCCAGCCAACCGCATCGGCTATACGCAATACAGCCTGGCGCAACTGAAGATTTTGCAGGAAGCGCTGACGCTGATGGTGTTCGTGCCGTTTGCGATGATCTATATGGGCCAGCCTTTCAAGCTGGATTATGTATGGGCAGGACTGTGCCTGCTGGGCGCAGTGTACTTTATCTTCCGGGACTAGGGCTCCAGGCTTCGGGCCTCCGGCTTCGGATACGTGATTTCAGATACAAACCTATAATAAGCATACTATTTTCTTAACATGGAGAAATACCTTGGCTGAATATTTGCAGGACCGTAAATCGGTCACCATCCCCGGATTGCTTGCCCAGTACCAGCAAGGCGAAAAGCTGACGATGCTGACCTGTTACGATGCCAGCTTTGCCGCACTGCTGGACCGTTGCGGCGTGGAGATGCTGCTGATAGGCGATTCGCTGGGCATGGTCAGCCAGGGCCATAATTCAACGCTGCCAGTAACCGTTGCCGACATTGCCTATCATACCGCCAGCGTGGCGCGCGGCAACAAGAGCGCGCTGGTGCTGGCCGACCTGCCTTTTGGCAGCTATGGCACGCCGGAGATGGCGTTTCATAGCGCCGTGCAGCTGATACAGGCCGGTGCGCAGATGGTGAAGTTGGAAGGCGGCGCCTGGCTGGCGTCCACGGTGAAATTCCTGACCGAACGCGCAATCCCGGTATGCGCGCACCTGGGGCTGACGCCGCAGTCCGTGCACCAGATGGGTGGCTATAAGGTGCAGGGCAAGACCGATGCGGCGGCGGAACTACTGAAGTCCGATGCGCTGGCGTTGCAAGCGGCAGGCGCATCATTGCTAGTGCTGGAAGCGATACCTGCCGCACTGGGCAAGGAAGTGACAGGTTTACTGGCGATCCCGACCATAGGCATAGGCGCAGGGCCGGATTGCTCTGGCCAGGTATTGGTCATCCATGATCTGCTGGGCGTGTTCCCAGGCCGCAAGGCAAAATTCGTCAAGAATTTCATGGACGGCCAGACCAGCATTGATGCGGCAGTCAAGGCCTATGTGGCGGCAGTCAAGGAGGTCAGCTTCCCCGCGCCGGAGCATTGCTTTTAATTAGTACCGCAGAGGGCAACAGATAAAATAACGGCGCCCCGTCAAGGGCGCCGTTATTTTATGCGCGATACCTGATCGTTGACACGGTACCTAAGGCTGCCGCTTACTCCTGATAGCGGCTCATGCTGCTTTCCAGCTTGGCTGCCAGCGTGTCCGGTGAATCCACCGTCATCCCAACTTCATTCAGCAAGCCATCCTGCAGACCGTATACCCAGCCGTGTATCGTCAATTGCTGGCCGCGTTCCCATGCATCCTGTACGATCGTGGTACGGCACAGATTGACGACCTGTTCGATGACGTTCAGCTCGCACAGCCTGTCCTGTCTTTCCTTGCTGGTCAGCGTTTCGCCCAGATAACGTTCGTGCTTCTGGTGCACGTCCTGCACGTGGCGCAGCCAGTTGTCAGCAAGGCCAACGCGGCGGCCTGTCAGCGCGGCATGCACGCCGGAGCAGCCGTAGTGGCCACAGATGATCACATGCTTGACGCCCAGCACGTCAATCGCGAATTGCAGCACCGACAGGCAGTTCAGGTCGGAGTGCACAACGACGTTGGCGATATTGCGATGGACAAAAAGTTCGCCGGGTAGCATGCCCAGCAGTTCATTGGCAGGGACGCGGCTGTCGGAACAGCCTATCCACAGATATTCGGGGTTTTGCTGGGCCGCCAGTTTTTTAAAAAAATCGGCGTCCTTGGCGCGAATTCCTTCGGCCCATTTCCTGTTATTTTCGAATAATTGCTCGGGTGTAAGATTTGGTTTGCTTGCAACTGTCATGAATCTGTCCTAGTGTTTCGACAGCCCAGATTTTATACGTTCCGCAGCGTCGATGCTGCCTATCTTTTTTTTATTATATTTTTGTCATAAAAATGACAAATGCTGGCCACGCCTCATGTGAGCCGTGCCCGTATCTGTTATCCATTTGCGGTGGAGGCCACCGCTGCTGCAAGTCTTACCGGAAATTGCTTCTTTCCTCGGTTTCGCCCAGCATTGCTTTTTTGAGCGACTTGTCCACCGGGCTTTCACCGAGCCAGATGCGCAGCAGCGCATTGTTGAAGGCGATATCGGGATAAGGCTCTCCCATCCTTTTGCCGTTCAGCGATACGACACTGCCTACCGTGGGTATCCAGTCCAGCACCATGACGTCGCCCTTTTTCAGTTCGGGCACAGAAGCAAACAGTTCGCCGAAACGCAGGAACTGGCCGGTCAGCTTCATTTTTTCGGATTTCTCGGTATTTTGCTGGATACCGGACATGAAGCCGCGTCCGAACTCTTCATTACTCAGGTCGCGCAGCATGACAATGGTGACACGGCGTGGGCCCTGCGACGCCAGCACATCCGGTACGGTCGATTTTTTAGCCGGCAAATATAAGGCCGCTACATAGACCTTGAAAATTGCCTTGTAGCGTATGCCGGCGCCATTCAGCTTCAGCTCGGTATTGGCAACGTGGGCCGTGTCGTCCAGTTTGACGCCTGCCACTTCCATTGCAGCTGCCAGGGCAGCCTGCGGCAAAATCACTGCCAGCACCGTGCTGCCGGCGATAGCCGTCGCCAGCAGAGCTCGTTTTGCGGTAATCCAGTTCATGTCATCTCCAGTATGTCTTTGGCGTCTTTTTGCAAGACTCTAATTTTTTATTTAGCCGATTTATACGGCATTAACAACGGCTACAACCAAGCTTATAGAAAATCCGGGCGGCATGGGCAACAAAATGTATATCAGGTATCGAGCATCTCTTCGAATGCGGCGATCGATATCGGCTTGCAGAAAAAATATCCCTGATAGGCCTGGCAGCCGGAGCGTAGCAGGAAATCCCTTTGCTCCGGTGTCTCGACTCCCTCGGCAATCACATTCAGGCCCAGGCTTTCTCCCAGGTTGATGATGGTGCGCACGATGGTCGCATTATTTTTGTCCTGCGGCAGGTTATGCACAAAAGAACGGTCTATCTTCAGCTGATTCAGCGGCAGGCGCTGCAAATACGACAGCGACGAATACCCAGTGCCAAAATCGTCCAGCGAGAAGCATACGCCGATTTCCTTGAGCGCATGCATTTTCTGGATGACTGTATCCACTTCATCCAGCACGACGCTTTCCGTCAGTTCCAGCTTCAGCAATACCGGATTGGCGCCGGTACGCCGCAGGATGTTCTTGATGTCCTCAACAAACGAAGGCTGCCGGAACTGCTTGGCGCTGACATTGACGGCCAGTTGCAGGCCGGCCTTATCTGCGATCTTTTCCCATTTTTTGATCTGCACGCAGGCCGACTCCAGTACCCACAAACCTATCGGCAGGATCAGCCCGGTTTCTTCTGCCAGCGGAATGAAATCCAGCGGCGACACGAGCCCCTTCACAGGATGATTCCAGCGCAGCAGGACTTCAGCACCGATAGGATCGCCAAGCGCGCTGACCTGTAGCTGGTAGTGCAGCACGAATTCGCCGGCAACGATCGCGTGGCGCAAATCGGTCTCCAGCGCAGTGCGGGTTTCCAGTGCGGCCTGCATGCTGGGATCAAAAAACCGCAGGCTGTTCCTGCCCAACGCCTTGGCCTGGTACATCGCCATATCCGCGCGTTTCAGCAACTCGTCTATGCCGACCGGCTCCTCGCTGAACAGCGTGATGCCTATGCTGCCCGAACTCTCGTAATCGATATGATCCAGTACGATGGACTGATTCAGCACCTGGCGAATTTTCTCTGCGGCGCTTTCGGCTTGCGCCGCGGCCTGGCCCGCATCCTGATGCAATTCTTCCAGCACGACGACAAATTCATCGCCGCCAGTGCGCGACACAGTATCTTCGGCGCGGATACAGGCCTTGATGCGGTGGCCGGTTTCTATCAGCAGCTGGTCACCGACATTGTGGCCGCGGGTGTCGTTGAGAGTCTTGAAGTTATCCAGGTCTATCATCAGGATGGCGCCGTGCCGCTTGTGCCTGATGGTGGACGCCAGCGCCCGCCCCAGCCGGTCTATCAACAGGCGGCGGTTGGGCAGGTCGGTCAGCGGATCGAAAAACGCCAGCTGGTGGATTTTGTCTTCCGATATCTTGTATTCGGTAATGTCGGTGAAGGAGCCGACGTAATTGCAGATGCTGCCGTCATCGGCAAGGACGGCGGAGATGACCAGCCTTTCGGGATACACTTCGCCATTCTTGCGGCGGTTCCACAGTTCACCGGACCAATAGCGGTGCTCGGCAATGGATTGCCACATTTCCTGATAAAACACCTGCTCGTGCCGGCCCGACCTGAGCAGCGACACCGGCTGGCCGATTGCCTCTTCCGCTTCATAGCCGGTAATTGCCGTGAAAGCCCGGTTCACGCGAACGATGATATTGGCGGTGTCGGTAATCATGATGCCTTCCTGTGTTTCAAAGGCCATCGCGGCAATCTTCAACTCCTGCTCCACCAGCTTTTTGCCCGTGGTCTCGCGCAGCACGCAGACGTACTGGCTGAATGTGCCCTGTTCGTCTTTGACGAGATTGACCGACAGCTCCAGCCAGATCATCCTTCCATCCTGGGTTTCACGGCTGATTTCATGCTGCAGCGTTTTGGCCTGGGCGCTCGCATCTTCGTGAATGAAGGCACCGACCTTGTCGCCGTACAGTTCCGCGAGGTTGACGCCCAGCAGGTAATGCTGCGGCAGGCCAGCCAGATAGGACGCCGCCTGGTTGGCATAGGTAATTCTGCCGTCGGCCGCGGTGATGATGACGCCTTGCGATGTTGCGCTCAGCGCGTCGTTGCGCAGCCGCAAAAGGGCTTCGCTGTTAATCAGCTTTTTTTCGTTTTCCTCGCGCAGGCGGCTGCGCAGCAGCCATTGATAGCTCAGCGTGGCCATGACGAGGCTCAGGATGCCGCCCAGCACCTCGATTGCCCTGCTGCCGCGTGATGCAGTCTGCCAGCCGCCCACAGGCTCAGCGGCCATCTCCCACGCGCTGCCGGGAAAAGTAATCTGTTGTGTAATGGCTTCAGCAGCAAACGTAGCCGGGTCGCCCAGGAACACATCTCCCCGCCCGCTTTTGACATCATGACGGCGTATCGCCACGCTAATCTGCTGCTGCAACTGCGGCAGGCCGGCGTCTGCCAGCAGGCTTTTATAGTCGACAACCATGCCGATGGAACCGAGAAAGGCGCCGCTAGTGTTTTTTTCAAGATACGGCTCGTCCTGCCTTGCCTGCGTGTAGACCGGAATGCGCACTACCAGACCCGTGCCGCCCTGGATCAGCGTCAGCGGTCCGGCAACCTGGATGGTCTTTTCCTGCATCATGCGCTGGTAAACAGGCCATTGCTGTGGCAGATCATGATAATCGACGCCGATAACCCTTTCATTGCCCTTCGGTGGATAAACGTATTCAACTCTGGTACCCCGTATCAGCGCGACATTCCTGATGCTGGAATTGGAGGCGCCGGCCTCGGCGGCCAGACGGGTAAATTCATCCTGACTGATGTCTGGGTGCGTGGCAAACGTCACTGCCAGCACACGGGCGGCGGAAATCGTGGAATTCAGGCCGCTGCCCAGCTTGGCTTGCAGCATCGACAGCTTTTCTATCACTTCCACACGCTGCTTTTGCGTATTCAGCTGCTGTTCATTTCTATCCAGCATCCATACCGCCAGCAATACCAGCATCGCAGAACCTACGGCCCCTATTTTGGGACTGGTAAAGAAAGCGCGGAATAGTCCGGAGTCAGACAAAGTAGAACCTTAAAATGAGATTGCCGTATCTCACCATGCTAGCAGAACTCCGCCCCGATGCCGTTGCTTTTTGGAACTTATGCCCGTCAGCAAGCTTATACCGCTCAGCGATATCTAAAACACATGAGTACCCGCAAAAAAAAAACCCGCCGGCATCGCTGCGGGCGGGTTGTGCCAGGAAGTCCAATTGGCCTATTCGAAGAACTTTTTGACTTTGTCCATCCAGGTCTTGCTCTGTGGATTATGCTTGGAGCCGCCCTCCACCGTCAGCCTCTCGAAATCGCGCAGCAGGTCTTTTTGCTTGTCGGTCAGTTTGACCGGCGTTTCGATGACCACGTGGCAGAACAGATCGCCCGCATAACCGGAGCGCACGCCCTTGACGCCTTTGCTGCGCAAACGGAAGGTCTTGCCGGTCTGCGTGCCTTCCGGCACGGTAAACGATGCCTTGCCGCTCAGCGTAGGCACTTCTATCTCGCCGCCCAATGCTGCCTTGACAAAAGAGATAGGTATTTCGCAATGCAGGTCGTCACCGTCGCGCTGGAATACAGGATGCTGCTGTATGTGAATTTCCACATACAGGTCACCCGGAGGACCGCCGTTGACGCCGGGTTCGCCGTTACCGGACGAACGTATGCGCATGCCATCATCGATACCGGCTGGAATCTTCACTTCCAGCGTCTTGTTGCGTTTAATACGGCCCATGCCAGAACAGGTCGGGCAAGGTTCCGGAATGATCTTGCCGGTGCCATGGCATTTCGGGCAGGTCTGCTGGATACTGAACAGGCCCTGCTGCATGCGCACCTGGCCGTGGCCGGCACAAGTGGTACAGGTAACCGGCGACGTGCCCGGCTTGGCGCCGGAGCCATGGCAGGTTTCGCATTCGTCATACGAAGGAACGCGTATCGTCGTATCAAAACCGTTGGCTGCCTGCTCCAGCGAGATTTCGAGGTTGTAGCGCAGGTCGGCGCCACGGTACACCTGCGGGCCGCCGCCACGGTTACGGCCGCCGCCAAAGATATCGCCGAAGATATCGCCGAACGCATCGGCAAAACCACCCGCGCCGCCCCCACCGCCGCCGCCCATGTTGGGATCGACGCCGGCATGGCCGTAACGGTCGTAAGCTTCACGTTTCTTGGTGTCGGACAGCATCTCGTAAGCCTCTTTGGCTTCCTTGAATTTTTCTTCCGCACCTTTGCTGTCCGGATTGCGGTCCGGATGGTATTTCATTGCCAGCTTGCGATAAGCCTTTTTGATTTCTTCATCCGTGGCGTTTTTGCCGACGCCCAGAATCTCGTAAAAATCACGCTTCGCCATCTCGATTACACCTTGTTTTTTATAAGCAAAAACGCCGAGCAGGGCGTCGTAAGAACGAGCGACCTACCCGGCGAGTCTTGGCGGAGAGCAAGCAGCAAGCTGGCTCTGCCGCCGGACTATCGTTTATTTATCTTTGACTTCTTTGAAATCTGCATCTACTACATCGTCATCCTTGGGTTTGGATTCCGATGCGCCTGACGCACCAGCCCCACCAGCTCCGCCAGCCTGGCCAGCGGCCTGCTGCGCCTGCATGTCAGCATAGACTTTTTCGCCCAGCTTCTGCGATGCCGTGGACAACGCCGCCAGTTTGGTGTCGATATCTACCTTGTCGCCGTTTTTCAGAGAATCTTCCAGGTCCTTGATCGCTGCTTCGATCTTCTCTTTTTCACCTGCGTCCAGCTTGTCGCCATGCTCAGCCAACGCTTTGCGGGTCGAGTGTGTCAGCGCGTCGCCCTGATTGCGGGACTCGGCCAGTTCCTTGACCTTTTTGTCTTCTTCCGCGTTCAGTTCAGCGTCTTTCACCATTTTTTGGATTTCATCTTCGGTCAAGCCGGAGTTGGCCTTGATCGTGATCTTGTTTTCCTTGCCGGTGGCTTTGTCCTTGGCGCCGACATGCAGAATGCCATTGGCGTCAATATCAAAAGTCACTTCAATCTGCGGCGTGCCGCGCGATGCCGGCGGGATGCCTTCCAGGTTGAATTCGCCCAGGCCTTTATTGCCGGCAGCGATTTCACGCTCGCCCTGGTAAACCTTGATGGTTACCGCAGGCTGGTTGTCATCCGCAGTGGAGAAAACCTGGCTGAACTTGGTCGGGATCGTCGTGTTTTTCTGGATCATCTTGGTCATGACGCCGCCCAGGGTTTCAATACCCAGGGACAGAGGAGTCACGTCCAGCAGCAGCAAGTCCTTGCGTTCGCCGGACAATACCGAACCCTGGATCGCTGCACCAACGGCAACCGCTTCATCCGGATTCACGTCTTTACGTGGATCCTTGCCGAAGAATTCTTTGACCAGTTCCTGCACTTTAGGCATACGGGTCATACCGCCGACCAGGATGATGTCATCGATGTCGGTCACTTTGACGCCGGCGTCCTTGATCGCAGTGCGGCAAGGTTCTATCGTTTTCTTGATCAGTTCTTCTACCAGCGCTTCCAGCTTGGCGCGGGTGATTTTCAGGTTCAAGTGGACAGGTGCGCCATTGGCCATTGCGATGTACGGCTCATTGATCTCTGTCTGCTGCGTGCTGGACAATTCAATTTTCGCGCGTTCAGCAGACGCCTTGATACGCTGCAGAGCGATAGGGTCTTTGGACAGATCCAGGCCGTTGATCTTTTTGAATTCATCAATGATGTAGTCGATGATGCGCTGGTCAAAATCTTCACCGCCCAGGAAAGTATCGCCGTTGGTGGACAGCACTTCAAACTGCTTTTCGCCGTCTACGTCAGCGATTTCAATGATGGAAACGTCAAAAGTACCGCCGCCCAAGTCATATACGGCAATCTTGCGGTCGCCTTTTTCTGCTTTGTCCAGGCCAAATGCCAGCGCTGCCGCTGTCGGTTCATTGATGATGCGTTTTACGTCCAGGCCCGCGATACGGCCGGCGTCTTTGGTCGCCTGGCGTTGCGCATCGTTGAAGTAGGCAGGAACGGTGATGACTGCTTCAGTCACTTCTTCGCCGAGGTAGTCTTCAGCGGTTTTTTTCATTTTGCGCAGCACTTCTGCGGAAATCTGTGGCGGCGCCAATTTCTTGTCGCGCACGCTGATCCATGCATCGCCGTTGTCGGCTTTGCTGATGCTGTAAGGCATCATGGAAATATCTTTTTGTACTTCTTTTTCTTCAAACTTGCGGCCGATCAGGCGTTTTACCGCGTACAGCGTATTCTTTGGATTGGTTACCGCCTGGCGTTTGGCAGATGCGCCAACCAGAATTTCGCCATCTTCCTGATAAGCGATGATGGAAGGGGTAGTACGCGCGCCTTCCGCATTTTCGATTACTTTAGGTTGACCACCCTCCATGACTGCGACGCAGGAGTTGGTTGTACCCAAATCAATACCGATCATTTTTCCCATGATAGTTCCTTTTAATTCTTCAATTTTTAAGTGGTTTTTTAAACTAAATAAACAAGCCCGAAAGCTTCAATGATCCAGATATAGGGCAAAAACCACGCTTTTCAAGCGGTTTTCGCCCAGTTTTGCATCATTTTTCTATCATTTACCCTGTGCAACGGTCACCAGGGCCGGACGCAGCAGGCGGTCGGCAATGGAATATCCTTTTTGCAATACGGTGACGATAGTATTGGCTTCCTGTTCGGCTGGCTCCATGGAAATAGCCTGGTGCTTCATTGGGTCCAGCTTATCGCCCTTTTGCGGACTGATTTCAATCAGGCGATTTTTTTCAAATGCAGAGCTGAGTTGACGCAAAGTCATCTCCACACCTTCCTTCAACGATTCGATTGACGGCGTTTCTACTTTCAGCGCCATTTCAAGGCTGTCTTTTACCGGCACCATGGCCTCGGCAAAACCTTCAATCGCAAACTTGTGCGCCTTGGAAATGTCATCCTGCGCGCGGCGGCGAATATTTTCGCCTTCCGCCTTGGCGCGCATGAATGCATCCTGCAATTCCAGCACCTTGGCTTCCAGCTGCGCCACGGCATCAACAGCCGGTGCTTCTGCTACCGGCGGCACGCCAGCAGCGGCTTCAGCTGCGGCATCTGTTGTGTGTGCATTTGTAACTGTTTGTTCGGCAGTATTTGGTTTTTCCGCCTGTTTTTCTTGCTCTTGCATTCAATACCTCCACGATCAATACGATACCATCCGTGAAATGGGGGGGTAACCATGCCATTTCAAGGGGTATATGTGAACTTTTGCAAAGAAAGCCGGTCAGACCGACATTAATTGGCAATTAAATAATTTTATGCTGCACCGCATCCTGAGACGTTTCGTTACAAAATAGGCATCTCCGTTACTGGCAAACGAGTCAAAACAATCTACCATAAAGGTAGGCGAAATTCCCCAGATGTATGCAATAGAGCAATGTCCCACCAATCGAACACCACATCGAACGTGGAGAATCAAATGAAACTTTCCCTGATCACCCTGATTGTTTTTGCCTACACTGTCATGACTGTGGCGTGGATCTGCTATACGCAGACCAGCGGCAACTGAGGCTCATTAGACAGTGTAGACTGCGGCGCCCACCCACTATAGCCATCCCAGGCGGCATTGCCGCCTGTTTCTTTTCACCCCCATAAAAATCCCATCAAAATTTGCCTGCCCAACGGTAAATTGCCTCGACACCCTGCCCTTCTCGCGTAAAATTGCTGCCTTCAATGGTGATTTAATCAAAACAGGATAGCGGAATGATATTCGTTACAGGTGGAGCAGGTTTCATAGGGGCTAATTTTGTGCTGGACTGGATTGCGCAAAGTGAAGAGCCTGTCATCAATTACGACAAACTCACCTACGCGGGCAACCTGAACAATCTGACCAGTGTCAGGCAAGATTCCCGCCACATTTTTGTGCAGGGCGACATACTGGACACGGACAAGATCAGCCAGCTGTTTGCAGAGCATAAACCGCGGGCAATCGTGCACTTTGCAGCAGAAAGCCATGTAGACCGCTCTATCCATGGCCCGGCGGCGTTTGTCAGCACCAACGTGAACGGTACGTTCAGCCTGCTGGAAGCGGCACGCGCCTACTGGAACGGGCTGGCCGAGCCTGAGCGCAGCAATTTCCGTTTCCTGCATGTGTCCACTGACGAGGTATACGGCACACTGACAGCAGAAGACCCGCCCTTCAGCGAGACCACCGCTTATGCGCCCAACAGCCCTTATTCCGCATCGAAAGCGGCATCCGACCATCTGGTACGTTCTTACCACCACACCTACGGCCTGCCGACGCTGACGACCAACTGTTCCAATAACTATGGCCCCTACCATTTCCCGGAAAAACTGATCCCGCTAATGATCACCAATGCACGCGCGGGCAAGGATCTGCCGGTTTATGGTGATGGCCAGCAGGTGCGCGACTGGCTATACGTTAACGATCACTGCTCGGCTATACGCCGCGTGCTGGAAGCCGGCAAACCCGGCGAAACCTATAACGTGGGCGGGTGGAATGAAAAAACCAACCTCAGCGTCGTGCATACGCTATGCGACTTGCTGGACCAGTTGCAGCCAAAGGCAAACGGCAGTTACCGCGACCAGATCAAATATGTGACCGACAGGCCTGGCCATGACCGCCGTTATGCAATCGACGCGCGCAAGATAGAACGCGAACTGGGCTGGAAGCCAGCGGAAACCTTCGAAACCGGCCTGCGCAAGACAGTCGCCTGGTATCTGGCCAATGACGAATGGGTAGCACAGGTGCAATCGGGCGACTACCTGAAATGGGTTGACCTGCAGTATTCCGGCAACAAGAACAGCAATTAAACAGGAGCAGGCATGACGCAAGAAATTACATCCCGTAAAGGCATTATTCTGGCCGGCGGTTCCGGTACTCGTCTGTACCCGGTAACCCAGGCTATTTCCAAGCAATTGCTGCCGGTCTATGACAAGCCGATGGTTTATTATCCGCTGACCACGCTGATGCTGGCCGGCATGCGCGAAATCCTGATCATCTCGACGCCGCAGGACACGCCGCGCTTCAAGGAGCTTCTGGGCGACGGTTCGCAATGGGGTATTGAGTTGTCGTACGCAATACAGCCATCACCGGACGGGCTGGCGCAAGCATTCATCATCGGCCGCGAGTTTGTCGGCGATTCACCGTCCGCGCTGATCCTGGGCGACAACGTCTATTACGGCCATGAGTTCGAGGCCAAGCTGAAAGCTGCCAATAGCCACGAAGTCGGCGCCACCGTATTTGCATACCACGTACATGATCCCGAACGCTATGGCGTCGTTGAATTCGACGAAAAACGGCAGGCCATCAGCATAGAGGAAAAACCGGTCAAACCGAAATCCAACTATGCGGTGACCGGCCTGTATTTTTACGACCGCCAGGTCTGCGATATCGCCACCAATATCAAGCCATCGGCACGCGGCGAGCTGGAAATTACCGACGTCAACAACGTCTATCTGCAACAATCACAACTGAATGTGGAACTGATGGGCCGCGGCATGGCATGGCTGGATACCGGCACCCATGAGTCGCTGCTGGACGCCAGCCAGTTCATTGCCACCATTGAAAAACGCCAGGGATTGAAAGTGGCCTGCCCGGAAGAGATCGCCTACCGGCGCGGCTATATCGACGATGCCCAGCTGGAAAAGCTGGCGCAGCCGCTGAAGAAAAACGAATACGGCATGTACCTGCTGCAGTTGCTGCATTCCAAAGCCTATTAAGAATAAACAAGAACAAACCAGAATCCTGGAGAAACAATAAATGAACGTAATTGCTACGGAATTGCCTGAAGTATTGGTACTGGAACCGCGCGTTTTTGGCGACGACAGGGGCTTTTTTTATGAAAGCTTCAACCAGAAAAAATTCAGGGAACTGACTGGCGTGGACGCTGAGTTCGTACAAGACAATCATTCGATGTCCGCCAGGAACGTGCTGCGCGGCCTGCACTACCAGATCCAGCAGACGCAGGGCAAGCTGGTGCGCGCCACCGTCGGAGAAGTATACGACGTGGTCGTGGACATGCGCAAAAGCTCGCCGCGCTTCGGCAAGTGGGTGGGACTGACGCTATCTGCCGATAATAAGCGCATGCTCTGGGTGCCGCCGGGCTTTGCGCATGGCTTCGTCGTCACCAGCGACAAAGCGGAATTTTTGTACAAGACGACCGATTACTGGGCGCCGGAACATGAGCGTTGCCTGATGTGGAATGATCCGGCAGTAGGTGTGCAGTGGCCGGATAATCTGACGCCGATATTGTCCGCCAAGGATGAGCAGGGCAAGCTCTTGCATGAAGCCGAGGTATTTGCATGAAGATACTGCTGACCGGAACCAGCGGGCAGGTCGGCAACGCGCTGCGGGAAACCTTGCGGGATCTGGGAGAGCTGGTCGTTGCAGACCGTTCGCAGATGGATCTGAGTAATCCGGACCAGATCCGTTCGTTTATACGCTCGGTGCAACCTTCACTGATCATCAATCCGGCAGCCTATACCGCGGTGGACAAGGCCGAAAGCGAAACCGCGATGGCGCAGCGCATCAACGGCGAAGCGCCCGGCATCATCGCGGAAGAAGCCGCAAAGCTGGGAGCCGCACTGATCCACTACTCCACCGACTATGTATTTGACGGCAGCAAACGCGGCGCCGATGGCAAACTGGCCGCTTATAGCGAGCAGGATATGCCACAGCCCGTCAACGTGTATGGCAAAACCAAACTGGCAGGCGAACAGGCGATTGCCGCGAGCGGCTGTGCGCACCTGATCTTTCGCACCAGTTGGGTGTATTCAAGGTTTGGCCAAAATTTCCTGTTGACGATGCTGCGCCTGGCAAATGAACGCGATGCGCTAAAAATCGTCAACGACCAATGGGGCGCGCCGACATGGGCAGGCTGGATTGCCCAGGCTACCGCAGATGTCGTGCGGCGCCTGCAGCGCGGCAGCCGCACTGCACAGGAGCTGGATCTCGATACATGGAAACAGCATAGCGGCATTTACAATATGAGCACGCTGGGCTGCACCAACTGGTGCGAATTTGCCCGCGCCATCATAGGGCACGCTGACACGCTGGGTCTGCTGCACAAGGCCGCCCCGAGCATCACCGGCATCCCTTCATCGGAATATCCGGTAGCTGCAACGCGTCCGCATAACTCCATGCTGTCGATGGATTTGCTCACCAGCCGCTTCCAGGTACAGCCCCCACAATGGGAACAGGCCATGAAAGCCTGTCTGGAAAGCGCTGGCACTGCCGCATAAGCTGTTCCGACAGCGCACATGAGGTCACATGAGGTCCGATACGCCGGCCATTTTATGGCAGGCGTATCGTAGCTGTTGCAGATTTTTATCCTGGCGAAACCACTATGCTGCATCCGGCGGCAATATCGCCGCCTTCCCTCTTACGCTACACAATGAACGACCGCTTCCAGCAAAATCCGGCCCCGGCGACAATGCCGCGTGCACTCTCACACATCGAAGGCTTGCTAACGTGAGCCTGATACGCACCAGCCTGCTTAACGCCATTGCGGTGGCAGTGCGCATGCTGACCATGCTCGGCCTGAGCAAGCTGCTGGCTGTCTATGTCGGGCCGGCCGGCTATGCCGTCATAGGCCAGTTCCAGAACGCCGTGACGATGATTTTGTCCTTCGCCAGCGGCGCCATCAATACAGGCGTCACCAAATATACGGCCCAGTATCACGAAGACACGGCAATGCAGCACAGCTTGTGGCGCACCGCCGGCATGATCTCTTTCAGTACGGCCATCACCGTGTCTGTACTGATTGCCATTTTCAACCGCACGCTGGCACTGCTTGTATTAAAAGACGCCGGGCTGGGCAGTGTCTTTTTGTGGCTGGCTGGCTGTCTGTCGCTGTTTGTACTGAACACCTTGCTGCTGGCGATCCTGAACGGCAAGAAAGCAGTTTCCAGTTACGTCACCGCCAACATCGCCACCAGTATCGTCACGCTGCTGGCAACCTGGGCGCTCGCCAGCGTCTGGGGCCTGTATGGCGCGTTAGTTGCGCTGGCCATCAACCAGTCCGTCGTCGCTTTTGTCACACTAGCGCTGTGCCTTCGTTCGGGCTGGTTCAGCATGTCCATGCTATTTGGAAAACTCGACCGCGCCATCGCACGCCAGCTGGCGGCCTTCGCGCTGATGGCAATCGCCACCGCAGTCACCGCACCTTTGAGCCAGCTGCTGATACGCAATCACCTGGTGCAGCATTTCGGGTGGGATGCCGCCGGCTACTGGCAAGCGGTATCCCGCATCAGCGACATGTATCTGATGCTGATCACGACGACGCTGACCGTGTATTACCTGCCGCGGCTATCGGAAATAAAAGATGGCCCTGAACTGAAAAAAGAAATCCGCCGCGTGTACCGTTTTGTGCTGCCGGTCACCGTGCTGGGCGCCGCGATGGTCTATGTACTACGCCATTGGATCATACAGCTTGTTTTCACTGCGGATTTCACTCCTATGCTGGATCTGCTGGCATGGCAGCTTGTCGGCGACGTCATCAAGATCGGTAGCTGGGTGCAAAGCTTTGTCATGCTGGGGCGCGCAATGACCAAGGCCTATATCGCCACCGAAGTGATCTTCAGCCTGTCACTGGTGCTGCTGACATACTGGCTGACGCCGATCTTCGGCCTGCAAGGTTCGGTGATCGCATTTGCAGCCAATTACGTGCTGTACTGGATATGCATAGCGGTCATACTTCATAAAGCGGGCCATAAAATGGACAATCAATAAGCATGAGTCTTTCCGCCTTTATCCAGCGCTCGACGGACGCGATCCTTGGCGCAAGCCGTCTGGACCAGGCGATCTCGATGTCGCGTTTCCTGGGCGACCTGTTGTGGAAAAACAGCATAGGCCAGTACGAGCTGGCGCAGCTGGAGTCCTCGCTACTACAAAAATACGGTGACCAATTCCATGCCACCGGCCATCCCGTCCGCCGCTGTGAATATCTGCACGTGCTGACCAAAGCCTATGACACCGGCGGGCACACACGTGTCGTAGAGCATTTGTTGTCATCCTCGGCACTGGCGGAAGCCGGCGTCCTGATCACGGAGACAATACAGCTGAATGCCTTGCAAAAGCTGTCGAAGGCAAAATACGGCTGCGCCCTATTGCCAAAACAAAAGCAGGCAGGCAGCCGGCAAAAGATTCAAAGCATGATCGATGTGTTTGCACAGCATGCCACCATCATCCTGCATATCCATCCTTACGATATTGAGGCTGTGCTTGCGGCGGCGCTGGCCCGCACATTTTTCGGCGTGAAGGTGTTTCTTTACAACCACGCAGATCATGTATTTTCTTATGGCCATGGTGTTGCAGACAGAGTGCTGGAAGTCAGCTATTTCGGCTGGTCCCTGCGCATACGCCGCAACGTCGAGCATAAGTCGGTATTTGCCGGCATACCTCTGAAGTTGCCTGAACAGCAAATGAACCGCGTGCAAGCGGCCCCGAACCTGGCCTACCTTGCATCGGCAGGAACCGCCTATAAATATAAGCCAAACAAGGAATTTTCTTTTCCGCAATTCGTACAGAAATTTGCCCAGGCGAGCGAGAGCCGGCTGGTGCTGATCGGCCCGCGTCCGGCAAGAAACTGGTGGTGGTGGGGAACCCGGCTGAAGCTGCGCTCCAGAATAGAATTTCATGCAAGGATGCCGCACGACAAGTATCTGGATTTTATCCACAATGCGACTGCCTATGTAGACAGCTTTCCGCTGACAGGAGGGACAGCATTTCCGGAAATATTCAGCCTGGGCGTACCCAGTTTCGGCGTGCTGACAGGCTCACATGGATATTCACCTGCCGACCAGCTGAAATCATCGGATGTTCCAGCTCTGGTCAGGGATCTGGCCGATTTTCTTGCGGTGCAACAAAGAAAAGAGCTTGAAACGGCGGCAATACTTGCACAAATACATGAGGCTCACCGCATAGAAAACGTTGCCGACAGGATCAGTTATGCCTATGATCTCAACAAAGGTGAAAAACAACCTCCGTGGACAAATCCAGGCACTATAGATCCTTGTTTTTATGAGAAAATCTGGTTATCAGGCAATGGCGCCGGTATACCCGTGCACACTCTGCCATCATTCAAACTGATGTGGTTATTTTTGATTTACTGGAAGCAGGCTCGCTTCGGGGAAAAACAAGATCCCGGCAGGTCTGCTTAAGCCCTCAAGGGGCTAATGCTTTTGCCAACGTTTTACTGACGTTGTTTACCCGCTCTAAGGATAGCTTTTCAATATGATTCATGTTGCCATTGTCAGTCACGGCCACGAGGACCTGCTGATTGCGAGCCATCTCGGCGGCCTGCAAAATGCGGGCCCCTGCATGAGAGTATGGGTAAAAGACAACAAACCCAGCAAAGGCCTGCGCACATTTTGCGAGCAGCACGGCATTAGCTATAGCGAGGCCAAGCCAGGCATGGGCTTTGGCGACAATAACAATTTTCTGTATGAGCTGGTGCGCAGCGAAGTCGGCTTCAAGCCGGGCGATACCTTTGTCGTCATGAATCCCGATATCACGATAGACCCGGAATCCATCGTCTGCCTGGCCGAGCAAATGCACAAGGACCGGTATCCGATCGCCACGATCAACCTGTATCGTGACCGCCAGTACGCTATCGCCGACTCCAATATCCGCCGCTTTCCCGATGTGTTCTCGCTGATCCGCATGGCGGTCGTGCGTTCACTGTCGCAGCCTTACGACAAAGCGCAGATGGATAACATCTGCCACGTAGATTGGGCGTCTGGCGCTTTCCTGGCTTTTGATGCAATGCACTACTCGGCGCTGGAAGGATTTGATCCGCGCTACTTCATGTATTTTGAAGACGTGGACATCTGCTACCGCTCGCAAAAGCTACTGGGCAACGGCGTACGCTACTACCCTTCGCTGAAGGCCACGCATATTGCGGCCCACAAGAACCGCAACCTGATTTCCCAGCATGCGTCCTGGTTTTTCCGCAGCTTCCTGAAATTTTTGTCTCGTCGTTATTTCATTTACGACCGCCAGGCGAACTTGACTTCCGCCAAGTAGTTGCCTCATGACATCATCAGTTCTGCTTACCGGAGCAACCGGTTTCGTCGGCCATGCCGTTGCGCTGAGCCTGCTGCGGCAATCAATACCGCTGACTTGCGCCAGCAGAA
Organism: Undibacterium sp.; assembly: GCA_043726505.1. Taxonomy (GTDB): domain Bacteria; phylum Pseudomonadota; class Gammaproteobacteria; order Burkholderiales; family Burkholderiaceae_D; genus Undibacterium. The sequence continues at coordinate 8,542 of JAYSKH010000036.1, read as the reverse complement.
AACCGCTGGGGCCTGAGCTGGCCGGCGCGCGTACCCACCTGATCGCCGACATCGGACCGGATACCGACTGGAGCGTCTGTATCCCGGGAATTAGCACGGTGGTTCACTGTGCAGCGCGTGTGCATGTGATGCAGGATAAAGCCGGCGATCCACTTGCCGCATTCCGTGCCGCCAACGTGGAGGCCACACTGCAACTGGCCCGCCAGGCTGCCGCCGCTGGCGTGCGTCAATTCATTTTCCTTAGCTCAGTGAAAGTCAACGGCGAAGAAACGCAGCCCGGCGCCGCATTCACTGAAGAAAGTCCGCCGCAGCCATCCGATCCCTACGGCATTTCCAAATACGAGGCGGAACAGGCGCTGCTGGCGCTAGCAAAAACCACGGCCATGGCAGTTACCATCATCCGGCCGCCGCTGGTCTATGGCCCGGGCGTCAAAGCGAATTTCCTCAGCATGATGCGCTGGGTAAAAAAAGGTTTGCCGCTGCCGCTGGGCAGCATCCACAACAAGCGCAGCTTCGTCTATCTGGATAACCTGGTCAGCCTGGTGCTGGCATGCATGGACAATCCCGCTGCTTATAATGAAGTGTTCCTGGCGTCCGATGGCCACGACCTGTCCACGACCGAACTGCTACAGAACGCAGCGCAAGCGTTTGATCTGCCTTCCCGGCTGCTGCCCTTCCCGCCCGCACTGCTGATGGCAGCTGCAACACTGGCCGGCCGGAAATCCGCCGCCCAGCGCCTGTGCCAGTCGCTGCAGGTGGATATCAGCAAGGCGCGCAGCAGGCTTGGCTGGACGCCGCCGTTCAATATCCGCCAGGGCCTGCAAGCCACTGCCCGGCATCTGACCAGACATTAAGCAGTCACTAAGCAGTCACGAAGCACTCATGAAGCAGTCACTAAGCCACTCACTCAAATACGTCCTTTTTCACCTTATCCAAGCATGCTGAAACGCTCTTTTGATTTGTTGCTGGCGCTGGTTGCGGCCTGCCTACTGATAGTTCCGGTTATCGTTGTCGCCGTTTGCGTCAAGCTGACGTCTGCGGGGCCTGCTGTCTACTGGTCTGACCGCGTCGGGCGCTACAATAAAATATTCCGCATGCCCAAGTTCCGCACCATGCGCACCGATACCCCGGCGGTCGCCACGCACCTGCTCGGCAATCCGGACCAGTATCTGACGCCTATCGGCTCTGTCCTGCGGAAAACCAGCCTGGATGAACTGCCCCAGTTGTGGAGCATCCTGAAAGGCGACATGAGTTTTGTCGGCCCACGCCCGGCGCTATATAACCAGCATGACCTGATCGGCCTGCGCACCGAGCATGGCGTCCATGCTATCCCGCCCGGCCTGACCGGCTGGGCACAGATCAATGGCAGGGACGAACTGCCAATACCTGACAAAGTCGGCCTGGATGCGTATTATCTACAGCATCAGTCCTTTGGCCTGGATTTGCGCATCCTGTTTCTGACTTTCTTTAAAGTGCTCAAGAGGGATGGCGTCACACATTAATTGCTAATTAAATAAAAATTGCTGCAGCCATGTTTATTTTGGTTACAAATGTAAGACATATTTAAGCAGCAACTTGTTTATCATCTGTGCCATTTGGCCAGCTTGGAGCGGCGGGCAGTCGACAAGTTCTAATAACAATAATATTATTAATTTTGCAATGCAAACCATACTCGCCTTACCTCGACTACAAAAGCAGATTATTGCCGCTGCAGCGGATGCCATTTTCCTGCCGATGGCCTTCATTCTGGCAATCTGGCTGCGCTACGACGGTTTTAATGCCGCACTGTTTTCACATTATTTCTGGCTGATCGCTTCAGTCCCCTTCGTATCCATTCCCATCTTCGTACGCATAGGCCTGTACCGGGCGGTCATCCGCTTCATCGACCAGAAGATCGTGTACGTGGTGGTGTTCGGCGTCACGCTGTCGGTGATGGCGCTGGCCTTTATCAGTGTGATGACGCACATCATGGCGCTGTCCCGCGCAGTGTTTTTCATTTACTGGGCCGCGGCCATCCTGTATGTCGCCGCCAGCCGCTTCCTGACCAGGTCTTACCTGCTCGGCATCAACCGTAGCGACAATGCCGTCAATATTGCGATCTACGGTGCAGGCAAGGCCGGCGCCCAGCTGGCCACCGCCTTGCGCGCCAGCGATGAATTCGTTTGTGTGGCCTTCATCGACGACAATACCAGCCTGCAAGGCTCTTCGATAGGTGGCACCAAGGTGTCCAGCGTCGACAATCTGGGCAACCTGATACGCCAGCACGGCATCAAGGAAGTGCTGCTGGCGATGCCATCCATTTCCAAGATACGGCAAAAACAAATACTCGACCAGCTGGAGCCTTACAAGCTCAAAATCAAGGTCACGCCGTCGATCAAGAGCCTGGTCAGCGGCGAGCTGCGGGTGCAGGATATCCGCGAAGTTGAAATCGAAGATCTGCTGGGACGTGATTCGGTAGAGCCGGACGACCGTCTGCTAGCCACCTGCATTACGAATAAAAGAGTGCTGGTGACCGGCGCAGGCGGCTCCATAGGCTCGGAACTGTGCAGACAGATCCTGCGGCAAAAACCGGCCCAGCTGATCCTGTTTGAAATGTCCGAATTTGCGCTGTACTCGATAGAACAGGAGCTTGATGCACTGCGTTCCAGCCTGAATCTGGATCTGGAAATCATTCCCTTCCTGGGCAACATACAAAACCCTGCCAAGCTGGACAAAATTTTCGAGTCATACCATGTGGACACCGTCTACCATGCGGCCGCCTACAAGCATGTGCCGCTGGTCGAGCATAATCCGGTGGAAGGCATACGCAACAACGTATTCGGTACGCTGACTGTGGCGCAGGCGGCGATCCGCGCCGGCGTCAAGAATTTCGTGCTGATCTCCACCGACAAGGCCGTGCGGCCGACCAATGTGATGGGCGCCACCAAGCGGCTGGCAGAACTGATTTTGCAGGCCTGCGCACGCGAACAGCATACGACGCGCTTCTGCATGGTGCGCTTTGGCAATGTACTGGGCTCGTCCGGCTCGGTCGTGCCGCTGTTCCGCAAGCAGATCATGCAGGGCGGCCCCATCACGCTGACCCATCCCGAAATCACGCGTTATTTCATGACGATACCGGAAGCCGCGCAGCTGGTGTTGCAAGCCGGCGCCATGGGCGAAGGCGGCGATGTTTTTGTGCTGGACATGGGTGAGCCGGTGCGCATCATCGACCTTGCCAAACGCATGGTGCATCTGAGTGGGCTGGAGGTGAAAAGTGATGCCACCCCCGAGGGCACGATAGAAATCCACCACGTGGGGCTGCGCCCCGGCGAAAAGCTGTATGAAGAACTATTGATAGGCGACAACGTCGAGGGCACCAGCCATCCGCTGATCATGCGCGCGCAGGAAGATGAAATTCCATGGGCCCGCCTGACTTTGCTGTTGCGCCAGCTGGAATCGGCATGCGACAGCTTCGATTTGCACCAAGTGCGTTCCCTGTTGCTGGAAACAGTGGCAGAATACGAACCTCAGTGCGGCATAGAAGACTTCATCTGGCAGATCACCCACCCCGGCAGCGACACCGCCGCGGTATCGGCAGATCTGCCGCGTGCAATGCTGCATTAGCCACAGATTAGCCGCAAACTGGCCGCAGACAGGCCAGGCGGGCTGGGGTGACGAATTGACTGAATTGTTTCAATAGCGGCCATACAACGGCGGCACCCTATAACTATCCATCAAAAAAATACCATGTCCCTGATTTCACCGACCATATTCAAAGCCTACGACATCCGCGGCATCATCGACAAGACGCTGGACGCGGAAGTTGCCTACCAGATCGGCCAAGCCTTCGGTTCGGCTGCGCTGGCCAAGGGTGAGAAAACTGTCGTCATTGGCCGCGATGGCCGCTTGTCCGGCCCGGAACTGGCAGCGGCACTCGCCAAAGGTCTGCAGGCAACAGGTGTGGATGTCATCGACCTCGGCGTGGTGGCCACACCGATGGTGTATTTCGGCACTAACGTGCTGGGCGCCAGCTCCGGCGTCATGGTAACCGGCAGCCACAATCCGCCCGACTATAACGGTTTCAAGATGGTGCTGGCCGGGGAAGCCATCTATGGCGATATGATACAGGCGTTGTACCAGGCCATCCTGAACAAAGATTTCAAACAAGGCTCCGGCGCCTACAAAACGCATGATATTGCCGACGCTTACCAGCAACGCATCGTCAGCGACGTCAAGCTGGCACGCAAGATGAAGATCGCCATTGACTGCGGCAACGGCGTAGCCGGTGCATTTGCCGGCGACCTGTACAGCGCGATGGGCTGCGAAGTCATTGAACTGTTCTGTGAAGTGGATGGCAACTTCCCTAACCACCATCCCGATCCTGCGCATCCCGAAAACCTGCAAGACCTGATCCGCTGCCTGCAGGAAACCGATGCCGAAATCGGCCTGGCATTTGATGGCGACGGCGACCGCCTCGGCGTGGTCACCAAGGACGGCCAGATCATTTATCCGGACCGCCAGCTGATGCTGTTTGCCGACGATGTGCTGAAGCGCAATCCTGGCAAGGAAATCCTGTACGACGTCAAATGCACGCGCCATATCTCCGCCTGGGTCAAGGCCCGCGGCGGCGTGCCGCTGATGTGGAAAACCGGCCATTCGCTGGTCAAGGCCAAAATGCGTGAAACCGGCGCGCCGCTGGGCGGGGAAATGAGCGGCCACGTGTTCTTCAAGGACCGCTGGTATGGTTTTGACGATGGCATGTATGCCGGCGCGCGCCTGCTGGAAATCCTCAGCAGCCTGCCGGATTTGACGGCCACGCTGAATACGCTGCCGCAATCCAGCAGCACCCCGGAACTGCAGCTGAAACTGGCCGAAGGCGAGAATTTTGACATCATCGCCACGATGCAGAAAAACGCCAATTTTCCCGGCGCCGATGACGTCATCACCATCGACGGTTTGCGCGTTGAATATCCGGACGGCTTCGGTCTGGCGCGCTCTTCCAATACCACGCCAGTGATCGTCATGCGTTTTGAAGGCGAAACACCAGAAGCGCTGGCGCGCATACAGGCGGCAGTCAAGCAGGCTATCCTGGCGGTGAAGCCCGATGCGGCAATGCCGTATTAATATTTCATCGCCCGCTGCGTGAAAATATTGCTGGTCCGCGTGTCGTCGCTAGGCGACGTGGTGCACAACATGCCTGTTGTGGATGATCTGCTGCGCCATTTTCCCGGCGCGCAGATAGACTGGGTCGTTGAGGAAGCCTACGTCAATCTGGTCAGGCTCAACCATGGCGTAAGTCGCATTATTCCGTTTGCGCTGCGCCGCTGGCGCAAGAGCCTGTTCAGCCGCGCCACACGCCAGGAAATAAAGGCTTTTCTTGCGGCTTTGCGCAGCGAACAATACGACCTTGTGCTAGATACCCAGGGTTTGCTGAAAACCGGCGCCATCATGGGTCTGGCCCGTACCGTCAAAGGCGGCAAGAAGGTGGGCCTGGCGAATGGCACCGAGGGATCAGGCTATGAGGCTGCATCGCGCATATTTCATACCGACAGCGTCGCGGTGGATGTCCGCACTCACGCGGTGTTGCGAGGCCGGCTGGTCGCTGCGCATGCAGCCGGCTATGTGCTTGATACACCGGCCAGCTTCGGCATGCATGCGCCTGAGTCCGACAACAAGTCCGGCAGTGATTCCAGCAACGGTTCCAACAGCCTGCAACCGGCCTGGATGCCCGCGCAAGCTTATGCAGTGTTTTATCACGGCACGGCGCGCGACAGTAAAAAATGGGCGCAGGACAATTGGGTGGAGACAGCGACAACGGTATCCGGATACGGCTTTCCCATCCTGCTTCCCTGGGGCAATCCTGCAGAAAAAAAAGAGGCCGAGCAGCTGGCGGCCCGCATTTCCGGTTCCACGGTGCTGCCCAAATTGAGCATGCTGGAAGCAGTTACGCTGTCGCAGCGCGCCGCCTTGGTGGTCGGCGTGGACACTGGGCTCACCCATATCGCGGCGGCCTATGAAAGGCCCACCGTGGAAATCTACTGCGATTCGCCGCGCTGGAAAACAGAAGGCAACTGGTCGCCCCGCATTATCAACCTGGGCGACACCGGCAAGCCGCCGTCAGTGAGTGAAGTGCAATCTGCGATTCATCAACTGCTCGGCCCGGTGCCTGTCGGTAAAAACGTGCTTTAAGGTATATTCCAAGCTACGCGAGACAGCACGAGCAGCATAGGCAGCTCAAGCAGCGGCACAAGCAAAAGCAGCAGGCCGCACTGCCCATTTTCCACAGGAACACGATAACCCAGCATGAGCATGACACGTAAAAACCTGGATGGCCTGGCCATCACCCTGATGTTGCTGCTCTGCGTGTGCTGGGGACTGCAGCAGGTCGCCGTCAAACTGGCTGCGCCCATCGTCAGCTCCAGCATGCAGATAGGCTTGCGCTCCGGCCTCGCCGCGCTGATGGTCTATGCGCTGATCCTGGTGCGCGGTATCCCGTTTTCGCTACGTGACGGTACGCTGCTGCCCGGCCTCGCCGCCGGAGCGCTGTTTGCATTTGAATTCCTGTGCGTCGCCATCGGCCTTAACTTTACGTCAGCGTCGCACATGTCGGTATTCCTGTATACCGCACCCGTATTTACCGTCATCGGCCTGCACTGGCTGATCCCTTCCGAGCGCATGCACGCCAGCCAGTGGCTGGGCATTGCCTCGGCATTTGCCGGCATCGCTGTTGCTTTTTCCGGCGCCTTCGCGACGTCCAGCAAAGGTCTGGACGATCCGCACCTGACGCATATGCTGATCGGCGACGCTCTTGGTGTGCTGGGTGGCGTGCTGTGGGCAGCCACTACAGTCACGATACGCAAATCCAGACTGTCGGAGGCCGAACCCACGACCACGCTGCTCTACCAGCTGGCCGGCGCCGCCGTGATCCTGCTGGTCTATGCATCGGCAATGGGTGAATCCATGCTGATACCGGCATCCCCCATCGCGTGGGGCAGCATCCTGTTCCAGACCGTCATTGTCGCCTTTGCCAGCTACCTGACGTGGTTCTGGCTGCTGCGCCACTACCTGGCGTCCAGATTGTCCGTGTTTTCTTTCCTGACACCGCTGTTCGGCGTTGCCGCCGGCGTGGTCTTCCTGCATGATGCGGTCAGTCCACGCTTTGCGGGCGGAGCCGGCCTGGTGCTGATAGGCATCGTGCTCGTTAACCGGCGGCCATAAGTGCCGTTGTAAGTACCGCCCATAAGCACCAGTAAGCGTTTATCAAGCATTATCAAGCATTATCAAGCATTTATCGACCCCAACTGACTGTCTACCGAAACCAGCCTATGCGCCTGCTCTATACTTTATTCTGGTGGCTGTCCCTGCCCATCGTACTGGCCCGGCTGTGGGTGCGCGGCCGCCAGGAGCCAGGCTACCGCCGGCATATCAGCGAGCGTCTGGGTTTTTACAGCCAGCAGGCAGGTACAAAAATCATCTGGGTGCATGCGGTGTCCGCCGGGGAAACCCGCGCCGCTGAACCTCTGGTGCGCGCGCTGCTGAAGCGCTACGCCGGGCACCAGATCCTGCTGACGCATATGACGCCGACCGGGCGCGCAACGGGCCAGTTGCTGTTTGCCGATGTGTCCGCCCGAGTCGTGCAGAGCTTTCTCCCTTACGACACCAACTGGAAGATCAAGCGCTTCCTGCGCCATTTTTCACCGCAGCTCTGCATACTGATAGAAACCGAAGTCTGGCCCAACCTGATTGCACAATGCAGGCTGCATCAGGTGCCGGTAGCGCTGGTGAACGCCAGATTGTCGGAAAAATCACTGAAGAAAGCCCGCAAACTGTCTGCGCTGATCCTGCCGGCGGCGCAGGCGATCACATGCGTCGCAGCCCAATCCGGGCCTGACGCGCAGCGGCTGAAGGAATTGGGCGTGGGCAGGATGATCGTCACCGGCAACATGAAATTTGACGTCAGCCCACCGGCCCAGATGGCCGAGCGCGGCGCGCGCCTGCGGCAATGTTTTGGCGAGCGCCCGGTATTTTTGTGCGCAAGCACACGCGACGGTGAAGAGGAACTTATCCTGAACGCCTTTTGCGCGCTGCCTCTGGAATTGCAGCGTCAGGCTTTGCTGGTCGTCACGCCGCGGCATCCGCAGCGCTTTGACCAGGTAGCAGCGATGATCAATGCGCAGGGCCTGAAGCACGTGCGCCGCTCAGCGCTGGATACCGATGCAGCGCCAGCCAGGCTGCCGGCGGACGTACAGGTCGTGCTGGGTGACAGCATGGGCGAAATGTATATGTATTACGCCGCGTGCGAACTCGCATTCATTGGCGGCAGCCTGGTGCCGCTGGGCGGACACAACCTGATAGAAGCCTGCGCAATGGCCAGGCCGGTGCTGACCGGCCCGCACACCTTCAATTTCTCGGAAATTACCGAAGATGCCATCGCCATCGGCGCCGCCATCCGCATCGGCGACCCTGCAGCATTGATGAAGCAGGCTTTCGAGTTGCTGGCGGATGCCGGCAAAAGGCAGCAGATGGGAAGCAGTGCTCACGCATTCTTCATGCAGCACCAAGG
>JAYSKH010000035.1:0-8443 GCA_043726505.1 Undibacterium sp. | reverse complement strand
GTCCACGCAACAGCTTATCACCGTTTATGCGGGCGGCGTGGCGCGATCAGTTCGGTATGCACCGCACAATAAGTACTCAGTTTTATCATGGGCTTGCTGATATGATTGCAGCAGCAGTGCGCCGTATTTTTCCGCAAAGGAAGCAACCCATGAACCACATCATCCACGATGTTGCCATTGCCAGCCAGATCGGCAAATACAGCGACGCCATAGAAGTGCGCCCCAACCAGAGATGGCTTTTCACGGCAGGCACGCCGGGCCTGTCCGCAGCGGGCGAACTACCGAAGGACATTACCGGCCAGGCCGAATTAGCGTGGGCGCATATCATCACGCTGCTGGAAAAAGCGAACATGGGCATGCAGGATATCGTCAAGGTCACGCAGACGCTGACACGCTCTGAAGACATCAAAGCCTACGCCGCCGTGCGCAACCGCTTCCTGGGCGATGCGCGGCCTGCGTCAATGCTGCTGGTCATTCCAGAACTGGTGTGGCCGGAGTTTCTGGTGGAAGTGGAAGTGATCGCGGCGAAGACGGATTAGCACTAGCGGCTTACTGCTTTGCCCGCTGTTTAGCCTTTACCGCAAGCACCAGCAAATCCACTGCAAACGCCAGCGCGATCGCGCCCGCGCCGATGGCAAACATCAGCTGGTGGCTGCCGCCGCTGCGCTCAAACAAATAAGAATACGTATAGGCAGACAGCGCCTGGAACAGCGCAAATGCAATCGTCGCACGGCTCCAGGCCAGGTTTTGCGCGGCATGGTCATGCGGCATCATGTCATGCACGCGGCCCAGCACCAGCGGCACCATGCCGCCCGGGAAGGTGCCGACCAGCACGCTGACAATACCAATGATGATGATATTGCCGGTCGCGGCATACATCAGCATCAGCACCGCCTGCATCAGCAGCACGCCTCGCAGCGCCGGGCCAAAGCCGACACGGTCTGCAATAAAACCGTACATCACCGGGCCGACCATTGCGCCCAGGCCATACAGCACCCAGCACACCGAAGCCACGTGCGCGCCCTGCCCCAGCCCGCGAGAGACAAAGTCCACCAGAAACACCAGCCCCGGCACAAACCCGGTTGCCATCAGCGCATATTGCACATACAACATTTTCAATGCGAAGCCGGGGCGCTGGGTATCGTGTGTGTTACCGGCTGAATGCGCCGCTGATGTCGCTGGCGTTGCAGCAGCCGCTGTCGCCACCGTGCTGCCGGGCCAGCACAACCAGCTTGCCGCCGTCAATACAAAAGACACCAGGCCTAGACCTATCCAGGTCTGGCGCAAACCCAGTTGCAGCAACAACGGCACCAGAGTACCGGCAGCCGCCACGCCCATGCCCGCGCCAAGAAACACCGCGCCGCTGGCCATGCCGCGCCGCGCAACCGGCACATGCGGCAGCACCGTGACTGTCACCAGCACCATGATCGCGCCGCCAGCCACACCGGAAGCAAAACGCCATGCAAAAAACCAGGCAACCGACAGCGGAAAAGCGCAACCGATGAAAGACAGGCTCACCACCAGCATCATCACCCGCAGGATATGGACGTTGCGGAAGTGGCGCGCCATCGGCCGCCCCGCCAGTGCGCCGACCAAGTAGCCCGCCAAGTTAGCCGCACCCAGATAGACAACAGAAGAAGCAGAAAACCAGTGCGCCTGAATCAGCGGCGGAATCAGCGGCGAATACGCAAAACGGGCCAGCCCTATGCCCACCAGGCTGGCGCACAGGCCGGCAATGATAGCGGCCCAGGGTACCGACTGGGCAGCCGTGAAGGTGCCTGTATGGGTGCTTGTATTTGCGCTTGTATTTGCGCTATCGGCAGCGCCCTGGCGCGATGTTTCAGTCTGCATGGCATATCCTTGCTGTGTGGGCCGGCGTGCAGCCTGCCCGTCTGTGGCGGGCTTGGGTGCCAGGGGTCTGGCATCATCATAACCCACTATCTTTGACAATAGTGTCAAGAATGGATATTACCCATGTTTGACATTGGTGTCAAACATGTGTTTTAATGACCCCATGGCTGGAATCAGACAATTTGATGAGGGTGCCGCCCTGCAACGGGTGTTGGAAGTCTTTTGGCAAAAAGGCTATGGCCCCACGTCCATGCAAGACCTGGCGGAAGCCAGCGGCGTGCAGCGCGGCTCGCTGTATAACGCGTATGGCGACAAGGAGTCGCTGTTTTTGCACGTCTATGGCCTGTACAAGGCAATCTACCTGCAAGACATCCGCACCGCGCTGAAACAGCCAAAGCTGGATGATTCGCTCAACGCGTTTTTCGATTTCTGCATCGGCTCCATGACCACAGGCAGCCCCACACGCGGCTGCATGACAACCAAAACCGCCACCGACATCCAGTCCAGCGGCGAAGGCATACAGGCCACCATCAAGGATATGGCAGACGAGGTGGAACAGGCATTGCTGGACAGGCTCTCCACCACCGAAGCCCTGCCCCACCTGGCGCTACCGCCCGCCGAAGCCGCAAGGCTGATCGCGACTTTCACGCGCGGCCTGGTGTTTATGGAAAGGGTGTATCAGGACCCGGCAAGGTTGCGGGCGACGGCGGCGTCTTTGGTGAAGGTGGTGGTGCGGGCTTAGTGGCGGAACAGGCCAAGCTTACTTACCTGCTCTATTCTCCTTTAGCCCCTGGTTCGCCGTCCGCAAATATTCTTCCATGGTGGGCAGGCCTACTTCGGCGCGGCGCTTATTGACCTCTTCAATGCTATCGATTTCTTCCATTTTCAACACAGCGCCTTCCTCAGTTTCCACCAGCTGAGAACCGTATAACTGCTTGCCGGTTTTCTTATACATGACCCTATCAGTCAGATAGGCGAAATCTTTTTTTCTGACATAGCCTTGCATCGCTAGGGGCCGTATCAGTTCAAGCACTTCGCTTTGAAATTCAGGATCAAGGTCGGCATGTTGCGCGATCAGCCATGCATAAGCGGGAATATAAGGGCCATATTTTCTGCTATCGGGCCAGCCGCAATCCTTGATGATCTGCTTCAGCCTTACCGTGTTTGCAGTATCAATCCGCATTGCCTCGGCATTCAATGAAGCATCACTAAAAGGAAGTCTGCCAATCCGCATGCGAACATCCTGGTCAACGTCCACCATTTTCTGCAATGTGCCGGGCACGGCCTCACAATCCTCCAGCGCCAAGGCGGGAAGAGCCGCCTGCATCAGCAACCAGCCACCGACGATAAGCCTGAGCTTCATATCTTCCTTTCCACCACGAAGTGGCAGCAGTCAATTTCATTCAATGAAATGTTGGCAGGAAAATAATGTTAGTGCAAGCCAAAATCGCAATGCATTGGCTAAGTATTGTCGGTTTTCGTAGGCTGGGCTAACGCCTTATCAGCCCAGCGCTCTCAACAATCAACGGCACACGTTCATTCCATAGCCAGTGGTCAAACACAAAACGCTGGGCAGATGAGGCGTTTGCCCGGCCTACGGTTCTACGAATTTCCCGCCCCCTCCACCGCCGGAAAAAACAATTCAAACCGCGTAGTCCCTTCACTGCTGCTGGCCTTCCACGTGCCCTGATGCAGCAGCATGATGCTGCGCACGATGGACAAACCGAGGCCGCTAGCGTCGGACGAACCTCTACGCGATGCATCGGCGCGGTAGAAGCGGTCAAACAGGCGGGCCAGGTGGTGCGATTCTATGGTGGGGCCTTTGTTTTCTACCGCCATTGTGGTGCCGGTTGCTTGCTGCTGCGCGGTCAGCACGATCTGCGTGCCGGCATCTGCATAACGCACGGCGTTGGACAGCAGGTTGGCGAGAGCGCGGCGCAGCAGATCCGGATCGGCGCAAACGCTGCCTTCGCCTTGGAAGCGGATGCTGATGTCGCGCTCTTCGGCCAGGCCTTCAAAATAATCAACAATGCGCTCCAGCTCGCCGGCCACGTCCAGCGGCTTGCGCTCTATGGCATGGTCTGCGTGTTCGGCGCGGGCCAGGAACAGCATATTGTCCGTCATGCGCGACAGCCTTTGCAGCTCTTCAAAATTGGAACCCAGCAGTTGCTCATAATATTCGGGGCTGCGACGCTGGCCCAGCGCCACTTCGGTCTGGCCCAGCAGGTTGCCGATGGGCGTGCGCAGGTCATGCGCCATGTCGGCGGATACCTGGCTCAGCTGCGCGAAGCTGGTTTCCAGCCTGTCCAGCATGGCGTTGAAACCGTCTATCAGCGGCAGCAGTTCACGCGGTGCGTGGCGGCTGTCGATGCGGGTAGACAGGTTGCGGATGCCGATGGAGCCGGTCTGCGCCGCCAGCAGGCGCAGCGGCAGCAGGCCACGGCGGGCAATCCAGTACGCCAGGAAAGCCGCCAGCAGCGCCGCGCCGGAAGCCACCTGCAGCAAGTGGTTGCGGTAAGCCTGCAGCATGCGCGTACGCTCCGTCAGCATGCGGCCGGTGGTGATCTGCAGGTCTTGCCCTGCGTATTGCGGGTCTGACGTACGGGCGCTGGCAGAGACCAGAATGAAAGGCGTGCCGTTTTCCACCGTATGCCGCACAGCCGCCAGCGACAGCACGGCGCTGGGTTCTGCCGAGGCCACCTCGGGCACGCTGATGCGGCCGGGGTTCACTTCCAGCAGCGGCGCCTGGCCGGGAAACTTCAGCACCAACAGCGCTTCATGGTTGCCCAGCATATTGCCGAACAGCTCCGGCTTCTGGTGGATCAGGTCCAGCAGGTCTACGTCTTTCAGCAGCGTGCGGATCTGGTCTACGCGCTGGACCAGCGCCGCATCGTCACGCAGGATCAGTTGCGCCTCCAGCGCGGTGTACATCGTATACCCCACGGCTGCCAGCACCGTAAACGACAACAGCGCAAACAGCAGGGCCAGGCGGGCGATCAGCGAGTGGCGCGGCAACAATAGGTTCATGATTTCACTTTCATGACCACCGCTTTCATGAGTCTCGCTTTCATGCTTCCACCTCGCAACGGTAGCCCACGCCATGCACGGTATGGATCAGGTGCACGGCAAAGGGTTCATCTATCTTCTTGCGCAGGCGGCGCACGGCCACGTCCACCACATTGGTGTCGCTGTCAAAATTCATATCCCACACGCGCGACGCAATCAGCGAGCGCGACAACACCTGCCCCTGGTTCAGCATGAAAAATTGCAGCAGAGAGAATTCTTTATTGGTCAGCGTGATGCGGGTGCCGGCACGCACCACACGGCGCTTGGGCACGTCTATCTGCAGATCGGCGATTTCCAGTGTGTCTTCCTGCCGTACCTGGCTACCCCGGCGCAGCACGATCTTCACACGCGCCAGCAGCTCGGCAAAGGAGAAAGGTTTAACGAGATAATCGTCCGCGCCCAGTTCCAGTCCCTTGAGCCGGTCTTCCAGCGTGCCGCGTGCCGTTAAAAACAGCACCGGCGTATCGGCTTCCTTGCCATCCAGCTGCAAGCGCCGCATCACTTCCCAGCCATCCATGCCGGGCATCATCACGTCCAGCACGATGAGGTCATAACGCAGCTCCTGCGCCATGTGCAGGCCGTCGCTGCCGTTATTGGCCACATCCACTATATAGCCGGATTCGGTCAGGCCGTTGCGCAGGTATTCGCTGGTCTTGGGCTCGTCTTCGATGACAAGGATACGCATAGGTTTACCCCGGGTTGTAGGTGCTGGTGCTAGGCTTATTAAATAAGGTAGTAAGGATTTTACCCCAGCGAGGCTCGACTAACGAGCCCGGCCGGGGTCAGGCAATATCAGCCTTTAGCTACGATTACTGCTTGCCGGCGTTCTGCGCCGCATCTTCTATCATCGCCGCCACTTCCTTGGCGCGGGAGATATAGATTGTATGCGCGCCATCCACTTCCACGGTGTGGCTGTGGGCACGGGCGGCGTACATGCGTTCCAGGTCTGGATTGATGGCGCGATCCTGCTTGGCCACCATGTACCAGCTTGGCTTCACGCGCCATGCCGGATTGGTGATCAGCGTGGTGTTGACCTTGGCCGCAGGCGGCATCTGTGAACGCGCCATGAACTCGGCCTGATCTGCAGGCAAATCACCGGCAAAATCTTCATGGAAATGCGCTGGGTCTACAAAGACAAAACCGTCCGGCGTGGTGATGGTGCGAATCTGGCCGGGCATCTTGTTCTTGTTGCTGGCGGTGGATTCGCCTGCATCCGGCGCGTGGGCGGCGATGTAGACCAGGCCTGCCACGTGCGGGTCAGTACCGGCCTGCGTGATGACCGCGCCGCCATAGCTATGGCCGACCAGAATCACCGGGCCCGTCTGGCGCGCCAGCACCCGCACGGTAGCGGCAACGTCTTCTTCCATCGACGTCAGCGGTTCTTGCACCATGTTGACGTTATATCCATCCTTGGTGAGGATGTCGTACACCGGTTTCCAGCCGGAAGCATCGGCAAACTGGCCATGCACCAGCACGATATTTTTAACGGCCGCTTCAGAAGCGGGTGCCGCGGAAGCCGGCGCGGCGGCAAAAGCCAGCAGCAAGGCTGAGGCAATGGCAGAAATGGAAGCGGCAACAGAAACGGCGCGGACGGCGCGTGGCTGGGAAGATGTGTTCATGACTACTCCTTGGACTATTGGTTTGACAGGCTTGCATTACGGGTTTCGTTTTATATAGCTATATCTGTGTATTGCTATAGCGTTCCCGCAGTATGCGCACCTGCCTCCAACAGCCCCATGACGGAGAGATTACAAAAAAATGACAAATCTTGCGTTTTGCCTAAGCCGCCTGCCAGCCTATCTACCAGCCTACCTGCCTCCTACCCGGCATTTAGCCCGCGCAGTTGGGCACCGGGCTACTGCCCGCCTTGGGGCCGGAACCTATGCTCAGCCCGCCCGACACCAGTTTGCCTGTGCTGCCCACCGTCACAGCGCCCAGTGCAGACGCATGAATAACCAGTTTCATGCGCGTAGGCGCCATGCAGGCGCCCTGCGCCGTGCGGCGTATCGTCAGCACCTTGCCGGCGACGCTGGTTTCGATCAACGGCTGCAGATTATCATCGGTTTCCACACTCACGCTGTTGCCGCCATCCACCTTCAGTTCCACGTTGTCCGGCAGGTCCAGCGCCAGCGCATTAAAAGGCGCGAGACTGCGCTGCTGCGTGGTGACGGTACCGCTACCGGCAATAGCGGGCACAGCAGGATTGGTAGAAGCAGCCAACACAGGCAAAGACAGCAAGGCGGCCAGCGGCGCCAGCAACAGGGATTTTTTCATGTTAGAAAAGTATAAAAATAGCAATTAAATAGGCGCAATCACCGCGCAAGCATGGGTATCCGGCCAAAAAAAACCAAGGCTACAAGGTTGCAGGGCGGCGCCTATGTTGGTTAATGTCGGGCGCCCTCAATAGCTTTGTCCATGCTTACGCGATTGCCATACTCAGACAAGCGGCGGCATCTTAAGTTCCGGCTTGCACGCAGAGCGTTTTTTGTATGCCGAAGAAGATGAAAATGAAGATGAAGGTAGTGGAGGACGCATCGGGCACAAAACCAAGCGTAGCGGCCTGTGCCCTGGGCTTATTTCACTGATTGCCCATGCTTGCCCTGCCCCACACGCTGCGCCCGGTAGATGCCGGTGTGGCCGGAGAACAGGTAGCTGATAACGCAGGCGATGGCGGCGTAGGGGCCGATGGCGGGGCCGAAGAGTTCTATTGCCATCACCGTGGAAGCGATGGGCGTGTTGGCCGCGCCGGCAAACACGGCGACAAAACCCAGTGCAGCCAGTGTGGAAAACGGCAGTTGCAGCAGCGGGGCCAGTGCATTGCCCAGCGTGGCGCCGATGTAGAACAGCGGCGTGACTTCACCGCCCTTGAAGCCGCTGCCCAGCGAGGCGATGGTGAAGGCCGCCTTGCCGGCAAAATCCGTCCATGGCAAAGGATGCTGGAAGGCTTCCACAATCACCGGGATGCCCAGGCCGATATAGCGTTGCGTGCCCACGGCCCACACAGCGATGGCCACCACCAGGCCGCCGATGAAGGGGCGCAGCGGCGCATAGGCGACGCGGTTTTTCATGAAACCCGACAGGCCATGCGTGGCCCGGGCGAACAGCATGCCGGCCAAGCCGAACACAACGCCAGCGGCCAGCACCGCCAGCAGCCCCCACAGCGTAATCGCAGGAATCTGGCTGACCACATAGTGCGTATGCTGCACACCCCACCACAGGCCCACCTGGTCTGCCACGATGGCGGCAATAAAACACGGCAAAATGGCATCGTAGCGCATGCGGCCTATGGCCAACACTTCCAGCCCGAAGATGGCGCCGGCCAGCGGCGTGCCGAATACCGATGCAAACCCGGCGCTGATGCCGGCCATGATCAGCAGGCGGCGCTGTTGCTGGAACTCTGATTGCGGCAATGCTGATTGGCGCAGCCTCAGCAGATGCGTGAGCTGGTCTGCCAGCGCGCCGCCCATCTGCACCGCCGTGCCCTCGCGCCCTACCGATGCGCCAAACAGATGCGACATGATCGTGC
>JAYSKH010000034.1:0-35185 GCA_043726505.1 Undibacterium sp. | reverse complement strand
GATGCCGTTTTTAGCCTGCTCGTTGCCGAGGAACAGGTTCTCGGCGATGGACAGCAGGGGAACTAGCGCCAACTCCTGGTGGATGATGATGATGCCGATTTCTTCGCTGTCGGAAATGTCCTTGAACTGCCGGGTTTCGCCCTGGTAGTAGATATCGCCGGAATAGCTGCCGTGCGGATAAACGCCGCTTAGCACTTTCATCAATGTGGATTTGCCTGCGCCGTTTTCACCGACTATGGCGTGAATTTCGCCGCTGCGTACGTGAAGATTGACATTGTCCAAGGCCTTGACGCCTGGGAAGGTCTTCCTTATCCCGCGCATCTCCAGGATAGTATTCATGGTGTTACCTCTTGAGTCCGTCTGCGGCATCAGCGCGGCAGGCGAACAGTTTGTCTCAACTACTTTTGATTTTTATCTTTGCCTGGAAAAGGCGCGGCGCCGTTGAACCGGGCGCCGCGCCAATGACACTATAAGCAAATTGGCGTAAGCCTGTGGCTTATTTGAACTGCGCTTCCGTATAGTAGCCGCTGCCTGTTACCAGTACTTGCTTCCAGTTGGAAGCATCGACGCTGACAGGTTTCAACAGATAGGAAGGAACAACCTTGACACCGTTGTTGTAAGTCTTGGTATCGTTGATCTGTGGCGCCTTACCGCTCAGTACGGCATCAACCATGCCTACAGTGACCTTGGCCAGTTCACGTGTATCTTTAAATACGGTAGACCTTTGTTCGCCGCGCAGGATGGATTTGACGGAAGCAACTTCGGCGTCCTGGCCGGTAACAACAGGCATAGGCAGTTTCGGTGTGCCGTAGCCCACGCCTTTCAGCGAAGACAGGATACCGATGCTGAGGCCGTCGTATGGGGACAATACGGCGTCCACATGGCTGTTGGTGTAGTAGGCGCTCAGCAGGTTATCCATGCGGGCCTGTGCTACTGCGCCATCCCAGCGCAGCGTGGAAACCTTGTCCATGCCCAGCTGTTTGCTGCGCACGACCAGTTTGCCGCTGTCGATATAAGGCTTCAGTACGGACATTGCGCCGTTGTAGAAGAAGAAGGCATTGTTGTCGTCTGCGGAACCGCCGAACAGTTCAATATTGAACGGACCTTTGCCGGCTTTCAGGCCAAGCGCGTTTTCGATGTAGGCAGCTTGCATGACGCCAACCTGGAAGTTATCGAAAGTCGCATAGTAATCCACGTTCTTGGAACCGCGGATCAGCCGGTCATAAGAAATGATCTTGATGCCCTTGTCGGCTGCTTTTTGCAGAACGTTGGACAGTGTCGTGCCGTCAATGGCGGCGATCACCAGAACCTTGACGTTCTTGGTGACCATGTTTTCGATCTGCGCCAGCTGGTTAGGAATATCGTCGTCAGCGTATTGCAGGTCGGTTTTGTAACCGCGTTCCTTGAATACCTTGACCATATTGTCGCCGTCGGCAATCCAGCGGGCGGAAGCCTTGGTTGGCATGGAAATACCGATCAGGCCTTTATCCTGGGCGTTGGCCTGGGGGACGATGCCCGCAATACCGATCGCAAGTCCTGCGATGATTAATTTGATCATTTTCACAAACTGTCTCCTGTTATTTTGATGCCTGCTTATCGTTGTTCAATTAAAGATAGTGCGGTGCGCCTGCTTGATGGTGAGTGTGATCATCTGATACGAAGATCACGGCCTGCGCACCTTTCCCCCGCATTCACGCTTGTCCGGAACCGTGCTCCGGTTTCGCTATTGCGATCGCATGTAGCTTGCCTTTTTTCGCGCCGCCGTCCTACTTGATTCCACGTGGCGGTTTTAGGGCTTCATTCGATGCGTGGATACTAAATTGTCTAAAGATATCTTTCTAATGACTTTTTAACTAAATTCGATACCGAATTTGGTATTAGGCCTAATTCTAAATAATGAAAATGGCGCCAATTATGCAGCGTTTGTTCGCCCAATGACTTGTTCTGGCAGCAATTGCCGGTCAAATCACATGTGGATGACCCGAATATAGCCATATTTGATATCAAATCCGGTATCTGATCGGGTAAAAAAGTCATTAGAAAGATATCTACAGACTGTTTAGTATCCGTACATCCTGAGCGGAGGCTTGTTGCCGCCGTTCACGCCGCATCTTCAAGAAACAAAACAATAGGTTGGAAAACGAGTATGTCCGAGACAAAGAAAGTGCGCCTGCGCAGTGCCGAATGGTTCGGCACTGCCGACAAAAACGGTTTCATGTACCGCAGCTGGATGAAAAACCAGGGTATCCCCGACCATGAGTTCCAGGGCAAGCCCATCATCGGCATCTGCAATACCTGGTCTGAACTGACTCCCTGCAATGCCCATTTCCGCAAGATCGCCGAGCATGTGAAGCGCGGCATCCTGGAAGCCGGTGGTTTCCCCGTGGAGTTCCCGGTATTTTCCAACGGCGAATCGAATCTTCGCCCGACTGCGATGCTGACGCGCAACCTGGCCAGTATCGACGTGGAAGAATCCATACGTGGCAACCCCATGGATGCGGTCGTGCTGCTGGTCGGCTGCGACAAGACCACTCCAGCCTTGCTGATGGGCGCGGCCAGTTGCGACATTCCTGCGATTGTTGTCACCGGCGGTCCCATGCTGAACGGTAAGCACGAAGGCAAGGACATCGGTTCCGGCACTGCCGTATGGCAGCTGCATGAAGCCGTTAAAGCTGGCGAGATTACGATGCACCAGTTCATGTCGGCGGAATCCGGCATGTCCCGTTCCGCCGGCACTTGCAATACCATGGGTACCGCTTCCACGATGGCCTGCATGGCCGAGGCACTGGGCACTTCGCTGCCGCACAATGCGGCGATACCTGCGGTGGATGCACGCCGTTATGTGCTGGCGCACATGTCCGGCATCCGCATTGTGGAGATGGTGTACGAAGACCTGCGCCTGTCCAAAGTGCTAACCAGGGAAGCATTCGAGAATGCAATACGCGTCAACGCGGCGATAGGCGGCTCGACCAATGCCGTCATCCACCTTAAAGCGATTGCGGGCCGCATCGGCGTACCGCTGGAGCTGGAAGACTGGACACGCATAGGCCGTGAAACGCCGACGATTGTCGATCTGATGCCGTCCGGCCGTTTCCTGATGGAAGAATTCTATTATGCCGGTGGCCTGCCGGGAGTATTGCGCCGCCTGGGTGATGCCAATCTGATCCCGCACAAGGATGCGCTGACCGTCAACGGCAAGAGCCTGTGGGAAAACACTTGCGAAGCGCCTATCTACAACGACGAAGTGATCCGTCCACTGGACAAACCACTGATCGCCGACGGCGGCATCAGCATCCTGCGCGGCAATCTGGCGCCGCGCGGCGCGGTGCTGAAGCCTTCCGCTGCGTCTCCGGAACTGATGAAACATCGCGGCAAGGCCGTGGTGTTCGAGAATTTTGACCACTACAAGCAGCGCATCGTCGATCCTGATCTGGATGTCGACGCAAGCTCTGTGTTGGTAATGAAAAATTGCGGGCCCAAAGGGTATCCTGGCATGGCCGAAGTCGGCAACATGGGCTTGCCGCCCAAGCTGCTGGCGCAGGGGGTCAAAGACATGGTACGCATTTCAGACGCGCGCATGAGCGGCACCGCTTACGGTACTGTGGTGTTGCATGTGGCGCCGGAAGCCGCCGCCGGCGGGCCGCTTGCAATCGTGCAGGATGGCGACTATGTGGAACTGGATTGCCACGAAGGCCGCCTGCACCTGGACGTCAGCGATGAAGAGATTGCTGCCAGGCTGAAAAAGCTGGCGGATCAGCCTCCGATGGCGATACAGAGCGGCTACCAGCAATTGTATATAGACAGGGTACTGCAGGCGGACGAAGGCTGCGATTTCGATTTCCTCGTCGGCTGCCGGGGTTCTGCGGTGCCCAAGCATTCGCATTGAACGACGCAGCTAATCCAGTAAGTAATCTGACGATCAAATAATCAAATACAGAAGCAGGGCATCCGTGCGATGCCTGAAAAAACAGGAGACGGTATGTTATTGGTGCAATTTAAAGATGCTAAAGGTGCGCGCCACGTAGGCAGCCTGGAAAACGGCAATAAAGATATCCGCGTGCTGGATGGTTATGCGACGACTTACCAGCTGGCGCAGGCTGCGATAGCGCAGCAGGGAAAACTGGAAACTCTGGCCGCTGCTGCACTGGGCGACACGGTTGTCAGCTACAAGGATGTCGTGGAGCAGGGCTGCCTGCTGCCGCCGCTGGACCATAAAGATGACGCCCATTGCTTCGTCACCGGCACCGGCCTCACGCATCTGGGCAGCGCCGACACGCGCGATGCAATGCATAAGAAGGTGGATGGCGCGATAGAAGCGCTGACAGACAGCATGAAAATGTTCCGCATGGGCCTGGAAGACGGCAAACCTGCGCAAGGACAACACGGCGTGCAGCCGGAATGGTTTTACAAGGGTGATGGCTCCATCGTCAGCACCAGCGGCCAGGACCTGACAATGCCGGCATTTGCGCTGGATGGCGGTGAGGAGCCGGAAATTGCCGGGCTATACATCATAGGGTCAGACGGCAGGCCTTACCGCCTCGGCTATGCGCTGGGCAATGAATTTTCCGATCATATTACCGAGCGCCAGAATTATCTGTACCTCGCGCATTCCAAGCTGCGTGCCTGCGCGGTAGGCCCGGCCTTGTTGCTGGGCGAGCTGCCGGCGCATGTGGCCGGCACATCCGCCATCCGCGACAGCAAGGGTGAAGTGCGCTGGCAAAAGCCTTTCGTCAGCGGCGAAGACAATATGTCGCATACGATTGCGAACCTTGAACACCACCATTTCAAATACCCGCTGTTCTGCCGTCCCGGCGATGTGCATGTACATTTCTTTGGCACCGCGACACTGAGTTTTGCGGAAGGCATCAAGGTAGAGGCCGGTGAAAGTTTTGAGATAGAGGTGGCAGCATTCGGCCCGCCTTTGAGCAACCGCCTGGCAGTTGCCGAGCCCGCGCCGTTTACGCAGACTCCCGTTACCAGTTTATAGAAATAAAAGAGGAAAGATTTTGAAGATTACAGGCGATGCGCTGATAGGCGCGGCAAGTGTGCGCGGTTCCGGCAACTCCTTCCACGCGTTTGCTCCAGCGACCGGCGAGGATTTGCAACCGGAATTCCGTACTACCGGCGAGACTGAAATCGCCCAGGCAGCGGCACTGGCGCAGGAGGCCTTCGACGGCTACCGTGAAACCAGTCCGCAGGACCGCGCCCGTTTCCTGGAAACCATTGCACAGCAGATCGTGGAACTGGGTGATGAGCTTATCGTTCGCGCGATGGCCGAGAGCGGTTTACCGCGCGGCAGGCTAGAAGGCGAACGTGGACGCACAGTCGGCCAGCTACAGCTGTTTGCCGACACGCTGCGCGAAGGTTCGTGGCTGGACGCGAGGCTGGATACGGCATTGCCTGAGCGCGCCATTCCACGCCCGAGTATACGGATGCGGATGATTGCGCTGGGCCCAGTTGCCGTGTTTGGCGCCAGTAATTTTCCGTTGGCCTTTTCAGTAGCCGGCGGCGATACCGCATCCGCACTGGCGGCTGGTTGCCCGGTGATTGCCAAGGCGCATCCGGCGCACCCTGGTACTTCCGAACTGGTGGGGCGGGCAATACAAAAAGCGGTATCGATTTGCGAACTGCATGAAGGCGTATTTTCGCTGCTGACCGGCACCGGCAATGCGCTGGGCGGGGATCTGGTGCGGCACCCTGTGGTACAGGCGGTGGGTTTCACCGGCTCGCGCCAGGGCGGCCTGGCGCTGATGGCAATTGCTGCCGCAAGACCGCAGCCGGTTCCTGTCTACGCAGAAATGAGCAGCATTAATCCTGTGTTCCTGCTGCCACAAGCGCTGGCAGGCAGGGGTGATGCGATTGCGGCAGGGTTTGCGGCATCGCTGACTTTGGGCGTGGGCCAGTTCTGCACCAATCCCGGTCTGGTGCTGGGCTTGAAAGGTAAGGATTTCGACAGGTTTGCAGAACAGGCAGCACAGGCTTTGACGGCGGCACAGCCGGGTACAATGCTGACGCCCGGCATACAGGCAGCGTATCAGCGCGGTGTGCAGGCCCTGGCTGGAAACGACAAGGTAAAAACCTTGAGTCAAGGCACAGCAGCCCAGGGCACTTGTCAGGGTGCGCCTGCACTGTTCATCACGCAAGCCAGCGATTTTTTGGCGGACCATGCACTGTCGAGCGAGGTATTCGGCCCTACGTCGCTGCTGGTGGCATGCGATGACGTTGTGCAGATGCGCCTGGTAGCGGAAAAACTGGAAGGCCAACTGACGGCGACGCTGCAGATGGACGAGGCCGATATTGAGGCCGCCCGCGTACTGTTACCGGTGCTGGAACGCAAGGTAGGCCGTATCCTGGTCAACGGCTTCCCCACGGGGGTGGAAGTTTCCACGGCGATGGTGCATGGCGGTCCTTTCCCTGCAACGTCCGACAGCCGCAGCACCTCGGTAGGCACGGCAGCGATACAGCGTTTCCTGCGGCCTGTGTCGTATCAGAACCTGCCGCAGGCGCTGTTGCCGGAAGCTTTGCGTGACGGCAATCCTTTGCAGATATGGCGGCGCAAGGATGGTCAGCTGGACAAGGAATAGCCAATAACAGGTACATAGCGCATGTATAGTAGACAGATTATCAAATATGCAGCACAAGGACATCAGCATGAGTGAAACATTGCAATTGGCACAGTACGGCAGCCTCAAGGGGAAAAGGGTATTCATTACCGGCGGCGGCACCGGCATAGGCGAATCGCTGGTAACTGCATTTGCCGAACAGGGCGCGAAAGTAGCGTTTGTCGATATCCAGAAAGAAGCCAGTGAAGCACTGTGCGCAAGGCTGCAACAGGCTGGCCTGGATGTCCCGCTGTTCCGTCATTGCGACATCACTGATATCCCGGCGCTTCAACAGGTCATGCAGTCGCTCGCCGCCGAAATTGGTGATTTCGACGTGCTCGTCAACAATGCCGCAAATGACCAGCGTCACAAGCTGGAAGAAGTAACGGTTGATTACTGGAACGAGCGCATCGCCATCAACCAACGCCCGATGTTTTTCACCAGCCAGGCAGTGGTTCCCGGCATGAAGAAAAAGGGCGGCGGTTCCATCATCAACGTCAGCTCCATTTCCTGGCACATCAAAGGTGCAGGCTACCCCGCTTATACGACGACGAAGGCCGCAGTCATAGGTCTGACACGCGGTCTGGCAAGGGATCTGGGGCCGGACAATATCCGCGTCAACACCGTAACGCCAGGCTGGGTCATGACAGAGCGCCAGCTGGCGCTGTGGGTGGACGAGCAGGCGGAAAAAGAGATCAAGCAGAACCAGTGCCTGCCCGGCAAACTGCTGCCTTCGCATATTGCCCGGATGGTGCTATTCCTGGCCTCTGATGACAGCGTGATGTGCACGTCGCAGGAATTTATTGTGGACGCGGGCTGGAGCTGATCACAATCAGAACCATGCACCTATTGTTGAAAGATTTTCAGTAACCAGCTGGCCGACGTAGATATCCTCTACTTGCCAGGTACGACTGGCTCCACAGTCGTACCGCCTTTGCCGCAGATTTGGGAACACTCCCCCTTGATGGGCGGCAAAGTCAAAGCACGGCCGGTTTTAATCCACCCTTGGTTTCCTGGCCAGGGGTGGTTTTTTTTATAAACATGCCTAGTACATTTCTCCGGCCGCATCGCGGATGGCATCCAGCAATAGCAGTGCACCGGGCGACAGCAGGTGGCTGCGGCGCGTGATGATGCCGAAGGAGTCCATCTTGCACGGTAGTTCTATCGGCAATATGCTCAGCACGTTCAGTTGTGCGTAGTAGCGCGCCACTTCTATCGGCAACACGTGCAGGAAATCGGTTTGCTGCAGCAGCGATGTGATCATCAGAATGGCCGTGGTATCGACGACGTTGGCCGGCGGTTCCAGGCCCTGCTTGCGGAACATCATGTCGCAGCGGTGCCGCAGCACGCTGCCCTGCGGCGACAATATCCAGCCTTCGTTGACGATGTCTTTCAGTTCCAGCCCCAGCGCCGCTTCCAGCGGGTGACCGACGCGGGCGACTGCGCATACCGGTTCTTCCGCCAGTTCTTCGTATAGCAGGTCAGACTTGTCTTCCTGCTCCAGGATACGGCCCACCATGAAATCCAGCGTGCCGCGCTGCAAGCGCTTCAACAGGATATTGCTGGTTTCCAGCTGCACCCCAATGCGCAGCAAGGGGGCTTGCTGTTTGATACGTGAGATTGCGCGCGGCAGCAGCGACATACCGGGCGTCATGATCACGCCCACCTCCACCTGGCCTGACAGACCGGATTTCAGCGCCACGATGTCTTCATGCGCCAGCGACAGGCTGGTCAGCGCCATGCGCGCATGACGTATCATGCTCTCCCCGTAGATGGTGGGTTGCATGCCGCGCGGCGTGCGGTCGAACAGCTGGATTTCCAGCATGTCTTCCAGGTCCTTCAGTTGCTTGGAGGCGGCCGGCTGCGTCATGTGCAGTGCATCTGCAGCGCGATGGATATTCCTCTGCTCATCCAGCGCGATTAGCAGCAGCAATTGGCGGGTCTTGAGCCTGGCGCGCAGGAACCAGTTTGAATTTGTATTTTCCACGTAATTTCACCGCTGCCGATAGGAATGGTCAGGGCAAAGATGATATCAGAATTGGTATTGAAACTACCAAATTATTGATTGGAAAGATATTAAGTGAGGTTTTAACATAGCCCATCTTTCGCATTTTGTACCGGAATATGGCGTTATGAACATTGTCACTATCGATGCAGGCACGACCAACACCCGCAGCAGCCTGTGGGTGGACGGGCGCTTGCGTGCGCAGGCGCAAGCTGAAGTAGGGGTAAGGAACACTGCCATCGACGGCAATAACGCGGCATTGAAGAGCGCTGTACGCAGCACGGTAGACAATATCCTTGCCCAGGCTAGCCTGGACAAGCACAAGCTGGATTTGATGCTGGCTTCCGGCATGATCACCTCCAATGTCGGCTTGTGCGAGATACCGCATCTGCCCGCGCCTGCAGGCCTGCAGGAGCTGGCGCAGGGCATGCAACGCGTCGCGATGGACGAAGTTTTTCCGCAGCCGGTATGGTTTATCCCCGGCGTGCGCAATAGCGTGGAAAAGGTTGGCCTGCACAATGCCGAGGCCATGGACATGATGCGCGGCGAAGAAACCGAGGCGATGGCATTGCTCGCCAGGCTGAAACTGTCCGGCCCTGCGATGATCATCTTGCCGGGCTCGCATACCAAGCTGGTATCGATAGATAGTGCGCAGCGTATCGTCGGCTGCACGACATCGATTGCTGGCGAACTGCTGCAGGCGATTACGCAAAATACATTGCTGAAAAAATCGCTGAACGGCGAGTTTGCGACCGAACTGCATGCAGAAATGCTGCTGGCCGGCGCTGCCGCCGCGCAAAGGACAGGGCTGGCGCGCGCCTGCTTCAGCGTACGTATTCTGGACATGTTTACCGAATCACAGCATAACGAAAAAGCCAGCTATCTGTTGGGCGCCGTATTGAGCGGTGACCTGCTGGCCTTGAAAAACAGTAGCGCCATCCGCATGCGGCCCGATACGCCTATCATCATTTCCGGCAAGCCGATACTGAGGCAGGCGCTGGCGTTGCTGATAGGCGAGAACGGTTTTTTCTACGGCAGGCAGATTATCGCCAGCGACGAGCAGCAGGATAACCTTGCGGGCTTCGGCGCAATCACCATCGCGGCGGCCAGGGGCCTGATCAGGAGCTGATCAACAGCTCATATCGCAAGCAGCAGCACAAGACAATAAAGACAAAAGACAATAGACAGCACAGACATGACAAAATCCAAACGCACATTACGCTCGCAAGCCTGGTTTGGCGGCGACGACAAAGATAGCTTCATCCACCGCAGCTGGATGAAAAACCAGGGCTACCCCAGCGACGCTTTCGACGGCAGACCAGTCATCGGCATCTGCAATACCTGGTCTGAACTGACGCCGTGCAACGGCCATTTCCGTGATCTGGCGGAAGCAGTCAAGCGTGGCGTACTGGAAGCCGGCGGCTTTCCGGTAGAATTCCCGGCGATGTCCTTGGGCGAATCGAACCTGCGACCGACGGCAATGCTGTTCCGTAACCTCGCCAGCATGGATGTGGAAGAATCGATACGCGGCAATCCTATCGACGGCGTTGTGCTGCTGACCGGCTGCGACAAAACCACGCCGGCGCTGCTGATGGGCGCAGCCAGCTGCGACCTGCCGACCATCGTATTGTCTGGTGGCCCCATGCTGAACGGTAATTACCGCGGCAAACCGATAGGCTCGGGCACCGACGTATGGAAATTTTCCGAAGACCTGCGCGCTGGCCGCATGACGCTGAACAGCTTCAAACAGGCAGAATCGTGCATGTCGCGCTCTACCGGCCATTGCATGACGATGGGTACTGCGTCAACAATGGCCAGTATGGTTGAGGCGCTGGGCGTGACCTTGCCCGGCAATGCGGCGATCCCCGCAGTGGATTCTCGCCGCAAATTACAGGCGCAGATGACGGGCCGCCGCATTGTGGACATGGTGCATGAAGACCTGAAGCTGTCGCAGATTTTGACCAAGGAAGCCTTTGAAAACGCCATCATGGTCAATGGCGCGATTGGCGGCTCTACCAACGCAGTGGTGCATCTGCTGGCCATTGCCGGCCGCATCGGCGTGGATCTGACGCTGGCTGACTGGGACAGGCTGGGCCGTGATGTTCCTTGCTTGCTGAACCTAATGCCGTCCGGCAAATACCTGATGGAAGATTTCTATTATGCGGGCGGCCTGCCGGTCATCATCAAGGACCTGCTGCAAAGCCTGCATGGTGATGCGCTGACCGTTACCGGCCAGAGCCTGGCGCAAAACGTCGAAGAGGCTGAGAACTTCAATACCGACGTCATTCATCCTGCTGCCGCGCCGTTCAAGGAAGAAGGCGGCATCGCGGTATTGCGGGGCAACCTGTCGCCGCGCGGCGCCATCATCAAGCCGTCTGCCGCCACGCCGGAGCTGATGCAGCACCGTGGCCGCGCGGTGGTCTTTAACAGCATAGAGCACTATAAGGAGAGGGTGGACGATCCTGATCTGGATATCGACGCCACTTGCATCATGGTGCTGCAGAACTGCGGCCCCAAAGGTTATCCAGGCATGGCCGAGGTAGGCAATATGGGCTTGCCCAAAAAACTGCTGGAGCAGGGCGTGCGCGACATGGTGCGCATTTCGGATGCGCGCATGAGCGGCACTGCTTTCGGCACCGTCGTGTTGCACGTCGCGCCGGAAGCGGCAATGGGTGGCCCGCTGGCGTTGGTGCGTGATGGAGACATGATAGAGCTGGACGTTGCCGGCCGCCGCCTGCATCTGGATGTCAGCGACGAAGAACTGGCCCGCCGCCAGACAGAATGGAAGGCGCCGGAACCGGCAATGCGCGGCGGCTACCAGGAAATGTATATCAAGCACGTGCTGCAGGCGGATCAGGGTGTGGACCTGGATTTTCTGGTTGGTTGCCGCGGTGCGGCAGTGCCCCGGGAGTCCCATTAACAGTAATGAATGGTAAGCAGTGGATGGTAAGCAGTGAATGGTAAGTACTGAGTGGTATTTGAATGCGGCATACAATAGCCGCATTCCAACCCCAACCTGAAGATCATGGACCAAATCAAGCTGCTGATAGACGCAAAGAACCAACTCGGCGAGTGCGTACTGTGGTGCGACCGCACGCATCGCGTTTTCTGGACCGACATCCTGTTGGCCCGGCTGCATGCCTACGAGCCGGCATCCGGCGCGAGCAAGACATGGGACATGCCGGAAAGGCTGTCCAATTTTGCGTTGACCGAAGATGACAACCGGCTGTTGCTGGGCCTGGCGTCGCGCATGGCCTTCTTTGATCTGGACAGCGGCGAGATCACACCGATCTGCACGGTGGAAGCCGATCTGCCGACCACTCGTGTCAATGACGGCCGTTGCGACCGTCAGGGGCGCTTTGTCTTTGGCACGATGAACGAGGCGAAGGGCAAACCGGCAATAGGCGGTTTCTACCGGCTGAACAAGGATCTGTCGCTGCAGCGTCTGCCTTTGCCGGCGGTATCGATTGCCAACAGCATCTGTTTCAGTCCGGACGGAAATTCCATGTACTTCTGCGATTCGATGAAGGGCATTATTTACCGCTGGGACGGCTACGGTAGCGGCCACACCGATGCCGGGCTGCTGCATGCGATTGTAGATCTGAGCGAAAGTTCTGGCGCGCCCGATGGCTCTGTCATCGATGCAGAGGGCTTTTTATGGAACGCACAATGGGGCGGCGAGCGCGTTGTGCGCTATACGTCCGACGGCAGGGAAGACCGCGTATTGCCGGTACCGACTTCGCAGCCCAGTTGCGTGTGCCTCGGCGGTCCGCAGTTTGACGAGTTGTTTGTGACGACCGCACGGGACTGGCTTTCTGAAGAAAAATTGGCCGCGCAGCCGCAGGCTGGCGGGCTTTTTCATACACAGCTGCAGCATATACGAGGCCTGCCGGAGAGCAGGTTCGCCGGCAGCGCCTGAATACATGCAGGACTAAAAAATTGGGGAATTCATGCTGAAACATACTATCTTCCAGGGCATCATTGACCGCGGCATGGTTGCGATCGTCAGGGCCGACTCTGCCAATGCAGCGTTGCAACTGGCCGAGGCCTGTATTGCGGGCGGCATGGATGCGCTGGAAATTGCGTTCACTACGCCCGATACGCTGGATGTCATCAAGCGGCTGCGTCAGCGCCATGGCGACAAGGTGCTGCTGGGTGCAGGCACCGTGCTGGATACGGAAACTGCGCGGCTGGCGATCCTGGCTGGCGCAAAGTTCATTATTTCTCCCAACGTCAACCCCGATACGATACGTATCTGCCAGCGCTACCAGGTGCTGTCGATGCCGGGCGCGATGACGCCGACCGAAATCCTGGTCGCGCTGGAAGCAGGCGCCGATATCGTCAAGGTGTTTCCGGCCGAAGCTTTTAGTCCAGCGTATGTGAAGGCCTTGCGTGCGCCATTGCCGCAAGCGCCGTTAATGCCTACCGGCGGTGTTACGCTGGAAAACCTGCACCAGTGGTTTGAGAGCGGCGCTGTCGCCGTCGGCATAGGCGGAAGTTTGACTGGACCTGCGGCAAAAGGAGACTACAATGCGGTCACGGCCGCCGCTTCTGCCTTTGTGCAAAGACTGGCCGATATCCGGAGACAACAGCCAGCCTGAAGGAATCCATGGAGCCTATCCTGTTCAGCGAACAAGCGGTACAGCCCTCGCAAGCAGCGTTGATTGAGTTGAGTTTCCATCAGTTGAAACTGCACATTGCACCTGAAGCCGGCGGTTCCATTGCCGCCTTCTACAGCGTACAGGACGGCACCAGGCAGCACTGGCTGAGGCCTGCCAGCGAACAGGCTCTGCGCGAGTGCAATCCGGAAGGCATGGCCAGTTTCCCCCTGATCCCCTTTAGCAATCGGCTGCGCGACGGCAGGGCCAGCTTCCAGGGGCGGCAGATTGAGATTCCTCCCGCTGCAAAAGGACATCCGCTGCATGGCCTGGCATGGAGGCAGCCGTGGACCGTCACACAGCAGGACGCTCACTCCGCCAGCCTGCAGCTGGATTTTGCCGGGCCGGATGAAGACGCCAATGGCTGGCCCTACAAATTCAGCGCCAGACAATTTTTCCGCCTGTATGAAGACAAGCTGTCGGTAATGATGGAAGTCGAAAACCTAGATACGGTCTCCATGCCTCTGGGCATGGGTCACCACCCGTATTTCCCTCGTGAAGCCGGCACCCGGCTGACCTTGTCTGCGGCAGCCATGTGGCAGGGCGACCACGAGGTCATGCCCACACAGCTTGCCCGGCCACCCTTGCTGGAGCAGTTGCGCAACGGACTGTTGATAGATGACGAGGCACTGGACAATAATTTTATTGGCTGGGAACATAATGCACGCGTGGACTGGGCGGCAACGCAGCATGCGCCTGCGCGCAGCCTGAGTCTGCAGGCAATGTCGCCCTTCGATTTTGTCGTGCTGTACACGCCCGAAGGCCGTGATTTTTTCTGTGTCGAACCTGTCAGTAACTGCACCGACTGGCTTAACCTGCCGTCGCATCCGCACGCCGAAATAGGCGGCGCGGTATTGGCTCCCGGCGACACCTATAGCGCTGGATTCACTCTGACGGTTTCTTCTGCGGGTTAAAACATTTTCGCGTGATTTTTATAAGCCCGTGATTTTGTGCACCAGCCAGAAATAAAATCGGTAAGGCATCAGGCTCAACACCTGCAAAGTACGCGTAAAGCGTTTAGGGAAATGGATGTGGAACTGGCCTTTTTCCATGCCGCGTACTATCTCGGACGCTGCTTCCTCAGCGCTGATCAGTGCCGGCATCTTGAAATCGTTATTTGCCGTCAGCGGCGTATCGACAAAGCCGGGGTTGATCTGATAGACGCTAATACCCAGCGGACGCAAATCCAGATATAGCGATTCGCTGAGGTTGATTAACGCTGCCTTGGTCGGGCCGTATACCAGTGCTTTTGGCAGGCCGCCGTAGCCGGCTGCGGAAGCCACAATACCTATGCCGCCATCCCGCTGCTTTAACAGCAGTGGCAATGCAACATCAAGGCAATTGAATACGCCACGCAAGTTGACATCAATGATGTGGTTGGCGGTGGGCAGAGAAAAGCTTTCCGCGCGCATCTCGTTATAAGTGCCGGCGACAACCAATATCAGATCGATACGCGGCCACACTGCCAGGATGCTGTCTCTGGCGCTGATGACGCTGTCATGGCTGGTGATGTCCAGGCTGGCTGCCAGTGCTGCAGGCTGATCCCGGCACAGAGATTCCAGTGCCTGCTGGTCTCGCGCAGATACGGCGACATTGGCGCCCTTTTGTAGCAGCAGCGATGCGGTTGCAGCGCCTATGCCTTTTGATGCGCCGATGACCCACACATATTTGCCTTGCCAGCTGCTTATTTTCTTATTCATCCTCAGCACTATCCTCACGCTTGTTCATGCCTGCTCATTTTTTATAAGGGGTGGACGGTGGCTTTGTGCCTGGGTTGTTCGACGACGCGTATTTATTTGCCCGGCCTGATTTCAGCGTTCATTTCCTCGGCCTCGTCCAGGCCCGTCTCGACAAAGCCGAAGCTGGCATAAAAAACCTGTGCCACGGCATTGCCAGGTTTGTAGCAGATGGAAATGCAATCTACCTTGTCGTTGCGGCGTATCTCGTCCAGCATCGCCTGCATGGCCAACCTGCCTATGCCCTTGCCCTGATGGCGGTGATCCACCATGAAGCGGAAGATCGCATAGTCATCGGGCCTGCCTTCTTCTTCCTGCTTGTCGTACATCAAAAATCCAACCAGCACCTCATCTGCATAGATCGCACGCGGGTGATTAGTAGGATAAAACTTCGACTGCGCTAAAGAATAAGAATTGCTGGCAAGAAATTGCTGCTGGTGTTCGGGTAATTGCAGATCGGTGACTTGATCGAAGTTATCACGGTCTATCTCTTTCAAGCTTACCTGCATGGCGAGTTGTCTCCACAAACAATAAATACTATTTCAGAATTTTTACTAAAAATTACTTGTGCGCCGCAGTCTAGCATTGCCTTCACCGGCAGCCGCTTGTTTTGCAGTGAAATTGCTGCGCCGCGGGAGATCTGCAAGCGTTGATTCACTGCACCAAGCATTTGCTTTTTAGCGAACCGCGGACTAGCATGATTAGTAAGAGCTGCGGAAACTTCGTTCACAACCAGATATGGAGGAGACACATCATGGGAACCGAATTGCTGAAAGAAAAGGGCCTCGCAACGATCATCTTCAATTACCCCGCAAAGCTGAACGTGATGGGGCTCAATGAGATCCGCGAATTCAGCCGCGTGACGAAGGACATTGCCGATGACCCTGGCATCAAAGTCGTGCTGATCAGGGCAAACGGCCCCATCTTCGGCGCCGGCGGCGATCTGGAAAGTTTTGGTCCTGAATGCTGCGATCCTCCTGAAATATTGAGAGAGATAGGCCGTGAACTGAATCCCACGATCCTGCGCCTGCGCGGCATGCCCGCGATTGTAGTGGCCGCCGTGCATGGCGCGGTGGCTGGCGGCAGCATGGGGCCGATGAATGCGGCCGACATGGTTATTGCTGCCAAGGGGACGCGTTTCAACACCGCCTATGCAAGGGTCGGCGGCAGCCCGGATGCTGGCAGTACCTGGTTCCTACCGCGCATAGTAGGCATGCGCAAAACGCTGGAACTGATGCTGCTGGCAGATAACTTCGATGCCGATACCGCGCTGCGCTACGGACTGGTCAACCAGGTGGTGCCGCCGGAGCAGCTGCGCGATGTCACCGACAAACTGGTGTCGAGGCTGCTGCACGGCCCGCATGAAACCTACGTTCGCATGAAACGCCTGGTGTACCAGTCCTGCTCCACGTCTCTCGCGCAGCAGCTGGATGATGAGATTGAGCATTTTGCCGCGATCTCCACGACCAAGGACTTCGAGGAAGGGATTTCTGCTTTCATGAACAAGCGGGCGCCTCACTTCGGCACGTAATAAAAAACTCACTATGCCGACTACGGCGGTTTCCGGAGCGGGCCGCCTGTGCAGTTTTCATGAGGCTGTTGCCGCAAGCGTTTGCGTGGTGGCGCAGTCTCGGGTAAAAACAAAATAAAAATTAAAAACGGCAGAGTCGACGGAAAGGGGCGCCAGTGGCGGTGAAAGCCGTTTCCAACGCCGGCAGCCGGTATAATGGCGACCAATCATGAAGACCACACTCCACTCCCAGCAATCTATTGAGCCCGCTGCGCCGCCCCGGAAGCGCGTTGCGCGCACACGCCCCCTGGCGACTGTCAGCGACGGCGACGGCAACCGCCGGGCCGACCTGGTGCGGGTATCCGCCCGCCTGTTTCGTGAAAAAGGCTTTGACGGCACCACTGTCAGGGATATTGCCAATGCCGTAGGCATGCGTTCCGGTAGCCCGTTTTATCACTTCAAGAGCAAGCAGGAAATCCTCGCCGCCGTGATGGAAGAGGGGCTGGTTGCCGGTCTGGGTGAAGTGGAGCGCATTGTTGCAGGCAGCCTGCCGCCGCTGGAAAAATTCCGCGCACTGGTGCGCGCGCATCTGGAAACGGTACTGGGCGAAGGCCACGATTTTATTCCTGTGCTGCTGTATGACTGGCATGCGCTGACGCCGGACCTGCAGGCGCAGATCATTGACCTGAAAGACCGCTACGACCAGCTATGGCAAAAAACCATTACCGAACTGAAGGACGCAGGCCTGATCCGCTCCGACAGCAAGGTCGTACGGCTGCTATTGCTGGGGGCAATTAATTACAGCGTGCAGTGGTACAAACCCGGCAAGGGGCTGAGTCTGGACGAGTTATCCGAACAAACGGTGGAATTCTTCCTGGGATCGTGAAAATTTCCAAAGAAAATAGGCTGATTCTATGGATTTTTGATGTTTTTTTCGGTTATTTACTGATTTTTACAACATCCTTGCGCGCTGGAAAAGCATCGTAAATGCTTGAAATTGCAGGAAAATATCGGAAAAGCTTGCTGGAAGCCCCTGTAATAGCGGCGTTGGCCCCGATTTTTTCTTTTAATTTTACTTAGTGCCGGATTTATGCCTTATAATTATTTAGTCGTTGAGATTCTAGGTGGTAGTGCAGTATCAGTCTGTCATTCCTTACTTGGTTGAAACGATTTACCGGGCATTTGCCCACCTTAACTGAAATAGGAAATTGTAATGGCAACAGGTATTGTTAAATGGTTCAATGATTCAAAAGGTTTCGGCTTCATCACTCCAGATGAAGGCGGTGAAGATCTGTTTGCTCATTTCTCCGCAATCCAATCCAATGGCTTCAAATCCCTGAAAGAAAACCAACGCGTTTCTTTCGAAGTGACAACTGGCCCTAAAGGCAAACAAGCATCCAACATCCAAGCTATCTAATAGATGAGCTGGTTGTGACTTGTTAAAGTTGCGCTAGAAAATCCCCGAGAAGTCGGGGATTTTTTTTGCCCGTTCACTTCGCACTTCCATCGTTACGAGTCCGTGCAGACAGTTGCACGCGTTTGGTATTTTGACGACAAGACACCATATTTAACCAAAATCATGTGAATCATTTTGTTTTTTCCCAGAATTCGCGTGACTATGCAATTAGTGATTAATGGAAATGGCGGCAGCGAAACGGGCGCTACCATGCGGCGCAAACCATACACATGGTGCAGCACAGAATTGTATAAACGGATTATTTTCCTTTTTTAATCATGGCATTGGCTATACTGAAATGCATGCTCTATTTTCTTGATAACCGACTTCCGCGTGCGGGGTGCGGGACTTAAAACAAATCAACAGGGAAGGGGTATCAGATGCTGAACCTGACAATCAGATTGCGTCTTGTCGCCACCATGGCCTTCATGGGAATTCTGCTGGTCATTATTGGAACCATGGGCGTCGTGGGCGGGCAGGCCAGCAATAATGTGGTCAGGGATATTTTCACCAACCAGCTGCCCTCCACAATCGCCATCGGCGACAGCCGCGCACATACGTTGCGCGCCAGGGTCGTCGTAGACCGCGCCGTTATGCACCCCGAATTACCGGACGCACCGGACATCGTCAAGCGTGCCGAAAAATTTGTCGGTGAATCAGACAAGGCGTGGAAGCGCTATCTGGAGCTGCCGGCAGACGCCGAAGAAAAAAAGATTTCGGATGAAGTCTCAGCCCGCAGATCAGCCTACATGAACGACGGTTTTCTGCCGTTGCTGGCGGCAGTCAAAGCAGGTGACAAAGATGCGGCGGACACCATCAACATGACCAAGCTGCCCAAGCTGTTTGCCGCCTATTACGACAAGACTGACGAGCTGGTCGCTTACCAGACGAAATCTACCGAAGCCTTATCTGTTGCCACCCAGGATAAATTCGCGACCTTCCGCATGGTCGCCATCCTTGCTATTATTGGTGGCTTGCTGGCGGTGTCGGTGTCCGGTTTTTTCCTGCTGCGCGCAATCGCGCATCCGCTGCGCAAAATGATGGAACACTTCGACGAAATTTCTGCCGGCGATCTGACCCGGCAGGTAGTGCCAGTGTCGCGCGATGAAATGGGCAAGCTGATGCTCAGCCTCGAAACCATGCGCGCCAGCCTCGTGGAAACAGTCAGCAAGGTCAGGCACGGCAGTTCTTCAATCGCCACGGCCACCGACGAAATCGCCAGAGGTAATATGGACCTGTCCGGCAGGACTGAGCAGCAGGCGGCGAGCCTGGAAGAAACTGCATCTTCAATGGAAGAACTGACATCCACCGTCAAGCAAAATGCCGACAATGCCAAGCAGGCCAACACGCTGTCGATTACCGCGTCCGAAGTAGCGACGCGCGGTGGCGCCATGGTGGGCAATGTCGTCGATACGATGAACTCCATCAAGGACAGCTCCAAGAAAATCGTCGACATCATCAGCGTCATCGACGGTATCGCTTTCCAGACCAATATCCTTGCGCTGAATGCAGCAGTGGAAGCGGCGCGCGCCGGCGAGCAGGGCAGGGGATTTGCCGTCGTAGCCAGCGAAGTGCGCAATCTGGCACAACGCTCCGCCACTGCGGCAAAGGAAATTAAGGAACTGATTGGTGATTCGGTGGAAAAAGTCGAGGCAGGCAGCCGGCTCGTCAACGATACCGGGAGGACCATGCATGAGATCGTTAATTCGATCCAGAGCGTTGCCGACATCATGGGTGAAATCACCGCTGCCAGCGCCGAGCAGAGTGCCGGGCTGGACCAGATCAACACTGCAGTGGTGCGGATGGACGAAGCCACTCAGCAGAATGCCGCACTGGTGGAACAGGCCGCTGCTGCTGCAGGCAGCACGCAGGATCAGGCAAAGCGGCTGCTGGATGCGGTCAGCGTCTTCAAGATCGACGAGCGCAGCCAGCAGTTTGTCGCCGGCGTGACCGCAGTTGCCGCTACTCCGGTTCACAAGCCGGCAACCAGGCCCGCGAGAGTTCCTGTGAGGCCTGCGGCCAAGCCGACGGTATCCAATGTCAGATCCATCAAGGAGGCCAAGTCCACACCCGCGAGGGAAGCGATGGCGCCCGCAGGGCAGGACGATTGGGAAGAGTTTTAAGTTGCAGGTACATGCAATGGTAATGCAGCAGTAACTTGGCAATATTCGGACGGCATCTTCGGGATGCCGTTTTTTATGCCCGTTTGGTCAGCGCCAATTTTTCTGCCTCGCTTGTATCAAACGCTTTCAGCGGATATGCTCGATGGCATTTCGTTTTCTCAAAAGGGCAAAAATGATCGTAAGCATGGATTTGCTCCGCGGCTTTGGCCTGTTTGTCTTGACCGCCATCGCTGAGCTGCTGGGATGCTACCTGCCCATGCTGTGGTGGACAGGCAAGGGGCCAGTGTGGCTATTGTTGCCGGCCGCCTGCAGCCTGTGTATTTTTGTCTGGCTGCTTACGCTGCATCCGGACGCCAGCGGCAGGGTGTATGCGATGTATGGCGCGGTGTATATCGCCACCGCGCTTGCTTGGCTGTGGCTGGTGGACGGCGTGGTGCCGCGCTGGAATGATTGCCTGGGCGTTTGCCTGGCGCTGGCTGGTGCAGGCGTTATTGCGTTGGGACACAAGGCAGGCTAGGGTCAGTTTATTCATCCAGCCTGCAAGCCGTCTATATTCAGCAATGCGGAAGGTTCACAACCTAGCCCAGGGAATTACCCCAGT
The DNA here is from genome assembly GCA_043726505.1 of Undibacterium sp. GTDB lineage: Bacteria > Pseudomonadota > Gammaproteobacteria > Burkholderiales > Burkholderiaceae_D > Undibacterium. The sequence continues at coordinate 14,494 of JAYSKH010000034.1, read as the reverse complement.
AATTGGGCTTGCTGTACGCATGCCTCAAAAAATCCACAAATGCGCGTATGCGCAGCGGCAGGTGGCGGCGTTGCGCAAAGATCGCGTAGATATCATTGCCGGGTGCGGTAAATTCATCTAGCACCGTGACCAGCTTGCCGGACTCTATTTCCGAACCCACTTCCCACATGGAACGCCAGGCCAGCCCCTTGCCGGAGATGGCCCAGTCATGCAGCACCTCGCCATCGTTGCAGACCATATTGCCCTCCACTTTCAACGTTACGTTCTTGCCGTTCTGGCGGAATGTCCATCCGCGCTGGCTGCCGTCGCTGCTGAAAGCCAGGCAATTATGATGGCTCAGCTCGTCCAGCGAAGCCGGCACGCCGTGGCGTTTCAGGTAGGTTGGCGATGCCACGACAACGCGCTTGTTGTCCGCCAGTTTGACGCCGATCAGGTTGGAATCGGTCAGCGAGGCAATGCGTATCGCGACGTCTATGCCTTCACCGATCAGGTCTACCACGCGGTCGTTCAGGCTTAGCGTCAGCTTGACGTCGCGGTGTTCCGTCAGGAATGACGGCACCAGCGGCGCCACGTGCTGCCGGCCGAAGCCGGCCGGTGCGGATACCGTCAGCTGGCCGCTGGCGCGGGCGCTACGTTCTGATACCGCAGTTTCCGCTTCTTCCAGTTCCGCCAGGATGCGCTGGCAGTCTTCCAGAAAGGCGGTTCCTTCATTGGTCAGCGCAATCTTGCGAGTGGTGCGTTGCAGCAGTTTGACGCCGAGGCGTTCTTCCAGCGCATCCAGCCTGCGGCCTATCATGGCGGGCGCTACGCCCTCGGCGCGGGCGGCGGAAGACAGGCTGCCGCGCGTGGCAACCTCGGCAAAAGTGGAGAGTTGTTTGAATTGGTCCATGGATAAGCAGTCGATGCTGGAAGCATATTTCACTAAAATAGATGAAATAAGTTCCGAAATGTAAGAATACACGCACTTTCAGGCTAGTATTTTTACTTATCGTAATAAATTGTATCGGTATGAGACGTTACTTTTAACTAAAACGCAAAGATAAAGTGATAAAACGTCATATTTATAAACTCTGATATTGAATATACTACTAATCGTATAATTATTTGTTGCCGTAAGTAGAATTAAGCAGATTTGTTGTGCTGTGCTGCAATAATCCAGAAAGAGAGCCATGACGATACAAGCGATAGCCTTTGACGCTTACGGTACGCTGTTTGACGTGTATTCCGTGCGTGAATTGGGGGAGAAATTTTTCCCGGGCCGCGGCATGGCGCTGGCAGAATTGTGGCGCGACAAGCAGATCGAATACACGCGCCTGCGCACCATGTGCAGCATGTACAAGCCGTTCTGGGAAGTGACACAGGATGCGCTGGTTTTTTCCTGCAACAAGCTGGGGCTGGAACTGACGCTGGATGCGCAAAACCTGCTGATGGGCCAATATGCGCGGCTAAAGCCCTTTCCGGAAAACCTGGGCGTGCTGCAGCAATTGCGCGCCGGCGGCCTGGCATTGAGCATACTGTCCAACGGTAACCCGCACATGCTGCAATCCGCAGTGGATGCGGCCGGCATGCAAGGTGTGTTCAGCCATCTGCTGTCGGTGGAAGCCGTGAAAAAATTCAAGACCGCGCCGGAAGCCTACCAGATGGCTCCGGACGTATTTGGCTTACCCGCCAAGAATATCTTGTTCGTCTCCAGCAATTGCTGGGACGCCTGCTGCGCGACCTGGTTCGGCTACACCACCTTCTGGGTGAACCGTGCCGGCGCGCCGCTGGAAGAACTGGGAGTGACGCCGCATGGGGTGGGGCGATCACTGACCGACGTTGTAGATTTCGTAGAAAAAAACCGCTAGCAGGCCATTTGCCTGTGAGATCAAATTGGAGAACAGCATGACACAACTGAATCTGCCTACCGGCATGGAAATCTCGGGTGAAATCAAACCCGGTTTTGAACAGATACTGACGCCCGAAGCGCTGGCCCTGGTTGCCAAGCTTAGCCGCGCGTTTGAACCACGCCGCCAGCAGTTGCTGGCCGCCCGCGTGGAACGCGCCAAGCGCCTGGATGCCGGCGAGCAGCCAGACTTTTTGCCTGAAACAAAACACATCCGCGAAGGCGACTGGAAGATCGCGCCTATTCCTCAGGCGCTGGAATGCCGCCGCGTGGAAATTACCGGCCCGGTAGAACGCAAGATGGTCATCAACGCCTTCAACTCCGGCGCCGACAGCTACATGACCGATTTTGAAGATTCCAACACGCCTAACTGGGATAACCAGATCACCGGCCAGATCAATATGCGCGACGCAGTACGCCGCACGATCAGCCTGGAACAAAACGGCAAGAGCTACAAACTGAACGACAAGATCGCGACACTGGTCGTGCGCCCGCGCGGTTGGCATCTGGATGAAAAGCATGTGCTGGTAGACGGCAAGCGCATCTCTGGCGGCATCTTTGATTTCGCACTGTTCCTGTTCCACAACGCCAAAGAACAACTGGCGCGCGGCGCTGGCCCATACTTCTACCTGCCGAAGATGGAATCCCATCTGGAAGCGCGCCTGTGGAACGACATCTTCGTGATGGCGCAAAATGAAATCGGTATCGCCCAAGGCACAATCAAGGCGACCGTGCTGATCGAAACCATCGTTGCCGCTTTCGAGATGGACGAGATCCTGTACGAACTGCGCGAACATAGCTCCGGTCTGAATGCAGGCCGCTGGGATTACATCTTCTCCTGCATCAAAAAATTCAAGAATGACAAGGACTTCTGCCTGGCCGACCGCGCCAAGGTCACGATGACTGCGCCGTTCATGCGTTCTTACGCACTGCTGTTGCTGAAGACCTGCCACAAGCGTAATGCGCCGGCAATTGGCGGCATGGCAGCGCTGATCCCTATCAAGAACGATCCTGAAAAGAATGACATCGCCATGGGCGGTGTACGCACCGACAAAGCACGTGATGCAACCGACGGCTACGATGGCGGCTGGGTAGCTCACCCGGGCCTGGTGGATCTGGCGATGACAGAATTCAAAAAAGTCCTGGGCGACAAGCCTAACCAGATCGACAAGCAGCGCCCTGACGTTGACGTGGCTGCGAAAGACCTGCTGGACTTTAAGCCGGAAACGCCAATCACCGAAGCCGGCCTGCGTTACAACATCAACGTTGGCATCCATTACCTTGGCGCCTGGCTGGCCGGCAATGGCTGTGTGCCTATCCATAACCTGATGGAAGATGCGGCGACGGCAGAGATCAGCCGTTCGCAGGTATGGCAGTGGATACGCTCGACCAAGGGTATATTGGACGACGGCCGCAAGGTCACTGCCGACATGGTGCGCGCGATGATTCCGGAAGAGCTGGTTAAAGTGAAACAGACTGCAGGAACAGGCCCTACGTATGATCGCGCGGCGCAGATTTTTGAAGAGATGTCCACGTCGGAGTCTTTTGCCGAGTTCCTGACTCTGCCTTTGTACAAAGAAATCTAAAGCTGAAGAGAGGCTAGGCTGCTGCTTGCAGCATGCCCTTGTCAGAATGCAGAACGCAGAATGCGGCCTCGTGGCCGCATTTTTTTTGCTCATTGTTTTTACGTGCGGCAAGCTTATAACTTTTTTGCATGACATCTGCGGAATAATTCAATCTAGGCGTCGACGTTTTATGCAAACATAGAGGTTTGCCCGTAAACCCTAATGCGCAGCCGCTGATCCGCCATTGAAGACAGGAACCACTATGAAACTGATTACCAACCAGCAAGTTGCCGAGCTGATTACCGCGGGTGATTCCATCCAGGCGATGCGCGAAGCTTTCCGCACAATGGAGCAGGGCGCGCAGCAGGCCCGCGTGCGTACTTCCGCCGCCGGAGTGATGCTGTCCACGATGGGCGCGATTGTGCCCGGCGCCAAGGTAGCGGGCACCAAGATCTACACAACGATCAACGGCAAGTTCCAATTTGTCATCGTGCTGTTTTCCACTGAGACCGGGCAGCCGCTGGCGACGATAGAAGCCGATACGATGACGGCCTTCCGCACTGCCGCTGCTACTGCCGTCGCCACCGACGCGCTGGCCAGTGCCGATGCAAACACATTGTCGGTGATAGGCACAGGCGTGCAGGCGCGGTCACATATCGAGGCGCTGCTCAAGGTCAGGGACTTCAAGGAGATCCTGGTGGCGGGCAGGGCCGTGCCGGAAACCTTTGCAAAAGACATTGCGCAGCTGACCGGCGTGGCTACCAGGGCCGTCGACATGCAGGATGCCGTGGCCGGCGCCGATGTGCTGGTTACCGTGACCAGGGCGCAGACGCCACTGTTCTCGGGCGACCTGTTGCCCAAAGGCGTGTTTGTTGCTGCCGTTGGCGCCAGCAAGGCCACTGTCAGGGAACTGGATGATGTGGCCGTGGGACGGGCCGCTGCGATCGTGGTCGAGTGGAAGTTGCAGGCGCAGCAGGAAGCCGGTGATCTAGTGATGTGCGCACCCGGCACCTTTAACTGGGATAAGGTAGCGGAGCTGGGCCAGGCGCTGAACGGCAGCATGGATTACGCGGCAAAGCCGGATGATATCGTCATCTATAAATCGATCGGTGTTGGGCTGGAAGACATCGCGATGGCCGGCATGGTGTATGCAAAGGCCAGCCAGAAATACGGCTGGTAGCAGCAAGCTTTCAAGTCTCAGGAAGGGCGGCAACGCGCTAAAACAGGCCGCCCGCCAGACCACCTGTCTTAGTATGGTGCCGCTTGTCCATTCGGTATAATGCGCAATGATTTTTTCTTCCCGTCTTCCTTTATTGTTGCGTATGCGATGCGGCTGTTTTTTTAGCCGCGCCATGATGCCGACATTTCTGTTCTGCCTGTTGTGGCTGCTTGTATGTCCAAGGCCATCGCATGCGCAATTACCGACGAAAATGACTGCGCAGCCGCCGCTGGTATTTGCCATTTCTGTGGACCAGGGGCCAAGTTCGATGATGGCGCAGCGCATCCTGCTGGAGGCCTACCGGCAATTGGGCATCAGCATCCGTTTTGAGGCCTTGCCCAATCCGAGGATTGTGGCGCTGGCGATGGCGGGAACGCTGGATGGCGTCGATTTCCGTATTGCCGATACGCCGCTCGGCGACATGAAAAAAATCGATGTTCCGATTGCCTACGAAGAGCTGGTCGTGTTTTCACTGAACCGCAGTTTGAAAGTCAGCGGTTACGACAGCCTGCAGGGCTATTCGATAGGTTATCTGTCCGGTGCGCGGACTGTGGAAAACAGGCTGAAGGGCATGAGGGCAGATACGGCGCCTAATCTCGAATCCCTGTTCAATAAATTGCAGGCTCGGCGCACCGACATTGTGATCGACTCCCGCTCCAGTTATTGCAAAGCCAGGAAAATGGGCCTGGATAATATCGTGATGGCCGAGCCGCCGCTGGAAAGGCTACTGGGTTATCACTGGCTCAGTGCACGTTATCAGACGCTGATACCGAGGCTGGAAGTGGCGCTGAAAAAAATGAAACGCGAAGAGATGATCAAGAAAATTCAGGAAGATGTACTGAAAATCTACAATGCACAATGCGGCGCCTGAGCCCCAGTCAGCATTCCATTTTTCAAAAAATGCCAAAAAAGAATGTTTATTGAAGAATTGTTAAATTACCCAAAAACCAAGAAAATATAACAACTTTTAACACTGGAGCAACATTTTTTTGAGATAGTATCTCGGTCAGCACCTGTGGCATATGTTAAAAACAATGTGCTGCGGGTTCTTAGATCAATAATCCGGCCGATAGGGAAATCATGGCAGCTACTGCCGTCGGCCTTCTCAGGAAAGAGAGCAAAAAAATGAAACAATATGGCGCAGAATTTTTTGGCACCTTCTGGCTGGTGCTGGGCGGTTGCGGCAGCGCGGTGCTGGCGGCCGCTTTCCCCGGCGTCGGCATTGGTCTGCACGGCGTGTCCCTGGCCTTCGGCCTGACAGTGCTGACGATGGCGTACGGCATAGGCCACATTTCCGGCTGCCACTTGAACCCGGCAGTGTCGATAGGCTTGTGGGCCGGCGGCCGCTTCCCTGCAGCGAAGTTGTTGCCTTATATCGTCGCGCAAGTGCTGGGCGGTATTGCGGCCGGTGGCGTGCTATACCTGATTGCCAGCGGCAAGGCAGGCTTTGACGTGTCGGCCGGCTTTGCCTCCAACGGCTATGGCGAGCATTCCCCAGGCGGCTACAGCTTCCAGGCAGCGCTGATTACGGAAGTCGTGATGACGGCATTTTTCCTGATCGTCATTATGGGAGCCACCGACAAGCGCGCGCCGCAGGGTTTTGCGCCTATCGCTATCGGCCTGTGCCTGACGCTGATCCATCTGATCAGCATCCCTGTGACCAATACTTCGGTTAATCCTGCGCGCAGCACCGGTGTTGCATTGTACGTGGGCGGCTGGGCCACGGCGCAGCTGTGGCTGTTCTGGGTGGCACCTATTGTGGGCGGCGTGCTGGGCGCCTTTATTTACAAATTCATCGGCGGCGAAGAGAAATAAACTAGAGAAATAAGTTCTGGTCTTGCAACACGCTTGCCCCATAAAAAAACTGCATGTCCGGAGCCCGGGCATGCAGTTTTTTCTTTCTTTTTCTCTATTTTTTTCGGTGCTTGATGGGTGCCGGGGCTGATGATCTTCCTGCAAGCATGCTATGCTTGGGGCCTCGCTTGGCAGGCGTAAAAAACGCATGCTCAAACATCGAATTTCCGCCCTATTCGCCCACATCAGAATCACATGACAGCACCCTTCATCAGCTCCGCAGACATCGTTGCCGCAACCCAGACCTGGCTGGAGAAAGCGGTCGTCGGCCTTAATCTTTGCCCTTTCGCCAAAGCGGTCATGATCAAGGAGCAGATACGCTATGTCGTCAGCCCGGCCCGCACGCCGGAAGATTTGCTCAGGGATCTGGTGACCGAGCTGGAGGTGTTGGCCGAAGCCAATCCGGAGCAGATAGAAACTACGCTGCTGATCCATCCTGCGGTGCTGCTGGATTTCCTGGACTACAACGATTTCCTTGATGTTGCAGACGGCGCGCTGCAAGAGCTTGATCTGGACGGCCAGATCCAGGTAGCCAGTTTCCACCCGCAGTACCAGTTCGCCGGTTCGGATGAAGACGATATCGAGAACTACACCAACCGCTCGCCTTTCCCCATGCTGCATCTGCTGCGTGAAGAGAGCGTGGACAAGGCCATATTGTCGTTCCCCGATGCAGACGTCATTTACGAAAAGAACATGGAAACCATGCGCAAGCTGGGCCATGAAGGATGGCGCAGGCTGTTTTCCGCGCATGGAAAGAAATAAGTCCTGCTCGACCACACCCAAATACGTCTTTACCTGAATTTACACGTTCTCTGCTGCATTATTTGCACTGCTTGCCGTTACCTTTCTTAGCAACTAAACTTAAGCAAAGGACGGGAGGTCACCATGGTAAGCGCAATCGGCTCATCTACAGCCGCAGCCGGCGTCAGCGCCAGCAGCAGCGATACTCAACTTGCCACGCTGGAAAAACAGCTGGCTGCCTACGAGAAACAACTGACAGAAGCGGAAAAAAATTCCTCCATCGATAGCGGCAAGGCCGCCGTCGATACGCTGAACCGGCAGATCGCCGCCACACAGGCAAAGATCGATCAGCTGAATGCACAAAACAATTCGTCGTCCTCTACGTCCTCCACGAGTTCGTCATCCGCTTCGGCATCTTCATCCAGCCAGCAATCTGCTTCATCTACCCAGGCTGCATCCACAAGCGCAAAGTCCAGTGACTCGCCGCTTGGCAATTCAGTTGATGTGTATGCATAAGGTACATGCCTAACCTATACACCTGCAGTACACATTTAATGCAAGCCTCTGATACAAACGACCTACATACGCGCCCGGCATAAGCCCCATCTTTTAGCAGCAATGCTTTAGAATCGTTGTCATTGACAACCATTCCAGCAAAGGCCGCATATGCCATTCAACAGAAACTGTTTCCTGTTCGGCCTCGGCCTTAGTGTTGGCCTGAGCATGGGCATTGGCGTTGCACAGGCAGCCAATGAAGTTGCTCCTAACAAGCGCCCCGTCAAGGTCATCGCTGATGCCACAATCAAGGTCAGCACACCGGCAGGCAGCGGTACGTTGCCGTTATACGTGTCCGTTGACTGGAAGGTTCCGCAGCCCGGCATTACCCGCGCCGTGCTGGTATTCCATGGCCGCTTGCGCGATGCAGATGTTTACTGGCGATCCGCGCAGAAAGCGCTGAGCGCCTCCGGCGACGCGCAGCATACGATGATGATCGTGCCGCAATTCCTGGCAGACGCCGACATTCCCGCACACTATCTGGGCCAAGACTTCCTGCACTGGCAATGGGAGAGCTGGATGGGCGGCGAGAATGCCAACGGCCCGGCGGCACTCAGTTCTTTTGATGCGATTGACGCCATCCTGCTGCAATTGGCGGACCGCACGCGCTTTCCCAATTTGAAAGATGTCGTCATTGCCGGCCATTCAGGCGGTGCGCAGGTTGTGCAGCGTTATGCCGTTGTCGGCAAGGGTGAGGAGTTGATGGCGAAGCTGGGCGTGCATACGCGCTACGTCGTTGCCAATCCATCGTCCTACCTGTATTTCAACGAAGAACGGCCGCAGGAAACGGCCAGCTGCCCGCAGTTTAACCAGTGGAAATACGGCTGGCCCGGCGCTCCCGCCTATGCGCAGGCAAAAGCCCCGGCTGCGTATGAGGCTGCGTATGCAGCGCGCGATGTGGTCTATCTACTGGGAACCGAAGACACTAACCCCAATCATCCGGCGCTGGACAAAACCTGCCCGGCTGAAGTGCAGGGCGCCTATCGCTATATACGCGGGAATTCTTATTTCGCCTATATGCAGCGCAGGCATCCCGGCATGACGTCGCAGCAGCTGGTGAAAGTGGAAGGCGTGGGCCACGATGGCGACCGTATGTTCACGTCACCTTGCGGTGTCTCGGTGCTGTTTGGCGGCGCGGCTTGCGTGCAGCCTGCATCGAAATAGTTTTTTACGACCCCGCTTAGTCGGGTAAGGCCAGCGGTTCGGAGATACGTTCCAGAAATCCTTCCAGGCAGGCCAGAAAAGCCTCTTCCTGCTCCAGCGCGGCGCATAGGCCGGCATCGGGCAGGCAAACAAATTTTGCGCCGCTGAGCCGTGCAAAAGTTTTTTCTGCAGCCAGGGCTGCCGCATCCATCTCACCCGTGACCAGCAGCGTAGGCGGTTCGCCGCGTTTCAGCGGGGCGACAGACGCCATACTCCTGATGGCGCGGCAGGCGCGGACAAAACCGGTCGGGCTGGTACATCGGATCAGGCGGCTGACGCGCGACATGGTCCCCGAATGGCCGGATCTGAACGCGGCCGTAAAATAGCTAGCCAGAATTTCATCGGCCACGCCATCCGGGCCATCCATGCCATGCTGCTCGGCGAGGGTGATCCACCTACTCCAGTTTTCTGCTGCATGGGCAGTATGGCGTGCCTCAGTTAGCTGGCTGCCGGCCAGCGTCAGCGATTTCAGCCTGCCCGGGTTGCTCAGTGACAGCTGATGCCCGATCAGGCCGCCCATGGCGATGCCGGCAATATGGGCGCTGTCTATCCCCAGTTCATCCATCAGCGCGCGCAGGTCTCCCGCCAGCAATTCCAGCGTGTAGCCGCTGGCGTTCAACGGGGCGTGGCTGCTGCTTTTTCCATGGCCCCGCACGTCATAGCGCAGCACCCGGTAATGTCTGCACAGCTGCCTGACATGCGGCGCCCACACGGTCAGGTCTGTCGCCAGCGGATGGATCAGTACGATCCATGGGCCATTGCCATCCACTACGTAATGGGCAAGGTGCCCATTGAGGAATTTCTTGGTAGTGATTTTCTTCATTGCCGGCCCCCGCAAAGGAGATAACGGGAACGGGCGCTGAGCGTGCCGCCCGGAGCCGGCACGTAACTACAATGGCCTGGCATGGGGCTTACCATGTATAGGCGGCTTTCGCGTAGAAGTAACGGCCGTTAAACCCGTAAGGGGAGAATGTGCTGTACGGCAGTGTGCCGCCCAGGCTGTTTGCTGCGATGACCGTATCGGGATATTTATCCGTCAGGTTGTCCACGCCTGCCGTCAGCGTCCATTTTCCCAGACGGTAGCTGCCGGACAGGTCCAGCACCCAGTTGGCGCTGAAAGTCTGGTCGGTTGTCGGGTCGTTCTGCGGTGACGTGAACTTGCCGTAGCGCGTTGCCTGTCCATGTACACCCCAGACGCTGGCGTTGTAGTCTGCGCCCAGGCTGACTTTGTCCTTCGGTGATGCCTCCGTTGCGCGGTTGATCGTTTGCCTGTCGATCAGTGTCAGCTTGTTCTGGGTCAGGATGGCCGGATTGGCAGCGATGGCGCTGACATCGGTATCGTTGTGGTTATAACCCAGCGTCAACGCCAGTTTGTCGGCATTGGCAAGATTGATCTGATAGGTGCTGACAATATCAACCCCGCGCGTGCGCGTATCCATTGCGTTGGCGAAGTAGCGGGCTGCGCCCACCAGCACGCCCTGGTTTGCCAGCGTAGCCTGCAGGGCCGTAGGCAAAATCAGGTTGCCGGAGTACAGGATGCGGTTGTCGATATTGATCTGGTACAGATCCACGCTGGTGGAGAAGTTGCGCACCGGCTGGATCACTGCGCCCACGCTGTAGTTATGCGATTTTTCCGCCTCCAGTGGTTTCGCGCCCAGTGCCTTGGCCGCTGCGGTATTGACGCCAAAAGTACCGGTATCCACCAGTTGCTGACCGACATTAGGCAGCGTCAGTATGTTGGTGGTGGTGATCGTATAGTTTTGCTGCGCCAGCGAAGGCGCGCGGAAACCGGTGGAGGCTGCCGCGCGGAAAGCCAGTTCCTTGCTGACTTCATAGCGTGCCGACAGCTTGCCCGATGTCACGCTGGAGAAGTCGCTGTAATTTTCGGTGCGCAGCGCAAAGGATGCGCTTAGCTGTTTGCTAAGTTCAGCTTCCAAGTTGGCGTAGAGGGCGATGCTGTGCCTGTCGGTGCTGCCCGCGTTGCTCGGCTGGAAGCCGGAAAAACCCTGTGCGCCAGAGCCGGAGTAAGACGCAGGTTCACCTGCGCTGATTTCATATTTTTCACGCTTTGCTTCCGCGCCGACGGCGAAGGTCAGGGGCGCAGGCAGCCAAGCAACATCAAATTCCCTGGCTGCATCGAAGTTCAGCAGGGTTTGAGAATTTTTCAGTTTACCTGCATAAAAACGGGTTTGTGTGCTGCCTGCGATGCTCAGGTTGGCCGAGTTGGCGATGTCCAGATCAAAGCTGTTGGACCCGTAGTTGACACTCGCATCCCAGCGCCAGCCGCCGTCGGTTTTTCCCCGTATACCGGCTACCAGCGCCACGTCATCGCTGGTGCTCTGTTCTATCGGTAAAAACCCTTGCGGATACAGATTGGAGCGCAGGGTAGTGCCAGTAGAGTAGGCGGTGCGCCATGTCGCGGCAACGTCGCTGTCTCTGCGGCTGCCGTTGGCAAAGCCGTAAAGCTCCACGTCGTCGGCCAACTGCAATGCGCCGTTCAGGCCCAGGCTGGTCTGTTTCAGTTTGGGGTCACCCTGCGCCTGCGTCACCTGGCCGTACAAAGGTTCTGCTTTGTTGCGGAAGTCCGCGCCGGAACGGTTGGTCTCGTTCTGGTTACGCTGCTCAACGGTGAAGCGCAGCCATCCCTTGTCGCCGAGTTGTGTACCGAAATTAGCGCTGACATTCCCTTGCGCGCCATCCCCTTTGCCGTACTGTCCTGCTCCTGCCTGTATCTCGCCTCCGGCTGCGCCTTTCTTCAGGATGATGTTGATGACGCCTGCGATAGCGTCCGATCCATATTGCGCGGCCGCGCCGTCACGCAACACTTCTATCCTGTCGATTTCCGACAGAGGAATGGTGTTCAGATCGGCCGGCGCAGAGCCGCGGCCCGCAGCGCCGCTGACGTTGACGACCGCGGTGGTGTGCCAGCGTTTGCCGTTGACCAATACCAGTGTCTGGTCCGGCGACAGACCGCGCAGCTGGGCAGTGCGGATCGCCGAAGAATTATCGGCTACGGCCGGACGAGGAAAATTCAGCGAAGGCAATAGCCTGCTCAGCACGGTTTCCAGTTCATTGGAGCCTGTGCTTTGCAGATCCTTGCTGGTCAGTACATCGATGGGGGCTTCAGAATCGGATACCGTGCGCGTGACGCTGCGGGTGCCGGTGACAATGACGGTGTTGGCATCCTGCGCCTGCGCGCGGGCCTGCCATGCTGCAGTAGCGGCGATTGCTGCTGCGAGCAGCGTGAAGCTGGTTTTTTTTATGGACGTCGGCTTGCTGCGGCTCATGAATTGGTTTCCCTGTAAGTGTTGTAATTGGTAGTAATGAAATGTGAAAAAGCATCGTGCTGAAAGCGATGATACGTATGAGGGAAAGCGATATAAACGAATGATTTCAGCTATAAACATGCTGAAATCAGATAACAGCCGCAGCGAGGGAAGGGGGTGCGAAAAGCTAAATGGGGAAGTGAAAAAATAGTTTAAGAAGGCTGCCGTGCACGAGGCTCATCGCAAGATTGGCGATGAATGCAAAGACGTATCGGCAGGATTAAATCAAGCCGGTTTTTTTCGAGCGGAGGTGTAGGACTTACTTCAGCGGCCGGTCTTGATGTCTGGCAAGCGGTAGTTGCTGGACATTTCTTCCGGCGTAAAAATTGCCTGCAGGCGTTTCAGTAAATCACCGTTGGCTCTGATTTGCATCAGCAGCGCCTGAATCTGGGCGGCATCGCTCTTCGGCAAGGTCCTGGACATATATACGCCCGTGCTTGACGCCGGTATATCGGCCAGCCTTGTGTAGTGTACAGTTTTGCCGAAGCTGTCCGTCAGCCCCAGTGCTGCCACTTCGCCGGCAAAAGTAACCGACGGCATATACGCATAATCGGCATGGCCGATCTGCATCTTGCGTACGATGGTCTGTGCGTCTTTCACGTACTCCAGCTTGCCGAGGCGCTCCAGTTTTTCCAGCATGGCCATATAGTCTGGTCCATAGTTGAATCCGCGCACTGCGTTGAGTTTGATGCCGGGTTTGTCCAGCAACTGCTGCACCGTCGCTGGAGGCGTGTCAGTCCGGTTGCTGATCAGCATCCATTCTGTACCCATCATCGGCACAAAATCGCCCCACGCGGCGCGCTTGTCCGACTTGACAGCGCCTACCAGCAGGTCTGCTTTCCCTGTGGGCATCATCATCTCTGCCCTGGCACGCGCCATGACAGGGAACACGAACTCGCAGCCTATGCCGGCGCCGCCTGCGCGCAGCACTTCCGGATAGATGCCGGACACCTCGCCAGTGACATTATCGACGATGATCATTTTCCCCAGCGGCGAAGCAGGCACGACGATAGGGCGCGAACAGGCGCACCAAGCTGGCAGCGGCACGCATAGAGTTAGCGAAGCAGTCAGCAAAGACAGTCTGATAAGCATAGGTGGCTGGAATAGCACTGCGGTCGTATTGTTTATTTATTTACTCTATTTTAGCGCTGATGCGGTAAATCTCCAGCGCTATGATGGGCGATAAAAGCGAAAACCGGCACTACATGGCGTAAACGACCCTAAAACTGTCACTTACGGCGGTGGCGCTGGGGACATATTTTGCCTACAGTATTACCCAGTCTGGAATATTGGTTATTAATTGCCTTTTTAGTCGGAGCAAGCTCGCAAGTCATCAAAAGGAAGTGAAATGAATACAGAAAATCAAGCGCTTCTCGATACGCCGGTATGGGCCGCATTGGAGAGCAAACATGCTCACCTAAGGCTGGGCGGCACGCTTGCCCGCCGATATCATCCGGATGTTTCTCCATTTGCAGCGCTGGCCTCGGATACGCCAGCAGCGGTTGAAGAGCTCCATCAACTAATGGAGCCCGGCAGCCAGGTTGCGCTGGTAACGGTCGCGCCGCTGAACCCGTCAGAACTGGTGCGGATAGAACGGGCAGGAACCATTCATCAGATGGTGGCCCTGCCTTACCGTGGAAATGCTCCGGATCGTGCAGATGTGCTGCAACTGGGCTTGACCGACGTTCCGGAGATGCTGGAGCTGACCCAGAAGACTAAACCGGGCCCGTTCGCCATGCGGACTGCGGAGATGGGCAACTATATAGGAGTGCGACATCAGGGCCGCCTGATTGCCATGGCAGGAGAGCGTATGCAATTCGGCGGCCATGTTGAAATAAGTGCGGTATGCGTGGATGAAGATTTTCGCGGCCAGGGGCTGGCTGCAAGGCTGATGAATATCCTGCGCCAGGATATTGAATTGCGTGGAGACACGCCATTCCTGCATGTGTTTGATCACAACCAATCGGCGATCACGCTATATGAGCGGCTGGGATTTGAGTTGAGGCAGGTCTTTCATTTGTCCAGGCTTACGCGTGACTGAGGGATTCGCCTACGTTCCGCAGGCCGCGGAATCGCTTGCAAGCGATTCCCTTCGAATCCCACCGCAAGCCATACTGATGGCTTGCTAGTCTCCGCACCCGCCAAA
>JAYSKH010000033.1:0-20053 GCA_043726505.1 Undibacterium sp. | reverse complement strand
CCTGGCTAGGCGGATACTGCAGTTGCTGAAAGCGTTCGTCAACGGCAGACGAAATATTGACGATACGGTGCTCAGGCACATGCAGCCAGTCCAGCCCTTCCTGCCGCGAGGATTCTGAAATCGCCAGCAGCAGATCAGCATTCTTTAATGCCTGCACCTTACGGTAATACCAGCTGCGCACCTGTGCATTTTCCAGATAGTGGCGAGAATTAATCAGCGGGATCAGATCATATAGCGTGACTGCAGTCGGCAATGGCTCACCGGCATTGCCCACGCTGGTCAATGCATCGTCCGTCAACCCTTCGAACAGGCTGCTGACATGCACAATGTCGGGCCGCAGCTCGGCCAGCGCCTGCTCGCGGATCAGCTCCCCGGCACACCGGCGCCAGCGGTTCCCGGCATCCAGATCGGCAACCGCCGCCGGCGCTTGCCAGATATGGATATTCTCACTTTCCACAAGGCCGGCAAATTCCTGTCTCAGCGGCAGTATGGTATCGGCAAACAAACCGCTAAGCGCCAGTTGAAGGTCGTGGCCACCTGCATTGCGGGCCATGGCCTTGGCCAGAGAGAGGGAATAGCGGCCTATACCGCGGGTTCGGCTGCCGGTCGACTGACAAGCCTGTAAATCAATGACGATGCGCATGAATTGGTTGCAATGGGCTTTTTTATGGAGAGAGTTGAAGGACGGGCTGGCGTGAAAACCTAGCGGGGACTGTCACGCATCGCTGCCTGCAATTTAATGAATATTGCCTGCGCAGACGGAGATAATTCGCTCATTCCTACAGATTGCTTGATAAGGCTGGGACGCGGCAACAAATGCTCTAGGCGCTCTGCCAGCACAACATTTCTGACGCGGCTACGCAGTCCGGGAACCAATTTCAATATCTGTGCGCCTGCTTTACGTATCAACGGTAAACGCCCAAGGCCCCGGATAAAACCAAATAGCACGCGGCGTACCGAGGTCGCCCGCAGCTGACTGGATTTCAGCATCGCAGCGGTGTAGCGCAACGGTGACGTCAGCTTCCACGAAGTGCTGGAGTAAATAGCGTCAAGCTGCGCTTTCAATTGTTCTTCTGTCATTAATCTAAAGCGTATGATATTGGTAAGGGAGGGGTTCCCTGGCCGCGCCATCGCGCGTTGTCAGCGCGTTGTCAGAATGATTGCCCGCGATATCGGTACAAGCCCGGCATACAGTCTTGGCAAGACACCAAGTATAAACCAAATGTCGCGCCCAACTTGTAATTGCTGGTAAGCGCATGTAAGAACTTGTCCCGATTTGTCATCGATTTGTAGCGATGTGCGCGTATCACGAGTCCTGATCGCAAACTCTATGCCGCCGCTTCGCCTATTGAACGCTTAGCTCCCGACCTCCTGACAGAGCCCATTTCTGCTATGCTTTTCCAACTTCATAACAGCTCTTATCGCCCCTCCATGACAAAAATCATCTCCGCCAATCTCAACGGCATACGCTCAGCAGCAAGAAAAGGCTTTTTCGAATGGATGGCAAAGGAATCGGCCGACTTTATCTGTGTACAGGAATTGAAGGCGCAAGCGGGCGACATGACAGCGGATTTCCTGAGTCCGCCCGGTTACTATGGCAATTTTCACTATGCTGAAAAAAAAGGCTATTCCGGCACCGGCATCTACAGCAAATCCAAGCCTGACGCTGTCTACATCGGGTTCGGCAGCCCTGAATTTGATGCCGAAGGCCGTTATGTGCGCTGCGACTTTGGCAAGCTGACCATTATTTCGGTGTACTGCCCATCAGGCTCATCTTCACCGGAACGGCAAGAAGCCAAGTTTCGTTTCATGGAGCTGTTCCTGCCGCATTTGATCGCTCTACAGGCAGAAGGACGGGAACTGGTCATCTGCGGCGACTGGAACATCGCCCACAAGGAAATCGATCTGAAAAACTGGAAGAGCAACCAGAAAAACTCAGGCTTCCTGCCGGAAGAGCGCGCGTGGATGACGCGTATTTTTGACGAGCTGGGCTGGGTTGACGTCTATCGTCGGCTTTATCCGGAAACGACCGGCGACGCCTACACATGGTGGAGCAACCGCGGCCAGGCATGGGCCAACAATGTGGGATGGCGCATCGATTATCATGTTGCAACAGCAGGCATCGCAGAAAAGGCGAGCAAGAGCTCCATTTACAAGGACCAGCGCTTTTCCGATCATGCACCGCTGATTATCGAATATCAGCACACGCTGTAAGCCTGCTAAGCCGCGTGCTGGCGCGCGGCAACCTCCCGCACCGCATGTATCATCGCTTCTGTCATCGGCGACGGCAGCACCGCATTCGACAGCGCCAGACCGACCATCTGCTCGGAGCCCGCCATGGAAAAAGGCAGGCTGCGCAGGATGCCGTTTTCCAGGTCCAGCCTGACGGCGCTGGTCGGCACAAACCATACCGCGTCGTTACGCAGCACCAGCTCCCTACCCAGCGATACCGACAGTACTTCGATATAGGCATTCGGATTGCCGACGCCATGCGCATTCAGGAAGCTGTCGGCAGCATTGCGGATCACCGTATTCACCGGCGGCAGCAGCAGGCTGTACGCAGTGATGTGCTCGACAGACAGCGTAGGCAAGTCCAGCAACGGATGTCCGGCACGCACGATGACGGCCAGTTTGTCGGCGAACAGATGCTCAAACGTCAGCCCCATCATGCTGTCCGGCTCCGATAGGCGGCCAATAACCAGATCCAGCTCCTGCGCCTTCAGTTGCTGCATCAACTGCGCATTCAGGCCGGACGTGATCTTGACGACGACATTTTTCCAGTGCTGCTGGAACAGCTGCAAGGCCTGCGGTATCAGCGATGGCGCCACGGTGGGCAGCACTCCTAGCCGTATCGAGCCGCCGCCGGCGCCGTCCGCGCGGCCATCGCCGGACAGCACATCCATGCCCTGGCGCAGCGTGCTGACGGTGGCCCCGGCATAGCGCCAGAACAATTCGGCCTTGTCGGTCGGCTTGGCGCCATTACGGCCGCGCTCAAACAGACGCACGCCCAAAATCTGCTCCATCTCGGCGATCGTCTTGGACACTGCCGGCTGAGTAATGGACATCGCATCTGCCGCCTTCTGTAGGCTTTGATGCTGCATCACCGCTAAAAAACATTGTAAGTGCCTGAGTTTGATCCTGCCGTCCACTGTCGCTACTCCTTGCCAATCCATTCCCGTTAGTTATGGATAACCTGAAAATTGATCAATTGTACCCACATTCCCTCAGGTATATAGTGACTTCAGAAATCAATAACAGCATGGAGACTATCTTGCCGGAAACTACGCTACTAAACCCGCGCGACTGGGAATCCCACCCCGCGTATCTGTCCAAAGAATACAAGTCCACCACACTTCGTGGGCCTACCCATGCACTGCTGCCGGCCAAAGCCAGCATGCAAAACCTGCGCGCGCCCGTATATGGCCATGACGCCATTTCAGCGCTGGACCACGACCTGACCCGCAATGCAGTGCGCAACGGCGAACCCATCGGCGAACGCATCATCGTCACCGGCCGCGTACTGGATGAAAACGGCAAACCCGTTCCCTATACGCTGGTGGAGCTATGGCAGGCAAATGCCGCCGGCCGCTATGTGCATAAGGTAGACCAGCATCAGGCGCCGCTGGATCCCAACTTTTTGGGCGCGGGCCGTTGCATGACGGACAAAGATGGCCGCTACCGCTTTCTGACCATCAAGCCGGGCGCTTATCCCTGGGGCAACCATCCAAATGCCTGGCGCCCTAACCACATCCATCTGTCATTATTCGGCCAATACTTTGCGACCCGCCTGGTCACGCAAATGTACTTCCCCGGCGACCCCTTGCTGGCATTCGACCCTATCTACCAGGGCACGCCGGAGAATGCGCGCGAGTTGCTGGTCTCCCGCTTCACTCTGAATGTCACCGAACCCGATTTTGCGCTTGGTTATGAATTCGATATTGTGCTGCGCGGCGACCGCCAGACCCCGATGGAAACGCGCTAGGAGCACACGATGACACTCAAACAAACCCCTTCCCAGACCGTCGGCCCCTATTTCGCCTACGGCCTGACGCCACAGCAATATAACTACGATATGCCCAGCATCTTTGATGCCGTCATCGCAGACAACAATGCGAAAGGTGAGCACATACAGATCATCGGCCAGGTGCTGGACGGCGCCGGCAAGCCGGTAGGCGATGCCATGCTTGAATTCTTGCAGGCGGACGCCGATGGCCATTACATCAGTTCTACCGATGAGATCGTCGCCAACGGTTTCACCGGGTATGCCCGCATAGGCACCGGCACGGATGCGCAGCAGCGCTACACGCTGCACACGGTCAAACCCGGCGTCGTTAACCCAGGCCAGGCCCCACATATCAATATCATCGTCTTCATGCGCGGCCTGCTGGTACATGCATATACGCGGCTGTATTTTGATGACGAAACCCGTGCTAACAGCGAAGACGATATCCTGAACTCGGTGCCGGTTGAGCGCCGCCACACGTTGATCGCCAGACGTGAGCCACAAGCTGGAACGATGGTTTACCGCTTTGACATACAAATGCAAGGACCGGAAGAAACCGTATTTTTCGACGTGTAATTGTGAGCAGGAAGTGAGCGGGAAAACCGTTAATTTCTCACTGAAATTATCGACTTGACCTGCTCAACTCAGAGCATTTTTGTGACTCATAAAATGCAGATGCAGACCCTGATCAAAAAAATAAAATAATACCTACAGAGACTATTCATCATGCGTACCCAAGTAGCCATCATCGGCGCCGGCCCGGCAGGCCTGTTGCTCGGCCAATTGCTTCATAAAGCAGGCATAGACAACGTCATCCTCGAACAGCGCAGCCGCGAGTACGTGCTGGGCCGTATCCGCGCCGGCGTACTTGAACAGGGCACGGTAGACATGCTGGACGAAGCCGGCGTCAGCCGCCGGCTGCATCAGGAAGGCCTGGTACATGACGGCGCAGAATTGTGTTTCGGCGGCAAGCGCCACCGCATCAACTTCAAGGAGCTGATTGGCAAAACCGTCACCGTCTACGGCCAGACCGAGGTGACACGTGATTTGATGGATGCGCGCGACGAATCGGGCGCCCCCATCGTCTATGAGGCCGAATCCGTCAGCCTGCATGATTTCGATGGAAAATCGCCCAAGGTACGCTATCGCGCGGATGGAGAATGGCGCGAGCTGGAGTGCGAATTCATTGCAGGATGCGACGGCTTTCACGGCGTCAGCCGGCAAAGCGTGCCGCAGTCGGCAGTGCGCACTTTTGAACGGGTCTACCCTTTCGGCTGGCTGGGTATACTGTCCGATACGCCGCCGGTATCGCATGAATTGATCTACGCCAATCATGAGCGCGGCTTTGCTCTGTGCAGCATGCGCTCGGCGACACGCAGCCGCTATTACCTGCAATGCCCGCTGACCGAGAAAGCGGAAGACTGGTCTGATACCCGCTTCTGGGAAGAACTGAAACGCAGGCTGGACGATGAAGCGGTTGCCAGCCTCGTGACTGGCCCGTCGATCGAAAAAAGCATTGCTCCGCTGCGCAGCTTTGTCGCCGAACCGCTGCGTTTTGGCCGCCTGTTCCTGGCCGGCGATGCGGCGCACATCGTGCCGCCAACAGGCGCCAAGGGTCTGAATCTGGCCGCCAGCGACGTACATTATCTGTCGCGGGCGCTGATTGAATACTATACGGAAAAGACCAGCGCCGGCATCGATGCCTATTCAGAAAAATGCCTGCGCCGCATCTGGAAAGCGGAACGTTTTTCTTGGTGGATGACGTCGCTGATGCACCGTTTCCCCAACACCGACGCCTTCGGCCACAAGATACAGGAGGCCGAACTGGATTACCTGGTCAATTCACGCGCGGCGCAGATAGCGATGGCAGAGAATTACGTAGGCCTGCCTTTCGGCGACTGACAGAGCAGCAAGTAACCAGCCTCGCAAACCGGTTACCTGCCGACACCTCCGTTCGCTTATTTCAAGCGCTTGATCCTGTTCATGTCGACATTCGACGCAGCAGCGCCATTTGCCACCAGATAGGCTTCCAGCGCATCAACATCGCCTCCCAGTAGCTGGCGTTGTGTACCGGCTTTCAGGGCCCCGTAGCCGTCACCGCCATCGGCCATGAAACCGTTGACGACGACCCTGTACTGCCTGGCCGGATCAATTGGCTGTCCATTCAGCCGCACGTCGGTAATGCGTGTTTCTATCGGCGCTTCAGCGTTCCAGCTATAGCTGAAGCCACGCGACACCCACATCATTTTAGGGTTGTCTGCCGCGCGGCCATCCCACTGCTGTTTCAGTGACTCCAGAATCTGCGCCCCACTCAGGTTCATCAGGACCACGCCGTTGCCAAAAGGCTGCGTCGCAAAGATATCGCCAAACGTCACATTCAGTGACTGCAGGTCGCTGCGCACGCCCCCAGTATTCATGAAGGCAATATCCGCGCCGCCACTGCTGCGTGCAAAATCAAGTTGTGAGTCAGCGATGACATTACCCAGGCTGCTGTCCGCATACGGTTCCGTATGTTTTCTGCTCAGCAGTGCCGTCAACGTGACAACCGGGCGCTGGCGCAGTTTGTCGGTCAGCGCAGCAACCTGATCCACCAGTTTTTGGGCGTCTGGATCCCGCACCAGTGTGCGCTGGTCGATTGCATAATTATGTGCGGACGACTCCACGACCAGCTTGCTCGCCCTGTCTATCTTCAGCTTGACCTCGGTCAGCAGCGAACCATAGCTGCGGCCGGAAACGACCAGCTTGCCGCCTATCTTGCACGTATAGGCCTGATGCGTATGGGCAGACACGACCAGGCTGATCGCCGGATCCAACTGGTTGGCGATGTCGATGATGCGGCCCTGCAGGCCGTCGCAGCGGTAGGTCTCATCATTGGCCGCGCCTTTGTAATTAGCTCCCTCGTGAATCAGCGCGACGATGGCCGATACGTTCTGCCGCTTGATCTCCGGTACGTAACGGTTGACTGCCTGCGCCTCGTCCACAAACTGCAGGTTCTGGATACCGACAGCGGAAACAATGGATGGCGTCTCTGTCGTGACCGCGCCGATGAAGGCGACGTTGACGTCGCCGACCTTCTTGATGACATAGGGCTTCAGCCACGGTTGCGACGTGCTTTTTTCCAGCACGTTCGCGGCGATATAGTTGAACTTTGCGCCGGAAAATCCGGGGAACTTGCAGCCGGCCGCCGGGCATTCGCCCTTGATCTTGCGGTTTAGCTCCTGCTGGCCCGCATCGAATTCGTGATTACCGACCGAGCTGACTTCCATTCCCAGCTGGTTCATCGCTTCAATTACCGGTTCATCTTTCAATATCGAAGAACCAGCGGGTGAAGCGCCTATCAGGTCACCCGCGCCGACCAGGATACTGGCAGGTGATTCTTTACGGCGCTGCTTCAGCAGCGTCGCCAGATAGGCAAACCCGCCGGAAGGAACGTCAAGTTTCTTGCCAGGATGGACGGCATCTTCTTCCTGCGCCATATAGGGCACAGGATGGTCCGACTGCACATGGCCATGGAAATCATTGATGCTGAAGATGGTTATTTCCGTTGTACCGGTCTGCTTTTCCGGCGCAGCGCAGGAAGCCAGCAGCGTCAGCGTTATCAGTGAAGCCAAAAACGGGAGTTTTCGCATGGTCATGGTATAGCCCTGGAAAAATATGACGCGGAAGTGTAATCGCCACCGCAATGGAACAGGCCTGCAACAACGTGAAGTTGTTGCAGGCCTATGTTTTACAAGCTGTTTGCAGCCGTTTTATATAACGGCCGCCTACTATTGCCTACTATTTTCTATTAGAAATCAGCAGACAAAGTCACCGATGTGAAACGAGGAGAGCCGAGGTAGTAGAACACAGTGCTTGCGTTCACGCCATTGATGGCTTTCGCGTTGTTCGTCGTAGCGGACGAAGGATTACGATACTGCTCGTTGAAGATGTTGCTGACGTTCAGACGGATAGTCGGCTTCTTCATCATGCCCCAGTTAGGGAACTGGTAACCTGCGTCGAAGTCAACTACGTTGTAGCCAGGAACCAGCTCGTCGTTCATCAGCGTAGCGTACTGTGCGCTGGTGTGCTTGGCTTTAACACGGCCGTAGAACGCGCCTGTTGTGTACTCAACGCTGGCGCCATATTTCCACTGTGGCGTCAGAGCAAAGTCCTTGCCTGCTGTCGGCAGCAAACCTGACGCTGTTGCGGTCGGCTTGTTGATCTGCAGGTTGTCTTTGATTTCGCTGTTGGTGTTGCTGATCGAGCCATAAACAGACCAGCCATTGATTGGCGTGTTACCGACTTCGATTTCAAAACCACGGTTAGTCACGTGGCCTGCGTTCGTGTAGATCGTGTTGCCGGTGATGTTGTCGTAGTAGTTAGCCTGACGATTTTTGTAATCGACATTGAACACGTCAAACTGTGCAGAAATCGCATCAGTCTGATAGCGGTAACCCATATCCAGGTTCCACGAAGTTTCTGGCTGAACAGCGCCGGTCACAGTGGCAACACCATTCACGAACTGCACGTTGCCGCTGGTTGGAGCGTACGCGAAGTTAGCTGGAGCCTTCATGTTTTTAGCCAGGCTGGCGTACAACTGGTTGGATGCATCGATCTGGTAACGGGCGCCCAGTTGCGGCAACACGTCGTTGACGGAAGCAGAAACGTTGTAAGTGGACGTGAAGTTGGCTGTTGTGCCGCCTTCGTTGCCGTAGTTGGTGAAGTCACGTTTGACGTGTGGTGTACGCACGCCGACGTTCACTTTCAGCTTGTCGTTCATCATGCTGACTGTGTCTTGCACGAATACCTGCCATGCAGTGCTGATCGTTTTCCAGTCGCGGGACTCATAAGGCGTGCCGTTAGGACGCAGGATATTGTCGTCGCGCAGCCAGAAATCAGCAGGATTGCCGGAAGCATCTACAGGAACGATAGGACCTGTTTGGCGATGCGTCGCGCGCTCATACCAGAAGCCGGCCAGGATCGTGTTGTTACCCAGCGTGTAAGTCATGGATGCTGTGATACCAGGACGCTGTGTACGTGTCACGCTGCTACCGGATACCAGGATTTTATCCAGCGTGTCGCCGTCGCCGTTCAGATCAACGCCGCCTGTCAACTTGCCGTTGTTCAGGAAACCGCTTTCCGAAACCGCTTTTTGCTGAACGCCGCCTGTACCATAGCCATACCAGAAGTAAGGCGTGACTTTGATGTCGGTATTTTCGTTCAGGCGGAATTGGCCCGTTGCAGAGGCAATCGCATTCTGGAACGGGTTGGTTGCCAGTTTGTAGTATTGCGGGCTAGGACCGGTTTCGTTCTGCGCAGTGCCCTTCACTGGCGTCAGGTGGCCTGGTGTGAACGTTGGGGAGAAATCGTAGTTGTAGCCAAACTGGTTGATCTGAGCAACGCTGACAGTCGCGATGTTATTGTTGACCGCGCTGTTCAGCAACAGATTACCGTTGATGTAGTTGAAGCGGTCGATATCGATACGGCCGCCGATATCCATATGGTTACGCTGCGCCTGGCCTGGGCCTTTCCATTTATCGCTGCGTGCATGCGAAGCGGAGATGAACAGGCGGGTACGGCCATCAGCCAGCAGGCCAGTGTCATAACGGACAAAAGACTTGTACATGTCCAACTGACCGAAAGTCTGCATCACGCGGATGCGGCGTTCTTTTTCAGGATCGCAAGTGACTAGGCCGATGTTACCGCCGGTTGCGCCAACCTGTGGTGAATCAACGTCGGTAGAACCTTGTGTCACATAGTTGGAGCAGATGTTTTCCTGATCCACGAATTCTTGCGGGAAGATGGAGAAGCTGCCGGAGTCATTGACAGGCACGCCGTTGATCGTCACACCGATCTGGTCGCTGTTGAAACCGCGCAGTGTCAGACCGCCGCCGAACAAGCCGGTTGCATCGTAGTTGTAGCTATTCACGCCTGGCAGCAGGTCCATTGCCTGGTACGCATTGCCGGTTGGACGCTGTTTCAGCAACTCTTCACGAGTCACGGTACTACGTGCTTTAGGAATATCTTCCTGCACCATCAGGCCGTTACCCACTTTATTGCCGGTAATGGTGACGCGGGAAACATCGTTACTTTCTGTGGAGTCTGCTGCCTGCTTTGCTTCTGCAGCTGGCGCTGTCTGAGCATATGCACTGGCCGACATGCCCAGGCATACCAGCTGGCATGCAATTGCCAACACCGACAAACGCGTCGGTAGTGGCGAAAACTGTCCGGATTTCTTCATTACTGCTCCTAGAGGTTTATGTTTGATAAATGCTGAAATCTAAAATTTCTGACATGCGAAATCGGTTGCTTCACCGGCGATACTGCATTGCAAGATGAGGCGAGAAATATTACAAATGCTTACGAAATATCTTCGTCAGGTCTTGTTACGCCTTCATGACGTCGATCTACCTCAAATACGCAAACGATTGCTTTTGTCACAAATAGAGAAAATGACGATCATGCTGACACTGCGCAATCGATTGCCTTACATCGAAACCAGAAACAAGTAAAAAAATTTACACAATTAAGTTTCAGTTTGACGGGCTGAAATTCAGTCATGAAGCAAAAACCCGCAGAGTGTGACAACGATTTATGAATTCTTGATGACAAGGCTTAAAAAGCAACAAAACCGCAGATTTCGTTGTTTTCCCGCTTTTTTTCCTACATTTTGGGAATATGCCTCGAATTTTAATGAAGAGCAAGGCGTGAAGTGCACAGTGTCTTTTTCAAGAGACAATGGAAGTTGACTATTTAGTGCAAGAGATCGCTCCTCTTTTAACCAAAAAGGGGCGTCATATTTTCATGAAATAATAGATGAATCGCAAATTTTGCACCATTACTGTGCATTCATTCTTGCACTGCAATGTCACACAATTGTCACAATTCGACTTGTATCAAAGAATGTCGCAAATCAATTTTAGAGTAAATAGTCTAAATTTTTTAAACGAAAATAATCTTTGCGGAACAATGTTCAGCAGGACTGACTGTTTGCGGGTTTAGCTGATGGGGCCGATCGCCGCGACGTTTGTGCGGTAGGGTAGCAAGGTATTCGGGCTGAGCCCTTTTGCTTTTATGTACAAGGGCAAGACTTCTGGGAAATGACGCCGTATCTCGGCGATGCGGGTCGGGCCTGCCGGGTGGGTGGAAAGCCATTGCGGCGGCGACTGCTTATTAATCAGCGCCATTTTTTCCCAAAGGGCGACACCAGCCCTGGGATCGAAACCGGCGCGGGCGGCAATATCCAGTCCGACCACGTCGGCTTCGGTTTCATCATCGCGGGAAAATTTCAGCATCACACCCTTCGCGACCATGCCGCCAGCGGCACCCGCAAGATTGGGATCATAGCCCTTGGCGCCGGCAAACAGCTCCAGCGCCCGTATGCCCAGATTGGCTGCGGCGGCTTTTCCGGCGCGCTCGGCACCGTGTTCGCGCAACGCATGCGCGATCTCATGCCCCATGACGATGGCCACCTCATCGTCGGTCAGTTTCAACTGGGTCAGGATGCCGGTATAAAACGCAATTTTCCCGCCGGGCATGCAATAGGCGTTGACCTGGTTCGAGCCCAGCAGGTTGACTTCCCACTTCCAGTCCTTGGCACGCTCGTTCCAGCGCAACGCATACGGAATGAGTTTTTTGGCAATGGCCCGCAGGCGTATCACTTGCGGATGGTTATCCGGCCCCAGTGCTTTTTTCTGCTCCGCCAACTGCATGGTCTGCGCATACTGCAACGCCGCCTGTTTTTCCAGTGCTCCGGTAGGCGCCAGTTTGCGCATGAAAGACATCTCACCCACCTTGACGCCGTCCTGCACAGGAGCAGCATTGCCCTGGGCGAAGCCTGTCGCCGCTGGTAGCGCACCAGTGACCGCAACGGCAAGCACACCAACAATCGTCAACGGAGCGAGTTTTCGTTTCATGGCAATAGGGTAAGAAGTTAAACCGAAGATAGTGGCGCCGCCGCCAAAATAAAGTCTTGTTTTACATCCCGGATTTATAGCCCTACCGAAGGCTCCGGCTCATTCCACGGCGCTACCTTGAACAACAACAGCATACCCGGGATCGCCAGCACAAAACAGATGAGGAAAAAATGAAACCAGCCGGTCTCGGCAACAATATAACCAACCGACGACGCAGCAAGTGTGCGCGGCACTGCCGCCAGGCTGGAAAACAGCGCATATTGCGTCGCCGTATAGCGCGGATCGGATGTCCTGGCAATAAAAGCAACCAGCGCAGCCGTGCCGAGGCCTACACCGAAGGCCTCAAACCCAACCGCCAGCCCAAGAAACAGAGGATTCGGCCCAGCATGCGCCAGCAAAGCAAACCCCAGCGATGTTGAACCCTGGATGGCGCCGAATATCCATAGCCCGCGGTTAATGCCCAGCCGTATCATCAGGATGCCGCCAACGATGCCGCCGCCTATACTGCCCCAGAACAGCGTCAGCTTGGCAATGACACCGATCTGCGTCAGCGGAAATCCGAGGTCAATAAAGAATTTGGTGGCAAGCGTGGCCGCCATGCCATCGCCCAGCCGGTATAGGAAAATGAAACCCAATATCCATAATGCGCGCGGCCAGCCGTCGCGCGAAATGAATTCGCGGAAAGGCAAGACGATTGCCTGCTCCAGCGTTTTTGGCGGCGCACCATAGACAGCGGGCTCGCTGATCAGAAAAGTGCAGACCAGCCCCGGTAGCATGAAGGCTGCAGTAATCCAGAATACCGATTGCCAGGGTAAAAAGTCCGCCAGGATCAGAGACAATGCACCCGGCACCATGCCGGCGACCTTGTAGGCATTCACCTTGACGGCGGCGCCCAGCCCCTGCTCGTTATCGGCCAGTATCTCGCGGCTGTACGCATCAATGACGATATCCTGGCTGGCAGATAAAAATGCCACGGCGACGGCTGCGACGATCACCAGATGCACCTGGCGCGCAGGATCGAGCATGCCCATGCTGCCTATGGCCAGGAAAAGTCCGGCCTGCGTCAGCGCCATCCAGCCACGGCGGCGGCCCAGCCGGCCCAGGCTGAACCTGTCCATCAGCGGCGACCACAGGAACTTCCACGTGTAGGGAATCATCACCAGCGCAAACAGGCCCAGCGCCTTCACATCCAGGCCGGACTTGGCCAGCCAGGCCTGCAATAAATTGATCAGGATAAATAATGGCAGGCCGGAGCTGAAACCGAGGAACACCAGCGTCAGCATGCGCCGGTTCATATAGCTGTGCCAACTGGCAGGAAGATGCGTCACGAGGCGTCTATTTTTTCTTTAAGCGGAAGACCGCAAGACTACCACGCAAATTCGGCAAAAAGTTGATCGGCTTGCCCTCATGCAGCGCCACGCATTCCAGTACATCCAGCCCGACATCGCTGGCCAGATCAGCAAAGTCATAAATGGTCGCGCAGCGCACATTGGGCGTGTCATACCACTCATACGGCAGCGCCTTGGAAACCGGCATCTTGCCGCGCAACAGCGCCGTGCGATGCGGCCAGTAACCGAAGTTGGGGAAGGACACAATCGCTTCATTGCCCACCCTGGCAATATCGCGCAGCAAACCCTCCACATGCTTCATCATCTGCAATGAAGACAGGCACAGCACCGTATCAAAGGAGTTATCGGCAAAGATGCCCAGGCCATTTTCCATATCCTGCTGGATCACGCTGATGCCGCGCCGCGCACACACCAGCACCTGCTGGTCCGCGATCTCTATGCCATAACCGCTGCATTGCTTGTCGGTCTGCAGATAGTCCAGCATCACGCCATCGCCGCAGCCCACGTCCAGCACATGCGCCTGTTGCGGAATCCAGTGGGCGATAAACGCCAGGTCAGGACGCAGCACTTTCAGTTCTGAAAAATTCATGCCGGAGTACCTTCCGCTTCAAGGCGATTGTGGATCTGTTCGTAATAGGCCGCCACCAGGTTCAGGTAACGCGTATCGTCCAGCAGGAAGGCATCGTGCCCGTGCGGCGCATCAATTTCTGCATAGGTGAGCTTGCGCCTGTTATCCACCAGCGCCTGCACGATCTCGCGACTGCGTTCGGGCGAAAAGCGCCAGTCGGTGGTGAAGGATGCCAGAAAAAATTCCGCCCTGGTGCCGGACAAGGCCTTGGCCAGGCTGCCGCCGTGGGCCTGGGCCGGATCAAAATAATCAAGCGCCTTGGTGATCAGCAGATAGGTATTTGCATCGAAATAATCAGAGAATTTGTCGCCCTGGTAGCGCAGGTAGGATTCGATCTCGAAATCCACACCGAAGCCAAACTGATATTCGCCGCTCTTCAGGTCACGCCCAAATTTCTCCGCCATATCGTCATTGGACAGGTAGGTAATATGCCCTATCATGCGCGCCACCCGCAAGCCGCGCCGTGGCACCACATTGTGGGCGTAGAAATCGCCGCCGTGAAAATCCGGGTCGGTCAGGATAGCCTGCCGCGCGACATCGTTGAACGCTATATTCTGTGCCGACAATTTAGGTGTCGACGCAATCACTACGCAGTGACGCAGGCGGTCCGGATACAGCATGCTCCAGGCCAGCGCCTGCATGCCGCCCAATGACCCCCCCATCACTGCGGCAAACTGCTGTATGCCCATGACGTCTGCCAGCCGTGCCTGCGCCCTGACCCAGTCTTCCACGGTCACCACCGGAAAGTCGGCACCGTAAGGCTTGCCGGTGGCGGGGTTCGTATGCATCGGCCCGGTAGAGCCGAAGCATGATCCGAGGTTATTGACGCCGATGACAAAAAATTTATCGGTATCCAGGGGCTTGCCGGGGCCGACCATATTGTCCCACCAGCCCACGTTTTTCGGGTCTTCCGCATAGTAGCCGGCCACGTGGTGCGACGCGTTCAGCGCATGGCACACCAGCACCGCATTGGACCTGGCCGCATTCAGCGTACCGTAGGTTTCCACCATCAGCGTGTAATCCGCGATGGACGCGCCGCTTTGCAAAGTCAGCGGCGCTTCAAACCGGTAGGCCTGCGGCGTGACGATTCCTATTGATGACATACACTCTTCCATTGAGACTATCGGTCTCTAATTCTTATCTGAATTGTAACGGGGAGCTAAAGGTGGGGCTGAATGGAGAAGGTAGAGGAGCATTCAGACTCGCTTTAGCCGTATTTATTATCCGGGAAAACACATTCCGGAAGGCGCCCGCAAGCTGATCTCAAATCGGCGCAATAGTGCAAGGATAACGAAGTATGCGGTCCCCGTCAAACCGGGCTGCAAGCTGCCGCAGCCTGTTAATGCTTCAGTGTTCAGGCCACGTTGCCCAGCGCGCTGACGCTGTCCTGGATAATTTGCGGATCGTAAGAGCGCAGTATTTTGCGGATATATGGCTGCAGATTCTCCAGATTGGTATTCAGTATCTCCTGTTTAATCTCGGGCAGCAGCGCCGCCGGCATCGACAGTTCACGGAAACCCATGCCTATCAGCAGCCGCGTCAGGCGCCGGTCTCCCGCCATGCCGCCGCAGATCGCCACCGGAATACCTGCCTTCTCACCGGCGGTAACCGTCATGTGCAGCAGCTGCAGAATGGCCGGATGGATGTCGTTGTACAGATGCGCCACTTCATGGTCGGCGCGGTCTATCGCCAGCGTATATTGAATCAGGTCATTCGTGCCCACCGACAGGAAATCCAGCTTCTTGACGAACAACGGCAGCGTCAGCGCCGCCGCAGGCACTTCTATCATCGCACCCACGAGGATACCGGCATCAAACTCCTTGCCCTCCGCGGCCAGCTCGGCCTTGGCCTGCTCTATCATCGCCAGTGACTGGTCGATCTCAAACGCATGCGCAATCATCGGTATCAGGATATGCACGGGACCAAAAGCCGAAGCCCTCAGCATCGCGCGCAACTGCGTCATGAAAATTTGCGGCTCTGCCAGGCAATAGCGTATTGCGCGCAAACCCAGCGCCGGGTTCAGGATATTGTGGTCGGTCGTATCCAGCGGCTTGTCGGCGCCGACATCCAGCGTGCGTATCGTCACTGGACGACCTTTCATCGCCTGCACTGCGTTGCGGTAGGCAATGAATTGTTCTTCTTCGGTAGGCAGCTTGTGCACATGGCCGCTGCGGCCCATGAACAGAAACTCGGAGCGAAACAGCCCGACGCCGCTGGCGCCCGCCTCCATCGCCGCCAGCGCATGATCCGGCAATTCGATGTTGGCCAGCAACGTGATCTCCACGCCATCCTGTGTGATTGCCGGCGTTTTCTTCAGCTTCAGCAGCTTCTTGCGCGCCTTCATCAGCAGCGCCTGGCGCTCGCGGTATTGTTCCAGTACCAGCGAAGACGGCGCGACGATAACAACGCCGGCATCGCTATCGATGATCAGCCAGTCATCCTGTTCTATCAGCCGCGATGCGTTGCCCGTGCCAACCACAGCCGGAATGCCCAGGCTGCGCGAGACGATCGCGGTATGCGAGTTCTGCCCGCCTTCATCCGTCACAAAACCGTTAAAGGCCGCGTCGCGGAACTGCATCATGTCGGCCGGCGAAATATCACGCGCCACGACGATCATATTGGCGCTGCGCTCGTCTATGCCGCCGGCGCGCGGCAGCATATTGGCCGTCCCGGTCAGTACCTTCAGCACGCGCTCGGCAACCTGCTGGATATCAGCCTTGCGTTCGCGCAGGTAATCGTCTTCTATCTCGTCAAACTGGGCAGACAGCACATCAATCTGCGTGACCAGCGCCCATTCGGCGTTGTAATGGCGCGAGCGGATGATGTCCAGCGGCGCTTCTGAAATCATGGGGTCGGACAGGATCAGCGCATGCACGTCGAGGAAGGCGCCGAGTTCAGTAGGTGCATCCTGAGGCAAATCTGCCCAGATGGTTTGCAGCTCCTTGTGTACCTGGGTAATGGCGTCCTGCAGCCGCTTCACTTCGGCTTCGATCTGTTCCTGTGCCACTAGATAGTGTTGCACATCCAGCGCAGCGGGGCGCAACAGGTGCGCGCGGCCTATCGCGATACCGCGTGAAACGGGGATGCCTTGCAATGTGAATGAAGCCATGCTGAGTCCCCTTTTTTATCTTCTTAGTATCTATCCTGCATCGTGCACACTCCACAGAGACCGCACGCTTTCCTGAACCGGTATGCTGCACCACCACCCCAGGTGCCCGTTGCTGGCGTTGTGACAGACACGGCAAACATGGCGAAATAATCAAACACCGTTCAAATCAGCTTTAGCAAGCCGCGTGCCCGCACTCCGCCAGGGTTTCGAGAAGCTCGGGCTACCGGGTCTTATTCGCCCTCGCCAAACTTATCATTGATCAACGCGAGTATCGCGTCAAAACAGGCCTGTTCGTCAGCGCCTTCTGTTTCCAGCACTACCTTGCTGCCCTTGCCTGCGGCCAGCATCATCACACCCATGATGGATTTGCCGTTGACGCGGCGGTTATTGCGCGCCAGCCATACTTCGCTCTTGAATTTACCTGCGAGTTGCGTGAATTTTGCAGAAGCCCTGGCATGCAGTCCAAGCTTGTTCACGATTTCGATTTCTTGTTGGATCATTGTTATGTCACTCTTTCAAATTCGAATTCTGCAGCAGTATCTCAGTTAGTTTTCAGTCAATTTCCGTCAGTTTCAACAAAACTCAAGCAATGTGGATTAAATTGAATCAGTTGGAATCAGGTGGGGGAAAGGCGGACCCGGTTGTCTATCCTTAGTGCGCCGTTCTGGCCGCCGGCGAGCGCCATTTCGACCACGACATCCAGGTTGTCAGCGCGGTAGGTAATCGCGCGCAGCAGCATCGGCAGGCTGATGCCGGCGATGACCGCCACGTCATTGGGATCGCCGAGATGGCGGCAGCAATTGGAAGGCGTGCCACCCATCACGTCCGTGATAACGAGCACGCCGGAACCATCATTGAGGCGCTTGACCGCTTCGCGGGCTAGGCGGTTGACATCGTCGATATTCTGGTCGGCGATCACGTCGATAGCCTCTAGCCGCTCCGGCATGCCGCGGAAAACATGGCTCGCCGCCTGCACAAAAGCAGAGCCCAGCGGAGCATGCGTCATCAGGAGGATACCTATCATACAGTTCTGAATTTTTATCTTAAACCAGCATATTATCGGATAGCGGCTTCCAGTGCATCGATAAACATGGCGGCGACGTCAAAGCCCTTTTGCTGAGTGATCTCCTGGAAGCAGGTAGGGCTGGTCACGTTCACTTCGGTCAGATAACTTCCTATTACGTCCAATCCTACCAGCAACAGGCCACGCTGGTACAGTATCGGCGCCAAAGTTTCGGCAATTTCCAGGTCGCGGGCAGACAGTTCCTGCGCCACGCCCAGGCCGCCAGCGGCCAGATTGCCGCGCACTTCGCCGTTCTGCGGGATGCGCGCCAGTGAAAACGGCACTACTTTGCCGCCTATCAGCAGGATGCGCTTGTCGCCGTGGACGATGTCGGGAATATAACGCTGCGCCATGATAGTCTGCGTGCCGTTATGCGTCAGCGTCTCTATCATCGAACCCAGGTTCATGCCGTCCGCACCCACGCGGAAGATCCCGGCGCCGCCCATGCCATCCAGCGGTTTCAGGATGATTTCCTGATGCGTCTTGTGGAAGGCGCGGATGCGCTGTTCGTCGCGGGTAACCAGAGTAGGCGCGGTAAACTGAGAAAACTGCGCTATTGCCAGCTTTTCATTATGGTCGCGGATTGCCGACGGCTTGTTGAATACGCGCGTGCCCTGCTGCTCCGCCATGTCCAGCAGATAAGTCGCATACACGTACTCCATGTCGAAAGGCGGGTCTTTGCGCTGCAATACCGCATCGAAATCGCCGAGGCGGCGGCTGGCCGGCGCTTCGGCGCGGTACCAGTCGTCAGCATCGCCGGTCAGCGTAATCCGGCTGACATTGGCAACAACAACGCCCTCTTCCAGCGCCAGATCATCCGGGCCAAAGGCATAAATTTCATGCCCGCGCCGGCTGGCTTCGCGCATCATCGCAAAAGTGGAATCCTTGTAGGTCTTGAACTGCGACAGCGGATCGGTCAGGAACGCGAATTTCATGGGGACCTCGGGTAATTAAGAGCCAGCAACAGCCATCAGCAAACGCTGGGAAATCAGTAGACTTCAGGGTTAGGATCGGTTTTTTCCAGTTCCAGCGACGCCGCCAGCAAAGCCAGGCGCGCTACCACACCATACATGTAAAACCGGTTCGGTGCAGCCGTGCCCGGCTTGGCCTGCATGTCCGGCACTGCATGCTGCTGCGCAAAGGCCAGCGGCACGAAATGCATGCCCGGCGCATTCAGATTTTCATCCACGCCGCGGTCTTCATGCACGCGGTAGAACCCGCCGACCACATAGCGGTCCATCATGTAGACGACGGGCTCGGCCACCGATTCGTTAATCTGTTCAAACGTGGGCACGCCTTCCTGCACGATGACATCATGCACTTCCTGGCCATCCTTGATGACGGACATCTTGTTCAGCTGCTTGCGGTTCAGATCCTTGATTTCGCTGGCGTCGCGCACCGTCATCACACCCATGCCGTAGGTGCCGGCGTCGGCCTTGACGATGACAAAAGGTTTTTCCTTGATGCCGTATTCCTTGTACTTCTTGCGCATCTTGGCCAGGATGGTGTCTACCGACGCCGCCAGCTGGTCTTCGCCGGTGTGTTCATGGAAGTTGATGTCGCTGCATTTGGCAAAGAAGGGGTTCAGCATCCACGGGTCAACATCAACCATCTTGGCGAACTTTTTCACGACGTCGTCATAGGCGGCAAAGTGATTGGATTTGCGGCGTACTGCCCAGCCTGCGTGCAATGGCGGCAGCAAAGTCTGTTCGTGGATATTTTCCAGTATCGACGGGATGCCTGCCGATAGATCGTTGTTCAGCAGTACCGTGCACGGATCGAAATTTTTCAGACCCAGCCTGCGGCCATTGGCCGAGCGCTCCAGCGGTTCCAGCACCAGCTGCGTGCCGTCCGGCAGTTCAATCGGCGTCGGTTCCTTGATTGTTTCGTCCAGAGTGCCTAGCCTCACGTTGAGCCCAGTCTGACGGAAAATTTGCATCTGGCGCGCCAGGTTCTGCAGGTAAAAGCTGTTGCGCGTATGGCGCTCGGGAATCAGCAGCAGGTTC
>JAYSKH010000032.1:0-12707 GCA_043726505.1 Undibacterium sp. | reverse complement strand
AA
The DNA here is from genome assembly GCA_043726505.1 of Undibacterium sp. Classification (GTDB taxonomy): domain Bacteria; phylum Pseudomonadota; class Gammaproteobacteria; order Burkholderiales; family Burkholderiaceae_D; genus Undibacterium. The sequence continues at coordinate 12,705 of JAYSKH010000032.1, read as the reverse complement.
GACCGCGAGCGCGTGACCGATCGTTTTGCCGGTCTTGTCAATGAAGAGCTGTACGACGAAGAGTTTCGCCTGGCGCTGGCCGGCGGCCGCGTGCGCTGGGTGCGCGACCGTGCCTTCCCGGTGCGCAACGCACGCAATGAGGTGTACCGTATTGCCCGCATCACCAGCGACATCTCCAACCTGAAGGAAATGGAAGGCCTGCTGCGCTCGGCAGATACGAACAAGGACGAATTCCTGGCCACGCTCGCACATGAGCTGCGCAACCCGCTGGGCCCTATCCGCAATGCGGTGGCGCTGATGGACAAGTCCGGCAGCGGCCAGCCAGAGCTGCAGCAAAAATCACGCGATGTCATCCGCCGCCAGGTGGACCATCTCGCGCATCTGGTGGATGACCTGCTGGATGTGGCCCGCATCTCGCGCGGCAAGATCGCACTGCGCCTGGCCGATGTCAACCTTACTATGCTGGTCAGGTCGGCGGTGGAGTCCTCCATCGGTGTTATGGAAGGCAGAAAGCAGACCTGGAATGTCAGCGTGCCTGAGGCTTCGGTATGGGTGTCCGGCGATGATGTGCGGCTGGCGCAGTCCGTCGGCAACCTGATCCATAACGCTGCCAAATTCACCCCCGAGGGTGGCCATGTGGATATCAGCCTGGACATCACCGGGCCGACGGCCACCATCATCGTTCGCGATAACGGCATCGGCATCGCGCCGGAAAGCCTGACGCAGATTTTTGACATGTTCGTGCAGAGCGGGCAAGCGCCGGACAAGGCTTCCGAAGGCCTGGGCATAGGCCTGTCGCTGGCGTCGCGCCTGATCAACATGCATGGTGGCAGCATCAGCGCCAGCAGCGCCGGCATCAACCAGGGCAGTGTGTTTTCCATCGAGTTACCCATCCTGCGTGTAGACCACAGCGGTCAGGCCGCAGAAGCACATGCCGTATTGCCAAGCGCAAGCGGCAAAGACGAACTGAAGATACTGGTCGTGGATGATAACCAGGATGCCGTGGAAATGCTGTCGATGCTGCTGAGCGAGCTGGGTCACACCACCTTCATCGCGCACGATTCCGGCTCCGCCGTGCAGAGCGCGCTGGCAAATGTGCCGGATGTGGTGATCCTCGACATCGGCCTGCCGCTGGTGGATGGTTACCAGACCGCCCGGCTGCTGCGACAGCAGCCCACGCTGGCGGCAACCCGCCTGATCGCCCTCACCGGCTACGGCTCGCAACAAGACCGCGACAAGGCCCGTGATGCAGGCTTCGACGCCCACATCGCCAAACCCGCCGAACTAAGCCACCTGCTGGAAGCGCTCGCGCCTTCGCTGGCGCAGAAGGGGTGATGCTTCACTCCGTGTTTCGGCTCCCGTAGGGTGTGTGTGGCGCAGCGTAACGCACCGACTTTCACAAACTACGGGCGATGTGCGGAGCAAAATATACGCCCCAAAAACGTCATCAAGCTTTTCGTCAAAAAACGAAAATCAAAACGGTGCGAAAACGGTGCAAAAACGGTGCGTTACGCTGCGCCAACACACCCTACGACCCGGCTTTTACCGCTCTTCCCCCATATCAAAACCAATATCCCTTCGTTTTAATATTTCATTGGCAAGCCCGCCGCCGCGCGATTAACATGCGCTGTTTGGGGCATTTTATGTAAAAATCTGCCCGCCTGATCCAAGACAATGTAAGACCATCCAAGACACTCCACGGAAAGAATCTCATGCATACAAGAAAACTCGGCCATGATGGCTTGTCTGTTCCTGAAATCGGCCTGGGCTGCTGGCAGCTGGGCGGCGGCTGGGGCAAGGAATGGGACAACACGGTAGCACAGCAGATCTTGCAGCAGTCGTACGATGCCGGCGTGCGTTTTATCGACACGGCGGACGTATACGGAGATGGCGCCAGCGAACTATCTATCGGCGAGTTCCGCAAAGCGCATCCAGACATTACCGTGGCCACCAAACTGGGCCGTGGCGCGATGTACCCCGCCGGCTACACCCGCGATGCAGTGCGCAAGGCCACGCAAGCCTCTGCACGACGCCTGGGCATGGACAAGCTGGACCTGACGCAGCTGCACTGCGTGCCGCCTGCGGTGCTGCGCGACGGCCAGATTTTTCACTGGCTGCGCGAGATGCGCGACGAAGGCATGATCAGCCGCTTCGGCGCCAGCGTGGAAACCGTGGAAGAAGGCCTGGTCTGCCTGGAACAGGAAGGCCTGACCTCACTGCAGATTATCTTCAACATTTTCCGCCAGAAGCCGCTACAAGAACTGCTGCCGCGCGCGCTGGAAAAAGGCGTAGGCATCATCGTGCGGCTGCCATTGGCCAGCGGCCTGCTAAGCGGCAAGATGCAGCCCGACACGGTATTCGGCGCGGCCGACCACCGCAACTTTAACCGCGATGGCCAGCAGTTCAACGTCGGCGAAACCTTTGCCGGACTGGAGTTTTCCACCGGCGTGGCGCTGGCCGAACAGGTCGCCGCCTTTGTGCCGACAGGCATGACGATGGCACAGATGGCCTTGCGCTGGCTGCTGGACAAGCAAGCGGTATCAGTCGTCATCCCCGGCGCCAGCAACATTGCACAGGCACAGGCCAACGCCAGCGCATCGGCACTGGCGCCTTTACCGGCAGCCGTACACCAGGGTCTGGCGGACTTGTACCGCGACCATGTGCATGCGGCGGTGCGCGGGCCTTATTGATAGATCAATCAGCTTACCAGTGGCCTTATAAATTCGTAGGTTGGGCAAGCGCTTTATCTGCCCAACGTTCGGCATATCACAGCAGATATTTGACCCGATTCTTTCAATAAAATTGATCGTGGAATGCACAGAATGTTGGGCAGATGAAGCGTTTGCCCAACCTACAAAATCAGTTCGTCTCTGATTAAAAAACCGCTTCAACATCCATGACAAGCAACACAATTTCTACCTCGTTACCGCCCATCAGCACCGCAGTATCGTAGGTTGGGATTTAGCCCAACATAATGAACCCGGGCAGCCGATATAGTCCCGGTTCTTGCGGAGATTGTTGGGCAGATGAAGCGTTTGCCCAAGCTGCAAAATCAGTTCGCTGGCAATTGAAAAAATCACCCATCGGCTAACGCAAGACAGTATCGTAGGTTGGGCTTTAGCCCAACATAATGCACCCGGGTAGTCGATAGAGTCTCGGTTCTTGCGGAGATTGTTGGGCAGATGAAGCGTTTACCCAAGCTACAAAATCAGTTTTTCGGTAATTAAAAATGCGCCCGTCGGCTTGGAGCGCAACACAACATCTACTCTGTTTTTACCCCTTTAACGCCCATCAGCACCGCCGCGCATTCACTGTTACCATAATCGCCATCCCCGGCATTTCAAAAGGACACCCACATGACATCACCCAACCCCACCCCCGTCTGGTTCATCACCGGCTGCTCCACCGGCTTTGGCCGTGAACTGGCCACGCAGATACTGGCGCGCGGCTGGCGTGTGGTGGTGACTGCGCGCGACAAGGCACGTGTGGCTGATCTGGTGCAGGGCCACGAAGACAGCGCGCTGGCGCTGGAACTGGATGTGAACAAGGCGGAGCAGATACACACCGCCATACAGGCCACGCTGCAACGCTTCGGCCGCATCGACGTGCTGGTCAATAATGCCGGCTATGGTTATATGTCTTCCGTTGAAGAAGGCGATGAAGCGCAGATACGCGCGCAGTTTGATACCAATGTGTTCGGCCTGTTTGCGATGACACGCGCGGTGCTGCCCGGCATGAGGCAACAGCGTAGCGGGCATGTCATCAACATCACGTCAGTGGCAGGCCATGTCGGTTTCCCTGGCTCCGGCCACTATGCGGCCAGCAAGCATGCGGTGGAAGGCTGGTCTGATTCGCTGGCGGCAGAAACGCAGGGCCTGGGCATCCGCGTGACCTGTGTCGCACCCGGCCCTTCGCGCACTGACTGGGCAGGCCGCTCGATGACGCAACAACCGAACAACATCGCCGACTATGCCGACCTCGTCGGTGCGCGCATGAAAAACACCAGCGCCGGCAGCGGCCACCAGCCGGGCGACCCGGTCAAGATCGCGCAAGCCATCATTGCGCTGACGGAGGAAACCAACCCGCCACGGCATTTTGTGACCGGTGCTTTTGGCATGGATGCTGTTACCGGCTATCTGAAAAAGACACTGGCGGAGATAGAAGCGCAGCGCGAAAAATCGGTGGCGACCGACTTCCCCAAGGAATGAGCAAGCCGCTGATAAGTAAACACTCTCCAGGCAAAGGCCGCGCATGGAATTTCTAGGCATAGGCACGCTGCTGTTCATCGTGCCGTTTGGCATTGCCCTGCTGCTGCCGGGCTGGCGCTCCATCGCGGGCGTGGCAATCGTCGGTATCGGGCTGCTGGCGTTGCTGCTGATGGCCATCAGCCAGGGCGATGGCAACAGCTTTGGCAAGGCGGTCATCATGCTGTTCGTGTTATTTGCTGCCGGCGGTCTGGCGGCGGGCATGGTATTGCGCGCCATTGTGCTGGCATTGCGCGGCAAGAAGAAACCCTGATCGCCAGGCAGCGGCTGCAGCCAAACCAACTATAGAAAATCTTGGCTGTCGCCTCAACGGCGGCCCTTTCACCTTCGCGACAGGGTTGCGTGCTTATCCGCACCTCATAGACTAATGCGCCGGGCGCGCTATCCCATCCGCCACTCCCCACCCAAAAAAGATGTTTACTTTCCGCCAAGAGCTGTTAAAGTACTCTGCAATACAGAGTACTCTGCAATTAAAAAACAGGAACACGGATGATTACCCAGCAACAAGCACGCGACATGCTCGATGAAGTGGCGCGGACACAGCAAAGAAGCCGGCACTACCTCGGCTACTGGCGTTATGGCATTTATGCGCAGATGTGGGGCGTGCTGTGGATCGTGGCGCACTTGGGCAGCTTTTTCAGGCCGCAGCAGATGGGCATGATCTGGACGGTCTGCGACATCATCGGCATTACCGGATCAGTTGCGCTGCATCTGCGCGGAGCGCGCAACAACAACGATAGCAACGAAAGCAGCGACGGTGAAGGCGGCAACAACGACCACCGCAGGCTGTGGGCCATGCTGATCATCCTGGTGTTTGGCATGCTGGCGTCGATGCTGATCGGTCCCAAGCCGAGAGCGATAGAAGTTTTCTGGACCTGCCTGGTGATGACGGGTTACATGGTAGGCGGCCTGTGGGCCGGCCTGCGCTGGACCGTGCTGGGCGCGGCGGTCTGCGTGATATGCCTGGTAAGCAGCATCTTGCTGGCCCCCTGGTATGACCTGGTGATGGCGTTTGCCGGTGGAGGCGGCCTGCTGCTGGGCGGCACCTGGCTGCGCCGCGCAGGCTGAAGGAGAAAGCCATGCCACTGGACGAAGTGATCCATCAAAGCACGCGGCTACGCATCATGACGGCGCTGCATGTGCTGAAGAAAGACGAGTGGATAGAGTTTGTGCGCCTGAAAGCGCTGATAGGCGCCAGCGACGGCAACTTGGGCGCGCATCTGGAAACCCTGTCGCGCGCGGAATACATTGAAATCGACAAGCAGATCGTCGGCAAAAAACCGCAGACCCGTATCCGCCCCACCGCCGCAGGGCGAGCGGCCTATCGCCAGCATGTGGGCGAGTTGCGGGCGCTGCTGGGCATGTAGCGCACGCCCCCCTTTTTCGGGGCCATCCCTTTACCGCTTTTTTTGCTCTTCCTTTGTTGTCCCTATCCACCTTTCATAAGTTTCATAAGTTTCATAAGGAAAGAAATGTCATGAACCTGAATCTCACCCTGATAGGCTGGCTGCATAGCGCGGCCTGCGTGTATACACTGGCCGTAGGTGGCCTCGTGCTGTGGCGGCTGAAAGGCGGCCAGCAGCATCGCCGCGCAGGCCGCCGCTATGTGTATGCATCCGTCATCGTCAACCTGAGCGCGCTAGGCATTTACCGTCTGGGCGGTTTCAATGTCTTCCATGTGCTGGCCATCGCCACGCTGGCCAGCCTTGCCATTGCATTCGCCAGCGCTTACTGGCAAGCGCCGCGCAAGGGCTGGCTGCGCATCCACCTGACGGCCATCATCTTCAGCTACTACCAGCTGGTGGGCGGCCTGATCAATGAATTGTTTGTCCGCTTGCCCGCGCTGCAGGAGCAGCGTTCGCTGCTGGGTACTTCACAAGGCATCAACCTGATCATCTTCCTGATGATACTGGCTTACTTCTGGGGCAGGACAGCCCGCCCTTATCCCTCCAATCACCCTTCCAACACAGCAAAGGCGGCAATGGCATGAACAAGGCATTCCACAAATTACGTCAATTCAGCGGGCTCGGGCTAAATAGCGTTGCACTCATTGCGCTGCTGGCTACGGCAACGTCGGCAACCCAGGCAGCCACTCTGGAAATCACGCTGGAAGGCGTGCAGGCGGGCAAAGGCGAAGTGATTGTGACGATTTATGACAGCGCGGAAAAATTCCTGCACAAGTCGCTGCGCAAACTGGTGGTGCCCGCAAGCGCCTCGCCGCTGCGCGTCCAGATGGAAGACCTGCCGCCGGGAGACTATGCGGTGGCGCTGTTCCAGGACATCAACAGCAACAAGAAGATGGACAGCAATTTCATGGGCATGCCTTCCGAACCCTACGGGGCCAGCAACAATGCCGAGGGCAATTTTGGCCCGCCAAGTTTTGAAAGCGCGCGTTTCACGATTCCAGCGGAAGGCAAAAAGATCGCCATCAAGCTGCACAGTTGACAGAACTGAAGGTGGTGATGGGTGGCGGCCGATCCGGCGGCTCTACTTAACGCTATACGCCACGTAGCCGGCAATCTCTCTCAACGTGGAATAGATGTCGCGTATGTCGAACCGCTGCGAGTGGACATTGCCTGCCATCGTCACGCCCTGCTTTGCCAGCGCCAACCGCATGCGGGAGATGTGGAAGAACTGGCTGATCACGACGGGGTTTTTCAAGTTTTTTGAGCGGATCAGGCCGGCGGCAAAGCGCGCCGTTTCAAAGCTGTTGCGGCCCTGGTTGTCGGCGATGATGCGGTCGGCAGCTACGCCATTCGCGACCAGATAGGCCTTCATCACCTGCGCCTCATCAAAGCCTTCCACACCGATGCCACCGCTGACGAGGATGAATTTGCAATGACCAGAACGGTAAAACCCCAGCGCCGCATCCAGCCTGCCCTGCAAAAGCGGTGACGGCTTGCCATCTGGATTTACGGTGTTGCCGGGCACGATGGCCAGGTCGGAATCAACAAGCCGGTCGCTCAGCCCTTCCGCGCAAATCGCTGCTGCGGCCAGCGTTACCGCCAGCAGCAAAGCAGCCATGGCAGAAAGCAGTAAGCGTCGTGGCAGCCTGCGCATGGCGGCCTCAGACCTTTTTAACAAACTCCGACTTCAGGCTCATCGCGCCGAAGCCGTCTATCTTGCAGTCGATGTCATGGTCGCTGTCCACCAGGCGGATATTCTTGACCTTGGTACCCATCTTGACGGTGCCGCCGGAACCTTTCAGCTTCAGGTCCTTGATGACAGTGACGGTATCGCCGTCCTGCAGTACATTGCCGGCAGCATCGCGGTAAACCTTGGCGCCTTCGGCCGCAGGCTCGCTGCCGGCCTGCGCGCTCCATTCATGCGCGCATTCCGGGCAGACATAGTTGCTGCCGTCTTCATAGGTGAATTCTGATTTGCATTGCGGGCATGGAGGCAAAGTGCTCATGGGTGTTCCTGAATAAATAGAGAAAGGCTGATGACGGCACGCCACCGGCCTGGAAAAGCACGCAGTATACTCTGCGGCAGCGGCACGGCAACTATTTGCGGCTGATGCGGCTGCATTGAGGCGGCACGCTTTTATGGCTGGCCTGTTGATTAACAACTAGGGCAAGATCTGTTTCTGGTCCGTAGCAATAAGTTTTCTGCCCCAGCACCACCTCCGTCACCCCAGCCCTCTCCCGCACGCGGGAGAGGGGGAAGCTATCGGCGCATCGGAAACATCCCCTCTCCCGCACGCGGGTGAGGGTTAGGGTTAGGAACATAAAACGAGGTGGCAGAACTTCTGGCTAAGTCTGCCTCTACACGCGCATGTTTTTCATTTTTAATTTGCGACTTATTTGCAGCCTATTTGCAGCCTATTTGCGGCTTATCCAGCAGAGGCTTCTACTGTTTTTATCGCCGCGTCTGCCGCCGCAAATACTTCGCCAAACCACGCAATGAAAGCGCGGATTTTATGCGGCACGTGGCGGTTGGGCGGGTACAGCACGGAAACCGGCACCGGCGGTCTGCGGTAAGCCGGCAGGATTTCTTTCAAGACCCCGGCTCGGATATGCGGCGCCAGTATCACCTGGTAGCCTGCAATGATGCCCAGTCCGGCTGCGCCGCAGGCGATATACGAATCGGCATCGTTGACGGCGAGCTGGCTGGTCATGGACACCAGTTCGCTTTCGCCGTTGGTGAAAAACTGCCAAGGGCGCACCCTGGTGCCGCTGCTCCACTGATAGTGCACCGCATGGTGGTGCGCCAGCTCCGGCAGGCTGAGCGGCTCTCCGTACTGTGCAAGGTAGCCCGGCGAAGCGCAGGCAATCAGCGACACCTCGCCCACTTTCTTGGCCACCATCAGCTGGTCATTGACGGGGCCGATGCGGATGGAGCAATCCATGCCATCTTCCACCAGGTCCACACGGCGGTCGGAAATGGACAGCTCCATGTCGATATCGGGAAATCTCTTGTAGAACTCAGGCAGCGCGGGTATCAGCAGGCTCTTCGCCACCGAGCCCGGCAAGCTGATCCGGATGCGGCCCTGCGGGCTGGTGCGGGCACCGGAGGCTTCCTCTTCCATATCATCAATCTCGCTCAGCACCAGCAGGCAGCGTTCATAATAAATGCGGCCTTCCTCAGTCAGGCTCACATTGCGGGTTGTGCGGTTCAGCAGTTTGATCTTTAAATGCGCTTCCAGCGCCTGCACCATGCGTGACGCCGATGCGGCCGGCATTTGCATGTCTTCGGCCGCCTTGGAAAAATTGGCGGTTTCGACAACGCGCACGAAGGTTTTCATGGAAAGGAGACGGTCCATTCGCTTTCTCGATGTGACGGTGATCTGCAAACGCGCATTGTACCGTCCCTGAGATTATGCCGTTTATCGTAATACCGTCATGGTAAAAAATGGTGAAATCGGGCTGAAAAGCAGGCTTTATGTGGCCGTATGTGGCCATATGTAGCCGTTATGGCCGTGTATGGCCGTGCGGGGCTTCATGTGGTCACACATGTGGCCGAATAAGCTATAGCGCATGCTGAACTCCCGTTCAGCCAGCCTGTGGGCGGCCCTTCTGTTTTTGCACAAACAGATGGCACTGCTGGCCGGACGCTTCCAACACTTCCAGCGACGGTGCACGCGCGCTTTTGAAATTGAATGCGCGGCAGCCATACCGGAAGTTGGCATCGTAAGTGATGTAGTAATGCGTGCAGTGGTTGCAGTTGGGCAGCGCACTGCCGGGTGGTTTTTCCATCGTGCGGGGTAAAAAGAAGCAAGTGCGTCATTTTAAGCGGATTTAATGTAGATTTGAGCGCGTTCAGAGTAAAAACCACAGGAATATACGACGCACACTATCCTGTCATGGCCTGTCTTTATCTGTTTGTTTCGTCCGCATCCATCCGCCCTTTCAAATTTCTGCGAACCATCTGCGAAATATTATGTAAACCCTCGAACTTGAATTTAATTAAAAAAATCTACAAGATTATTTCTTACTCTAAAGCCTGCTCTATGACCTGTTTCTTCAGAGTTTGCATCTGAACATTTACCTTTTTCGACCATTTTGAATATCTGCCATCTAAATAAGCTATTTCACCTAAGAGACCTGCTAATTTTTGCGAGAAGTGCAGTTTTTGATTCAATGACTCTGTATTTTTAATAGTCTCTATAATTCGCCTAACCTTAAAAAATCTGCCATGAGGCACACACAGATTTTCATTAAGCAAAATTACACCCGTTACGCGTTTTGCTTGAGAAGGACCGTAAAATTTTGTCTTATGAGAAGCAAGTTTATGCCCATGACGAATAACAATCTTGCTGACCTGATATTTAATATCAGGGGGGATACTAAAGCCCGAAAAAATAAGATCATCAACATAACAGCTAAATTTTAATTTGTTTTTTTCCGCGAATTGAGCCATTTCATCGAACATAGGTTTATTAGCAAATAAAGACAAAATGGGACTCAAGGGGCTTCCAGTTGGCAATCCATCTTTAAAGGTACACAACTCAGTTATTACTGCGGCGACATCGGGCTCGCATTTTAAAACCGTCGCAAAAAAATCATAAACTCTGGACGGGGCAGTAGAGGAATAAAATTTTTGCAAATCAAAAGTAACGACAAAATCTGAGTCTTTGTGGATCATCGCGTTAGATCGATAAGATCGACCTTTAATTGATGCTTGGGCATATTGCGGGGGAGTCACGAAGCATAATAATTTATGAATTCGCTCATGCAAGGCACGCAAGCTCCGCATAGGCTGCTGGACGTTCCTTTCTTTTTTTATTTTTCCTGTGAATTCGCAAGTCTTTTCCCTCAAAATAAATTCGTTATATTTTTTTGAGTTCGTCAAAATTTTCAAAATGTCTTGCAACGGTACGCCCAATAAACATGCAAGCTTTGATTTGGAAGATGTTCGGTATAGAGCACATTGATTTAATGGATAAAATCGAATCTTATCTAGCTTTACTGCGCGCAATTCCCCCATCTTTTTCCTCGATCCATGTAAGAAGCGCTAGAATTTTTCTTGCTGCAGCTTTACGCAGTTTATCGGTTACTTTAGCTTCGATATTCTCAGAAAAAAATATCAGTGATGACAGTGGAATTTCGAATCTCTCACTAAATTTTTTCAAAAATTCAAGAGTGGGTTGTTTTTTTCCCGATTCAATCTCAGACAAATAAGAATTTGAGATTCGGAGTTCGCTAGACAATTGACTTTGAGAGATATCGTGATATGCGCGAATTAAGCGTAGAGCTTCGTTCAGCATTATAAAATTCCTGGTTATTTGAATAAAGTGGGGGACGTTTAAAAACCAAAAAGGTGCTTTAGGATATTCCACATCCTGTCAATTGCTTTAAACAAGCTAACAAGCAAGTTAGTGACAGCCAAAACAAAATTTAATATCGCAATTTTATTTTGGTTTCGTTCTTTAAACGGACGTAATTCGACGGTTTTTTTGCCACGCATAATCATTTTCCTTTCATGGTTAGTCACATTAGCGAAATTACCAATGTGCTTCTCGCTTAACCATAAACTGTCGGAGTGAATTACGCTTTTTCCCCCTACAAATATTCCGTTCTGGCGTTCTCGCCAGAACGGTTTCCTCCTATCCGAATGATAATAAGATTAAGGAAATGTTAGAGACCCAATATCGATCTCCTCAAGGCTTTCGCCTCCACTACAACGAGATAGTCTCCGTTACCGTCAAAATAAATCATATTTTATTTTTCGCCAAAGTCAAATTTATTTCGCTATTAGCGAATAAATTAACTTCAAGCAATTTTTCTAAATTAAGCGCAAACGTCGCTTTATTAATTAATGCGCTCTGCAAATAATCACAAACTCAAAGAAAATCTATATCGTTTTTTTTGCAGACGATGAACCGAAAAAAATAATCATTCCGTCTACTCAATTGTGTGAAGATGAAAGTAATCCTTGCGGGGAGGCTCCTATCATCAAAATTCAACTTGGGCGGCCTAGCCTGCCTTCGGAAACATTATCCGGACTGGGAAAAAAATAAAACTCAGCTCGTTGTCGTAAGCCTCCATGAAGGAAAATTAAAGGAATCATGGCGATCATGGCAAACAAGAATGCGTGCATCTGCTCTAGACGAAAGTGTATCGTCATGTTTAACCAGAAAAGACGGCTGCTCATATCGGTCTACAGTCAGGAGCAACGACCATCCAAAATATTGAGCTAACAAACAAAAAACTACCTACCGTTTGCATTTGTTAAATAATTGACTAAAAACCCATGCTCCGCTTCCAATACAACATCTCCGTGGCCTTCATCACTGGTGGTGTGTATCATAGGCAATAACCCCTGACACGCGTTTGGACTTTCCCTTTGCCATCGCGGCCATACCGAAAAAAAGCATGACCGAACCTGCCGCCCCTCTACATAACGCCTCCACGACGCTACCGTCATTGGCGTCCTCGCTGGAAGCGGGCATCTACAGGAACAAGCGCACCAGCGAAGACCTGTATAAGCGCGCGCTGATCGGCCCGGTGTTTTATCTGCTGGGCTGTGTGCTGATCCTAGCCATTGCCGGCTACCACCACCGCTGGCCGCTGTATTCCGCGTTGCCGATTGTGGCCTTTCTGGTGTTGTGGGTGCTGCGCTACCGGCACCGTCCGCCGGCTCCCGGCTCTTCCGCCGAGGCGTATACGTTGTGGACGCGCGAGCAGTGGTTTTTGCAGCATCTGGGCTCTGCGGTATGGGGCGTGATTCCGGCAATTGTGGGCTGGATGCAGTTGCGGCCGGACAGCACCGTCATGGTGGCCGTCATTGCGACAGTGGCCTTCGGCACGGCCGCCAGCCAGGCTTTTGCGCTGCACCCGGCGCAGGCGCGCATTACCATCCTGATGCTGATGCTGCCTTCCGCCGCCGTGTTTGCGCTACCCCGGCTGGACCTGGCTTCCACCGGCCTGACACTGTTCATCTACACCTTTTACCTGATGGCGAACCTGAAGCGTTCTGCCAGCGAATATGCGCAGCAGGT
>JAYSKH010000031.1:0-31409 GCA_043726505.1 Undibacterium sp. | reverse complement strand
CCCCGGGCCGCGCTGCATCAGTGCAGATGCATGCATTCTAGAAGCGCGTCGCTGTAAACCGAATATCCGTTCGTCTGTCTTGTTTGCCTATTCCTCTGAGACGCTGGAGTTTTGCGTTGGTAAGTGTCATATTCAGCATATTCGGCATATTCAATTTTTATCCAGCGGGTACTTATGCAGCAGAAAAATGTGCAGCAGCAAGATAGACAGGCGAGCGTGGTGCAGCAGCGCATGGTTGCATTGCTGGGCCGGCTGGCGCCGCTGGAAGGCTACAACCTGACGCCGCTTCCCGACGTGCGCTTGCTGCGTTCCAACCGTCCGCTGAACCGTACGCCGGTGTTGTACGATCCTGGCATCGTGATTGTGTGCCAGGGACGTAAGCGCGGCTTTCTCGGCGACGATGTGTATGTCTACGACGCGCAGCACTATCTGGTGGTGTCGGTGCCGGTGCCGTTTTCCATGGAAACCGAAGCCAGCGAAGAAGAACCGATGCTCGCGATTTACCTGCGGCTGGATTTCAGTCTGGCGGCGGAGTTGATGCTGCAACTGGATCAGGTCGCCGGCGCGGCAGATGCCGCTCCTAAGGGCATGGTGTCAACACCGATGGACAGGCAGTTGAGCGCGTCCGTGCTGCGCTTCCTGGAGGCGATGAGTTCGCCTGTGGAAGCTTTGCTGCTGGGGCCGGCGCTGGTGCGCGAGATTTATTTTCGTGTATTTACCGGAGAGCAGGGAGGCTCGATGCGGGCCGCGCTGACGATGCAGGGGCATTTCGGCAAGATATCGAAGGCGATCCGCAAGATCCATGGGTGCTTCCACCAGCCGTTGGATGTGGAGCAGCTGGCGGCGGAAGCCGGCATGAGCACCACGACTTTCCACGCGCATTTTAAGACGGTGACCGACACGTCGCCGATGCAGTATCTGAAATCAACGCGGCTACACCAGGCGCGGCTGTTGATGCTTAGGAGCGGCATTACTGCAGGTGCGGCGTGCGCCGAGGTGGGTTATGAAAGTCCTTCGCAGTTCAGCCGCGAATTCAAGCGCCTGTTCGGCCGTAGCCCGGGGGAAGAAGTAGAGCGCATGAAGAAGAATTTTTCACTTCCGCCTGCAGCGGATTCTATCTTTGTCTCTTCCCACTAATTCCACGGAGCGGAGCAGCTGGTCATCCGGAGTAATTATCTGGAGGAATTGCGACCTTGTAATGGCGCAATTTTTGTCGCTATGCCGCCAGACTGTTAGTGGTTTCCACTGCGGCGATGAAATTTTCCGGTGTCATCGGGCGGCCCAGCAGATAGCCCTGCAAGTCGTTGCAACCCAGCGCGGTCAGGAAATCTCTCTGCTTCTCAGTTTCTACGCCTTCGGCAACGATGCGCAGGTTCAGCGAGCGTCCCAGGGCGACAATCGCAGAGACGATGGCGGCATCGTCGGAGCCGCGTTCCAGTTCATTAATGAAGCCGCGGTCTATCTTCAGTTCGCAGGCGGGCATGCGCTTCAGGTGCAGCAGGCTGGAGTAGCCGGTACCGAAATCGTCGATGGAAATATCCACGCCGGCATCCGACAGCTTGTTCAGCGTCAGTAGGCTGGCATCGACATCCTGCATGGCCGTGGATTCGGTCACTTCCAGGATCAGGCTTTGCGGTGGCAAGCGGTGGCGCACCAGCGTGGATTGCACCAGGTTCAGCAGGTTTTCATTGGCGAACTGCACGGCTGACAGGTTGACAGCAACCTTCCATTCCGGATGTCCCATGTCGTGCCACGCGCGCAGCTGGCGGCAGGCTTCGTTCAGTACCCATTCGCCGATAGGGATGATGAGGCCGGTTTTCTCCGCCATCGGAATAAAATTATCGGGTGCTACCAGGCCGCGGCGCGGATGGTGCCAGCGTATCAGCGCTTCGGCACCGGTCATGGTGCCGTCGGATGCGGTGAACTTGGGCTGGTAATACAGCTGAAATTCCTTGCGCTCCAATGCCAGCCGCAAATCCTGCATCAGCTCCAGCTGGTTGTGCGCATTGGTATTCATCGAGGTTTCAAAGAAGTGGTAGCCGTTGCGCCCCGCTGCCTTGGTATGGTACATCGCCGCATCTGCGTTGATCAGCAGATCATGCCGCGAGGCGCCGTCCTCCGGATAGATGGCAATGCCTATGCTGGTGGATACGGACAGTGAGTATTTGTCGATATGGTAAGGCAGGCCGATGATCCTGACGATCTTGTCGGCGATAGGTGCGGCGTCCTCAGGATCGGCCACTTCCAGCAATACGACAAATTCATCGCCGCCCAGCCGGGCCACGGTATCCTGCGCCCGTAGCGCATTGCGCAGCCGGTGTGCAACATCAATCAGCAGCAGGTCACCGATATGGTGGCCGAGGGAATCGTTGATGGCCTTGAAACCATCCAGATCCAGGAACATCAGTGCAAAGCGGCTATGCGCGCGTGCTGCCTTGTAAATGACTTGTTCCAGGCGGTCTTCCAGCAGCGTGCGGTTGGGCAGCTTGGTCAGGTTATCCTGCAGCGCCTGCCGCGACAGTTCCTGGTTGGCAACCGCCAGCGATTTGGCCAGTTTGGCGGTCTGCGACTCCAGTCTGGAGTCCAGCACTGAAGTCAGCAGCGCAATGGTCAGGATGGCAAGCGTCACTACGCAGACGACGACCGCCAGCCAGCCCGGGCCTACGCCCTGGCCCGCAGAAAGGCAGACGCTGCCGGGAGGGAAGTTGGCTGCAGCCATACCGGTATAGTGCATGCCGACGATGGCAGCCCCCATGACCAATGCTGCGCCGGCCCTGGCCAGCCTGACGCGTGGCGTATTTTTCCTGAGCATGAAAGCGATCCACAGCGCGGCGCCGGACGCCGCGATTGCGATGGCAACCGAAACGCTGAACAGCAGCGGGTCGTACTGGATGCCGGGCGCCATGCGCATTGCAGCCATGCCGGTATAGTGCATGGCCGCAATGGCCACGCCCATCAGTACCGCGCTGATGCAGAGCTGCCGCATGGGCAGCGTAGGCTGGCTGATGCGCCACAACGCAAAGCCGGAGGCAATGACGGCAATCACCAATGACAAAAACGTCAGGCCAAGGTCATAACCGAGCGCAATCGGCAGCCTGAAGGCCAGCATACCTATAAAGTGCATGGACCAGATGCCTATGCCCATGGCGATGGCGCCGCCCGCCAGCCACCAGGCAGCGCCTTTTTGTTGCGCAGAATTGATCCTGCCCGCCATATCGAGTGCGGTATAGGAGGCAAGGACCGCGACCGTGATCGAGATCAATACCAGCAGGGAGTCGTAATGCGCAGCTAACATAGATAGGTGTGTGTTCAATGACCGTTCGGACGCCTGCCTTGCGGTGGGTATGCATGAGTTCTGGACGCGCACCCTGAGTAAAGGCATGGTAGCCGATCGGGATTGGCGCTGTCCGGGGTTTTGCCGGTGGATGCAAAATTAATGTTGTTCGGGCGTAAGTAAGCAGTGCCCTGATTACTTGTGATTATAAACGTTCTTGTTGGAAATGTTTTTCCATCGCATAGAGATTAACGATCTTTTTCATTTTGCTTTTATGCAAGTTAAAAACAAAAACGGGCCCGAAGGTCCCGTTTTTAGCTTACTGAAATAGCTTACGCAGATAGCTTAATGATACTGTTTGTTCTGCCTGTTTTTGCCAGATTCTCCAGCCAGATTCTCCGTAAGGCATGGCCGCCTTATGCGCCCCTGCTGCCCAGGAAAGCCTTGGGTTCTACATATTCTTCCAGGCCGTAAACGCCGTATTCCCTGCCTATGCCGGATTGCTTGAAGCCGCCAAAAGGCGCCAGAGGATCGTGGTCCAGGCAATTGATCAATACCCTGCCGGCCACGATCTGCGATGCCACGCGGCTGGCGCGGTCATAGTCGGCGGAGCTGACATAGGCTTGTAAGCCATAATCGGTGTCGTTGGCAATCTCTATCGCTTCTTCTTCGGTTTTGTAGCTGATGATGGACAACACAGGGCCGAAAATTTCTTCCCTCGCGATGCGCATATCCCTGGTCACATTGACAAATACCGTGGGCTTGACGAAATTGCCAGCTTCCAGCCCGGTTGGGTGACCTTCGCCGCCAGTCAGCAGTTCGGCGCCCTGTTCCAGGCCGAGGCGGATGTACTGCTGCACCCGCTCATACTGTTTTTTGCTGACCATCGGGCCTATGGTTGTCGATGCGTCGGCGGGGTTGCCCACTCTTACCTGTTGCTCCACTGCTATTTTTACCAGGCGTTTGACTTCTTCCAACTGTTGTTCGGGCACGATCAGACGCGAACCGGCAATGCAGGCCTGGCCGTTGTTCATGTAGCACGCCATCACAGCCAGGGGGATAGCTTTTTCCAGGTCGGCATCATCCAGCAGCACATTGGGCGACTTGCCGCCCAGTTCCAGCGTTACCCGCTTCAGCGTATCAGCCGCGCCACGGGCGATGCTCTTACCCACCAGCGTGGAGCCGGTGAATGATATTTTCGCCACATCAGGATGGCGGGTCAGTTCTGCGCCGACGACATCGCCGCGGCCATTGACGATATTAAACACACCGGGCGGCAGCCCCGCTTCATGCAGGCATTCGGTGATGATCTGCGTCTGCATCGCACTCATTTCACTAGGTTTGATAACAACCGTGCAGCCGGCGGCAAGTGCCGTTGCCAGTTTGTTGCAGATAAAGCTGGAACTAGCGTTCCATGGCGTGATCAGCGCGGCCACGCCGAGCGGTTCCAGCGAAACGCGGGAGCGGCCAACGTCCTTTTGGAATTCAAAGCTGCGCAGCACATCGGCAGCTTGCAGAAAACTCTTGGCGGCATATTCGCAGGACATCGTCGCAAACTGCAGTGATGCGCCGTATTCCTGCACCATTGCGGCAACCATGTCGCCGGTGCGCGCGTTGACGGCGTCATGCAGGCGCTGCAGGTAGGCGATGCGTTCTTCCTTGCTGGTCCTGGAGAAGGTCTTGAACGCCGCCTTGGCCGCTGCCACGGCGTCCTGCGTATCCTGCTCATTGCCTAAAGCCACTTTGCCAATGACTTCATTGGTGCTGGGGTTGATCAGTTCCATCGTGTCGCTGCCGTGCGGTGCGACGAAGCGGCCGTTGATATAAATCTGCGTGATGTTTTTCATATGAACCTCGTTGAGTGATGACGAGTTCATTCTAGGGATGGCGGCTGTTTGCCGACAGGCCGGTTCCTGCAAGATGTTTGCCTAAATCTGCAAGACACCTGGCGCCATCTTGATGCGCAGACTCTTGACGTCCTGCATCGGCGGCGCGCCGAACAGCCTGCGGTATTCGCGGCTGAACTGGGACTGGCTCTCATAACCGACCTGGTAGGCCGCAGTGGAAGCGTCCATCGCACCCGACAGCAGCAGCTTGCGCGCTTCGTTCAGCCTTAGCTGTTTCTGGTATTGCAGCGGCCCCATTGCGGTTACCGCCTTGAACTTGTGGTGCAGGCTGGAAACGCTCATGTTTGCCGCGCTGGCCAGTTCTTCTATCTGAAAATGGCGCGTGAAATTTTGCTTCAGCCATTCTATGGCCTTGCCTATGCCCAGTTGCTGGCGATCGATGACGAGGTTGTTGTAGATCCTGGGACCGTATTCGCTGGTCAGCAGCCGGTACAGGATTTCACGCTTCAGCGAATCCGCCAGAAAAGCGGCGTCCTTTGGCTTGTCCAGCAAACGTAACAGCTTGCGCACGGCTTCCTGCAATTCCTCGTCAGCCTTGCCGACAAAAGCGCCAAGACCCGATTTCAGATTGGCGGGCACGCTGATTTTTGCTTCGATGAGGATGGCTGCAATTTCCTTTGCATCAAGCTCTATGCGCGCACCCAGATAAGGGCTGGCATCGGTGGCGACAATAATCTGTCCGGCCGCCGGCATGTCTATTGTGGAAATCAGATATTCGCCGGCCCCGTAGTGGATGACGTCATCGCCCAGCAATATTTTTTTCTGCCCCTGCATGACCATGCAAAACGAAGGCTGCACGATGCCGCGGGTCAACTCGGTCGGTTGTCTTGAACTGATCAGTGACAGGAAAGGGATATCGGTCTGGATCATGGCGAATGGAAAAAACAGGCAGCGGCCCGTGTGCGGAAATTTTACTCTGACATCAACATTGATGTTTGCAGGATCGTGCAAAAGGATTGCCTGATCCTGTCATTCTCGTGTGGGTCTTATCAATATGGAAAAGATTTTGAGTGGAGCTCAACCAGGATTTTATATATCAAAAGTTGACTTGATTTGCTTCATTGAATTATATTTGAGTAATACTCAAATATTAGATGTGAACACTGGAAAGGACAAAATGTTGAATCAGATTCCCCTGGAAGCCGTTGTTGCCGTCCGCGTAAACGAAACCACTATCGAAGCCACTGCCGAAACGGTGCCGGCGGCCCCGCCAGCACGCTGCGTTATCGTGCTGGATAAGGATTTGCCGGTAGGCCGGCTGGCGAATGCTGCCGCCGTCATTGCGCTGACGATAGGGCAGCGTCATCCACAACTGGTGGGTGGCGCGCTGGTAGATGCGTCCGGGTTTGCGCATCCGGGGCTGATCCCGGTCGGCATCTCCATGCTGGGGGCTTCGCAGGCGGAACTGCACAAGCTGCGCACAGATGCGCTGGCGGCGGAGTGTGATGTTGTGGATTTTCCGCTGGAAGGGCAACTGACCAAGAATTATGAAGAATTCCAGCAGGCTGTTGGGGTAATAGATCCGACCGACATGAAATATGTGGGAGTGGCGCTGATAGGGCAGAAGAAGCAGGTATCCAAAATAGTGGGCAGGCTGGAACTACTGAAATAACAGCTTGCCCGCAGCAAGGGCGGCACGCCTATGTTGACGCGGGCGCCTGGTTTAAGCGCGTCAGTGCATCCGCTACTTCAGTACGGAACTGCGCCAGTTGCTGCAGCGACTGCGGAGGCGGTGCAAAGGCGCTCCACAGCATGGCGGTAAGCTGGGCCGCGACCGCATCGATATCCGGCATTTTGTCCTTCAGAATGCGCTCCCACAGGATGTGCTCCATAGGGCCGTAGACCATGTCGCGCATCAGCTTCAGCGGGACATCTGACCGCAACTCGCCGGCTTCTACGGCTTGCGACAGAAACTGTATGACAGGGGCGATATACCTGCGTTTGAGGTCGGCGATGATGCCGGAAAATTCGGGGTCGGTGCTGCGTCCTTCGCTCAATATCATCGCGCACAGGCCGCGTTCTTCCTGCAGCAGCGTGTTCAGGTGCTTGCGTACGGCAAATTGCAGCTTGGCGCGCGTGCCGACGACGATGCGCAATTCCCCTTCCAGTTCAACAGAGATATCTTCGTACCATAGCCGGATCACTTCTATGCACAGGTCGCGCTTGCTGCCGAAATACGTAAACACCGTGGCCTCGGAGACGCCAAGGCGCTGTGCAATATCCAGCGTTGTGGTTTTTTCGTAGCCTTCGCTGGCAAACAATTGCCGCGCTGCGCCCAGTATGTCCTGCACTCTTTTTTCAGAGCGGGCGCCCAGCTTTTCTCTACGGGAAGTTGCCATTTGCTTGCTTTACCGGTTGTTCATGGTGTTTTGAGTTCGGCTCAATTTACTCCAGTTGCGAGGTACGGTCAATTGACGTGAGGCAAGGTGGCAGCGCAAAGCGCGCCAAAAGTGAGGCAACACACATTTGCTCACGGTTCATTGCTGCACCGGTATGCATGTCGGTGTAAATTTAGTCATATCGCATTTTTCTTCCGGGTCCATGAAATCAGTTATTGCGCCAGTTTTTTCGCTGATGACCGTGCTCTCCATCTCGTTGATGGCGTGTGGAACTGCATGCGCACAGCAGCCGGCTCCAGTCGGCAAACCGCCA
Source organism: Undibacterium sp. (assembly GCA_043726505.1). GTDB lineage: Bacteria > Pseudomonadota > Gammaproteobacteria > Burkholderiales > Burkholderiaceae_D > Undibacterium. Next base: position 23,576 of record JAYSKH010000031.1, on the reverse strand, counting down.
TCCGTCACGGTCAGCGGCCTGCGCAACCCGGTGGACAAGTCTTACCGCAAAATGCTGAAGGGCATGGATCTGTTTGAAAAAATGCATGCCATGGCGCCCGCTGCCACGCTGCGCTACAAGCTACTGCCGCGGCAGCCGGATACCGACATGCAGGGCATCACACTGAAGATCGTCGGCGATACCATGTCCATTCCGGTAGCGGTGGCGCCGGACAATACTTTCACGCTGGAGCGTAACAGCAAGGCCATCGCAGAAGACGCGGCAGTAATGCCCAACCGCAGGGCCGACAGCATGACCTGGCGCACAGAGATACGCACGCCCGGTTTGCCGTCCGATACGCGGCGCTTGGGCGATTTGCGTCTGGAATGCCAGGTGGGTATGGAGGCCGGCCTGGTATCGAACGATTCCCCACTGATCGGCGCGCTGGTCAACCTGATACAGGGCGCTCTCGACTATTGCAACGCCGCTGATCCTCAATACCTGTTCTTTTCAGACCGGCCGCTGTTCGGCGTGACGATGAAATCCGGCGAACGCACGGTAGTGCTGTCGGTAGACCAGTTGTACGCGGGTATCAGCCGTATTCCCATGTCTGCATCCGAGCTGAAATACTGTGATTGCCAGGTGCTGTTGGACCGCACGTATTTCCTGCCGCTGGGTGACAAGAGCTGGCCGGATGATACGCTGGTACAGCTGGAGTATATGGACGATACAGTGAACGGTATGCGGGAAGAGAGGACGCCCGCGCCAGATCCCTTGCCGGGCAAGGGGGCGTTATGAAGCCTTGGCATTCGTCGGCACGTGCGGCAGTATGGCCGCATTGCGTGGTCTCGGCGTGCGTTGCCGGGATGCTTGCTCTGGTCGGCTGCGCAACGACTCCGCCGCCGAGGACCGACATTACGCTGATTGCGCCTGCGGCCACGCAAAGCCGGGTTATCGCGGGGCAGAGCAAAGCAGATGTCATTGCGGCGCTGGGAAAAACAAAAATACTGCGCTTTGACAGCGGCGTTGAGGTCTGGGTGTATTACTACGGTGCTTCGGGCGGGGCCGCAATGCCGCAGGCAGTACAGGCTGACGCCAATGCCGAATTCCTCGTGCTGTTCTCCACTTCCGGTATCGTGTTGAAAACCCGCGTCCGGCCTGCGCCGCAGCCCGCTGCTAAAGAAAGCGATAACAGGGGCGGGTAGACGGGATTAAACGGGTATTTCACAAAACGGCGCTTATGGCTGGAAATGGTTGTTATTTTGAAAATCTGCCAATAAGCTGGCCGGGCCGCCAGGCCAAGGTCGCTTGCCGGTGTGGCGATTCAGCGTCACCAGCTGTTTTATTTTAAAAATCTTTTACGCCAATCCAGATGATTCTTCCCGGTATGGCCGCCTCAGATTCCATCCGTGCCAAATAGTTCACCGCTTTGTAAAAAATTCGGGCGTTCAGGTGTAAGTCAAAAGAATGATCGGCCTGCGCCGCAGTACGGTTTGCTGCGGCAGGGATCGCTGCCAATCGTGCCCGCTGTCGCAGCAGCAAATGGTGTTGACAAGCTTACGGCAAGCCAAGATACTCCTTCCCTCTAAGCGTACGTTTAATAGTTTGCAAACATGGTCAGGCCAGGCATAAGCTGCTCGGCGTAGACTGCGGCTGGATGTCCTGGCCCCTGAAAAAATATTAAACAATCCTTGGAAAGCCCCGTCTTCCGATATTTTTTCAACCATCTATAAAAAGCCAATGAAGAAATCGCTATTACTCCTGTCTGCGCTCAGTAACCTGGCCTTCGCCAATGAAGGCATGTGGATGCCGCAGCAACTGCCTGAAATTGCCGCTCAGCTGAAAGCCGCCGGCCTGAAGCTGGACCCCGCATCGCTGAGCAAGCTGACAGAATTCCCCATGGGCGCGATTGTCAGCCTGGGCGGCTGCTCCGCTTCTTTTGTATCGCCGCAAGGCCTGGTGGTCACCAACCACCACTGCGCGTACAACAGCATCGCGCACAATTCCACACCAGAGCGCAACCTGCTGGAAAACGGTTTCCTCGCCAAGACGCTGGCGGAAGAACTGCCTGCCACGCCGGGCAGCCGCGTGTTCGTGACGACAGACGTCGATAATGTCAGCACCAAGGTCATCACCCCGGAAGTCTCCAGGCTGAACGGTAAGAAGCGCGCCGACGCGATGGAAAAGAATGAGAAAGCACTGGTTGCCGCATGCGAAAAAGACGCCGGCTACCGCTGCAACGTGGCGGCCTACTACGGCAGCCTGGAGTTTTACTTGATCAAGCAGCTGGAGATCAAGGATGTGCGCCTCGTGCATGCACCTCCGCTAGGCGTCGGCAAGTTTGGCGGCGATACCGACAACTGGATGTGGCCGCGCCATACCGGTGACTACAGCTATTTCCGCGCATACGTCAGCAAGGACGGCAAGTCTGCCGATTTCAGCAAAGACAATGTTCCTTACGTGCCCAAGCATTACCTGCGTCTGGCCAAGGAAGGCGTCAAGGAAGGCGACTTCGTCATGGTAACCGGCTACCCCGGCCGCACCAACCGCCACCGCCTGCCGTCTGAAGTGTCGTACACCTTCGACTGGAACTATCCGGCGTACGTGAAGGCTTCCGGCGAACAACTGGCCATCATCGCGCGTGAAACCAAGGACAGCGAAGACAAGAAACTGAAATATGCGAACCAGGTTGCCGGCATCAACAATTACTACAAGAACCGCCAGGGCATGCTGGACAGCTATGCCGGCAGCGATTTCCTGGCACGCAAGCAGAAAGAGCATAACGACCTGAAAGCCTGGGTCAATGCAGATGCCGCGCGCAAGAAAGCCTACGCTTCGGATATCGATCAGGTGGAAAAACTGATTGCCGAGCGCGATGCGCAAAACCGCCGCGATTTCCTGCTGGCCTATTCATCACCACGTTTGTTGAATACTGCGCGCAGCCTGTATCGCCTGGCCAACGAATCCGGCAAGCCTGATGCAGAACGTAAATCAGGCTTCCAGATGCGTGACCTGCCGCGTTTCAAATCCGGTGTGGCGGCAATCGAGCGCAGCTACGATGAAGGTGTGGACAAGGCGTTGACCTTGAATTTCCTCACTGAATACGCAGCGCAGCCCGCGGCGGAACACAATGCCAACTTTGATGCAGCGCTGGGCCTGAAAGCCGGAATGAAAGAAGCCGATATCAAGCCTTTGCTGGATAAACTGTATGCGGGCAGCAAGCTGGGCGACAAGGACGAACGCGCCGCCTGGCTGGACCGCAAGCCGGCAGACTTCAAGGCCAGCAATGACAGCTTCATCAAGGCAGCAGTTGCCATGTATGACGAAAGCCTGAAGCGTGAAGCACGCGACGAAGAATTGGGCGGCAAAACCCAGCAAGCCTATGCCAACTACATGAAAGCGCATATCGCCTACATGCACAGCAAAGGTGAAGCCGTATATCCAGATGCCAACAGCACATTGCGCGTGACCTTCGGCAAAGTGGCTGGACGCGCTACCGGCGCCGATGGCACCAGCTGGAAAGCCTTCACTACGCTGAACGGTATCACTGCCAAGGCAACCGGCACAGGCGAATTCAATGCGCCGAAAGCACAGTTGGACGCGATCAAGGCCAAGGATTTCGGCAAGTACTACGAACCCAGCCTGAAATCGGTACCGGTCAACTTCCTGGCGACATTGGATATCACTGGCGGCAATTCGGGTTCTGCCGCGCTGAATGCGAACGGCGAACTGGTAGGCCTGGCATTTGACGGCACGCTGGATTCCATCATTTCCGACTGGGATTTCAACGACGAAAATACACGTTCGATCCAGCTGGATCTGCGCTACATGCTGTGGGAAATGAAGCATGTCGATCATGCGGATAACCTGCTTAAAGAACTGAACGTAGAATAAGGCCGGCATTGTAAGCGGCGAGAGATGAAAAGGGATGCCGGCAACCGGGCATCCCTTTTTTTGTGGCTGCGGGCAAGGAACTTAGCCGTAAGCTGTATGTCCATCTGCAAGGCAGAAGCGGCTGCTACTGCAAGTACGCTGGTTCCGCAAAAAAAATATACACATTGATTCAGACTATGGGGAAAGCTATGTTATTGAAGATGTTGAGCGGCCCGGCGCTTGCCGCGGCACTGTTGGGCGCAGGATTGTCCGCGCCGTCGGCCTATGCAGCAGATGCTGCACAGAACCTGCTGCTGCGGCAGCCTGCGGTATCCAGTGACCATTTGGCATTCGTCTATGCCGGCGACATCTGGCTGACGGACCGTGCCGGCCAGCATCCGATGCAGCTGACGACGCATCCGGCATCCGAATTTTCCCCGCAGTTTTCCCCGGACGGCAAATGGCTGGCTTTTTCTGCCAGCTATGACAACAACACCGACGTCTATGTGGTGTCAGTAGATGGCGGCCAGCCGCGCCGGCTGACCTGGCATCCGGGCCAGGATATCGTGCGCGGCTGGAGCGCGGACGGCAAGCGCATCTTGTTTTCATCGTCGCGCGAGGTGTCCAACAACCGCAGTAATCAGTTGTATGAAATATCGGTGGACGGCGGCTTTGAGAAAAAAGTCATGGAAGCGATTGCCTATGAGGGCAGCTGGTCCGGCGATGGCAAACATCTCGCCTATCGCCCTTACCGCCAGGCCTATGTCGCCAATGCAGGCTGGCGCCAGTATCGCGGCGGCGCCACACCGTCTATCCTGATCATCGACCCGGCCAGCAACGCCGTGGAAAAAGTACCGCATGAAAATGCGACCGACACCAATCCTATCTGGGTGCAGGATGACGTGTATTTCATTTCCGACCGCAATGACGATACTGCCAACCTGTTTGCGTATAACCGCAAAACCAAGACGGTGCGCCAGGTTACCAATGAAAAGGTATGGGATGTGCGTAATGCCAGTTCCTACGGCCAGACCATCGTTTATGAAGCAGGCGGTGCACTGAAGGAACTGGATACCGCAAGCGGCAAGATCAGGGAAATACAAGTTAGTATCACAGCGCAGGCACAGCAGGCACGCCCGCAGTGGAAAGATGCGAGCCGCACCATCACATCGGCACAGCTGTCGCCTACCGGGAAACGGATCGTGTTGACTGCGCGCGGCGATGTCTTCACCGTACCTGTCAAAGACGGCTCCACCCGCAACCTGACCGAGACTTCCGGTGTGCGCGAGAAAGACGCACTGTGGAGCCCGGACGGCAAACATATTGCCTATATATCGGATGCCGGTGGTTTGCAGCATTCGCTGGTGATCAGGGACCAGGCCGCGCTGGAAAAACCGCAGAGCCACAGCCTCGGTAAAAAAGCCTATTACAAGCTGCTGGGCTGGTCGCCTGACAGCAAGACTATTGTGTATCAGGATTACCATCTGAACCTGTATGCCATCGCGCTGGACAAGGGTACGGTAACGCCTATCGACAGCAGCCTGCGCCGCCAGAATTTCAGCATTTCCTTCTCTGCCGACAGCCGCTGGCTGGCATACACGGTCGCGGGCGAGAACCACTTCAGCCAGATCAGGCTGCATGATTTCACAAGCGGCAAAAACGCGACACTGACCGACGGCCTTAGCCATGCGGACAACCCTGTGTTTGCAGCCAAGGATTACCTGTATTTCACTGCGTCCATCAACTCCGGCCCATCACAGGTTGGGCTGGATATGTCCACGCAGGAGCGGCCTGTGCGCAGCGGCCTGTTTGTAGCCGTGCTGGCCGCAGACGGCAAATCGCCTTTGCTGCCGAAGGAGGCTGACGAAGGCAAGAAGGACGACGACAAGAAAGATACCAAAGACGGCGCCGGTGCTGATGGCGACAAGAAAGACGGCGACAAAAAAGACGAGTCCAAAAAAGACGCCAAGACTGCCGATGGCAAGGATGGCGCAAAAGACGGCAAGGATGCCGACAAGAAGGATAAACCGGTCAAGCCGGTCAAACCCGTTCATATCGACCTGCAGGGTTTGCAACAGCGCATCGTTGCCCTGCCTGTTGCAGAACGCAGCTACGACAGTCTTGCCGTTGCTTCCGACGGCGCACTGTTTTACCTGGAGCGAAAGCAGCCCGGCAGCAGCATAGAACCGCCGGATGTAGACAGCAAGAATGACGCGGAACTGTACCGCTTCAGTTTTGAGGACCGCAAGGCGACGTCGCTGAAGAAAGGCATTGCCGGCTACGACATCAGCGCGGATGGCAAGAAGCTGATGCTGCAATATGGCAAAGGATCGCTGGAAGTATCGGATGCCAAGGACAAGCTGGACGCCAAGCCAGTGGACCTGTCGCAGGTGCGTATGCTGGTCAACCCGCGTGAAGAATGGGAACAGATTTTCAATGAAACCTGGTGGATGGAGAAGGAGTTCTTCTACGACCCTAATCTGCACGGCCTGAACTGGGACGCTATCTATACACGCTACCATGCACTGGTGAAAAGCGTGCAGAGGCGGGAAGACCTGAACGACCTGCTGGTGGAGATGATAGGCGAACTGCAGGTTGGCCATAACCGCGTAGGCGGCGGCGACGTGTACAGCGAACGCTCTGCCAGCGTTGGCCTGCTGGGTGCAGACTTCAGCCTGGACAAAGGCCATTACCGTATCAAGATGCTGTACACAGGTGACCGCTGGAATCCTTTCTTGGCTGCGCCGCTGGCGGCTCCCGGACTGGGCATCAAGGAAGGCGACTACATCATGGCGATCAACGGCAAGCCGCTGGATGCAAGCAAGAACATCTATGCACTGCTGGAAAACACGGTTGGCAAGCAGGTGACATTGACTGTCAGCAGCGATGCGGTGGGCAAGGGCCGCAATGTGGTCGTGCAGCCGATTGCGAATGAAAGCGGCTTGCGTCAATGGCAGTGGGTAGAAAAAAATCGCGAGTATGTGCAGAAGAAAACCAACGGCAAAGTGGCGTATGTGTATCTGCCCAATACTGCTGATGACGGCTTCCAGTATTTCAACCGCATGTTCTTTGCGCAGGTAGATAAACAGGGCGTCATTATCGACGAGCGCCGCAATAGCGGCGGCCAGGCGGCCAACTACATCACTGATGTATTGAGCCGTCCTTACCTGTCCAGCTGGAAGGACAGGGATGGCCTGATCTACGATACGCCGGGCGGTGCGATCTATGGGCCCAAGGCCATGCTGATCGACCAGGATGCAGGTTCCGGCGGCGATTTCCTGCCTTACGCATTCAAGCGGCTGAAGCTGGGTGCATTGATCGGCAAACGCACATGGGGCGGCCTGATCGGCATCTCCGCCAATCCTGACCTGATCGATGGTGGCAGCCTGGTGGTGCCTTTGTTCCGCTTCTTCACGCCTGACGGTGAATGGCATGTGGAAAATGAAGGCGTGGCGCCGGACATTGATGTGGATCTCGACCCTGCCGAAGTCAACAAGGGCAATGATACGCAGCTGGATGCGGCGATCGCCAATGTGCTGCAAAAGCTGCAGACCTATAAGGAAATCCAGCACAAGACAGCGCCGGCTTTTCCAAAACAAATAGGCAAGTAGCATGGCTGTAGCCTACTAAGCAGCATACGGTAAGGCATGGCAAAATACGGAAGGACGCCTGATCGCTGATCGGCGTCCTTTTGTTTTTTTGCCTGCCTGGCCCGGGCCAAGAGCACACAAAATATTAAGCAAAATAACAAGCAAAATAATACAAAAAACGCACAGGGAATTTGCATGGATTGGTTTTTCATACTCGCGGTGGGGCTGATCGCCGGCACCATCAGCGGCATAGTCGGCTTCGGCTCCTCGATCATGCTGATGCCGGTACTGGTCATTGAATACGGGCCGCGCGAAGCGGTTCCTATCATGGCGATTGCCGCGCTGATGGCGAACCTGTCGCGCATCATGGTGTGGTGGCGCGACATAGACTGGCGCGCATGCGGCGTCTATTCGATTACCGGTATCCCGGCTGCGGCACTGGGCGCGCGTACGCTGCTGGTGGTGCCGCCGCACATCATCGAAGCCACGCTCGGCGCATTCTTTATATTGATGATACCGGCGCGGCGCTGGCTGTCATCGCGCAAGCTGAACCTGAAGCTGTGGCACCTGGCGGTGGTGGGCGCGGTGATCGGCTTCCTGACCGGTATCGTTGTTTCTACCGGGCCGATCAACGCGCCTATCTTCCTTGCTTATGGTCTGGTCAAAGGGGCATTCCTGGCTACCGAGGCGGCGGGCTCGCTCGGCGTTTATCTGAGCAAGGCGGTGACCTTCCGTTACTTCGGCGCGTTACCGGGCGGCGCCATTATCAAGGGCCTGATCATCGGCTCATCACTGATGATAGGTTCTTATTTTTCCAAGCGCTTTGTGCTGAAGCTGGAGCCGGATTTTTTCCGTTTGCTGATGGACGGCCTGATGCTGATATCGGGGTTGGCAATGCTGTGGTCGGCGCGCTAGGGAGGGTATAAATGAAGCTGGACATTCTTTGGGTGGGAGAAATTATGGAAGACAATAAATCTTCCTGGTTTTATGTTGGCTGTCCATAGCAAAAAAATTTTCTACCTCAGAGCAACTCCCCTCACCCCAACCCTCTCCCGCACGCGGGAGAGGGGGATCACCGGATCGGGGATATTCCCCTCTTGTTCCCGGCGATATTTGTTTCTTAATTTGCTTCCATGTACGCCATGTACAATTCGCGCGCTTTGCTGGCTACCGGGCCAATAGCAAGCTCATGGGATTCGTAACGCGTGCATGGCATGACCTTGCCGAAATTGCCGGTATTGAAAATTTCTTTGGCGGTGGCCAGCTCTTCCGGCTTGACGCTGCGTTCGGTGACGGTGATGCCGGCCGTGGCCAGCAGCGCGATGACACGGGCGCGCGTGATGCCGGACAGGAAGCTGCCGTTGGGCACAGGGGTAACGGTCTCACCGCTGGCGGTGACCAGGAAAATATTCGCGCTGGCGAATTCGGCCACGTTGCCGTGCATGTCGCAGACGACGGCATTGTCGAAACCGCGTTGCTTGGCTTCACGCAGCGCCTTTGTGGTATTCGGGTACAGGCATGACGCTTTGGCGTCGGTCGGCGCCATCAGCGGATCGGGGCGGCGCAGCTCGGACAGGCAGGCGGAAAAACCGGAGAATGGCGGCATAGGCGCATCAAACAGCGTCAGCGCAAAGCCTGACTTATCCACCTCGGGAATCAGCAGGCCGTCGGTGGCGAATACCAGCGGGCGGATATACAGCTCCGCATCTGCCGGAAACTGTTTGATGCCTTCTTTGACCAGCGCCTCCATTTCATCCACGGTGTACGGGCAGCGCAATCCCACCCTTTCCGCCGACTGGATGGCGCGCTGCAGATGCAGGCGCAGGTCGGGCATATGGCCGCGCACCGAGCGCGCGCCGTCAAAGATGGAAGAGCCCAGCCATACGCTGTGGTCCATCGCGCCGAACAGCGGCGTATTGCCCTCGCTCCAGCGGTCATTGAAATAAGTCAGGTACATAGTGTCTCCAGCAAAATGGGTAATTAAATATTGGCAGGAAGGCAAATTTCTTCCTGCGAGCGCGTTAAGACAGGCTTACGCGCTTGCACGGCAGATACTGTATCACGCCCGGGGGCGGCAGGTTTTGGCCACGCTGGCAGCTGGCTTGCGGGTGCGGCTGTCATACTTTTTTACTATTTATTTATTGGCACTTTACTTGAAAAAGCCCCATCAGCCCGGACGTGTAATTCAAGTAAAAGCGATTTTAAATTGTCTAAATAGTATTTTTGTCATGAAATCTAACATTTTGTAAAGTTTTGTACCAAATAAAATTCAATCCGTTGTCAACTGAACCGAGAATTCGTACGTTCTCTGACGTAACTAACGAATCCTTGCAAGCCGATTGTGACGTGCGAGTGGTGATTCCCCTTTTTGGAGTCTTGAAAAATGATCTACGAAATTCAAATCCGTAACCAGTCTCAGAACAAGAACACATCAGACCAACTGATATGGATAGAGAGTGACCTGCCCACCAGGTCTTTCGAGCAATGGTTACAGGAAAGGTCGCTGTTGAACCGTAGTGGTTTGGCGCCGGTAGTTCGCTGGAGCATCGTACAGACTCAAAGGGCTGCGCATTTCGTGCTGGCTACGCAGGCCAAGGCGCTGGAAAACCGCATCGCAGAACTGATCAACGGCGTGTCTGAAGTGCTGGCCGTACCTGATGCGAACAAGGCGCTGAAAGTATTTCAGCTCAAGACCCGTCCAATGGAACTGGCCGAAGCTGCCTGATCCCGTCAAAGATACCGGTAGTTCGCTGCATTGCAGCAGTCTGTAAAGCCCCTCCGCATCAAGCGCAGGGGCTTTTTTCACGTAAGCAGCACATAAGCAGCGCCTAGTCAGCTGGCCCGCTTTCTTTTTCAGCCTTGGCGCTGATATAGCGCTGGCTCCATGAAGCAATCATGTTGGCGACATAGATGGCGTCTTCCTTGCGGCTCAGCAGGTGGTCGGCATCATCGAGCGAGATAAAACTCTTCGGATGCCTGGCGGCGGTAAAAATCTGCATGGCGTTTGCAATGTCCACGGTGGTATCGCGCGGCGAATGCATGACCAGCAGCGCACGCCTCAGCCTGGCTATTTTTTCGTTCAGGCTATGCTCCGCCGCATCCAGCAGGAACTGGCGCTTGATGCGGAACGGCCTTCCTGCCAGTTGCACCTCGGCCTCGCCATCGCTTTGTATCTTATCAATATGGTCTTTGAACAGGCCGGTTACATGGCTGGGGTCACTGGGTGCTGCAACCGTCACCACTGCCTGCACTTCCGGCATTTCCGCTGCCGCCGCCAGTACGGCAGCGCCGCCCAGGCTATGGCCGATCAGCAGCCGCGGCGCCTGATGCTGCTCACGCAGATAGTTGGCAGCGGCGACCAGATCAGCCACGTTGGATGAGAAGTTCGTATTGGCAAATTCGCCCTCGCTGGCACCCAGACCGGTAAAGTCAAAGCGCAGCACCGCGATGCCGTGCGCGGTGAGCGCCTGTGCAATCCGGCTGGCGGCAAAAACATCCTTGCCGCAGGTGAAACAATGCGCAAACAGCGCATACGCACGGATATCGCCGTCCGGAGCATCCAGACGGGCAGACAGTTTTTGTCCATCCGTTCCCAAAAATTCACTTCTTTCTACGCGCATGCCTACGCTCCTGAAATTGAGCCGGGTGTCCGTGCCGGCCGCGAAATGTGTGGACATATCACGATGATACCGCTTCTGCAAGCGTATGGTCAGCTTAGGTCGTCGTTGCGTATTTGCAGCATACTTGCCCGGGCGAAATCATAAATCGCCTGCCTTGTCGCCGCGCTCATAATTTCCTGTTCTAAATGTTATTTTTTTTATAAACTACAACAAACGGATCGGCACTGACCTTGCCATAGTATTTCATCATGGCAAGACCGGTTTTTACTGCAGATCCCTGTGTCCTCTCAAGCTGCACGTGTGACAGGAGAAACAGATGGCGGTAAGCGGTACGCTTTCAGGTATGCAAAAGAATCCTGCATCGGCCGGCGTTTCGCCGCAATCTGCGATTCGTCATCACGCCGTCTATGCGGAGATAGCGGAACTGGCGGCAAGCTACTGCGACATGCCTGCGCTGCTGTTGTTGCCGGCACCGCATGGCTATCAGGGAATTGTTTCCGCTTACGGCTGGGATGACCGCAAGGAGCAGCAACGCTATAGCGCCTTCTGTGAGCAGGCGATTGTTCGCGGCCAGATGGAAGTGCCCGACCTGCTGCGCGACGCCCGCTTCGCAGCAAGCCCGTTGGTCCTGGCAGAACCGCGGCTGCGTTTTTATGCCTGCCTGCCCTTTGCCGTAATCACCACTGCAGGCCCGCCGCAGACGGGCGCGCTATGCCTGGCCGACACCCGGCCTGGCAACCTGTCCGATGCACAGAAGTCGGTATTGAACAGCCTGTGCGACCTGCTCGCGGCAATGCTACGGGTACACGGCGCGGCAGAGTGGGCGGAAAAAGGCGGCGGGCAACTGGCAGCCATCGTCAGCCGCAGCTTCAGCGAGATTTTCCTTGTCAATGCCGACACGGGCCGCATAGTCCATGCCAATGATGCCGCCTGTGTTGCGCTGGCTTATCCAAAAGGTGGGCTGGAAGGCAGAGACATCCTGGATATCAGCAAGGATTACAGCAGCCAGCTGTTTCAGCGGCTGGGCTTTGTCGGCGATGCGGGGCTGGGCGGCTATCACGTGCTCGGCACCACGCATACACGCAGCGACGGCAGTACCAGTCCGGAAGAAGTATGGCTGCGTGCCGGGCTGCACAGGGATGATGCGTTGTGGCGCTCCATCCTGGCTGACATCCGGAGCAGGCATGACGGTGAAGCACGTCTGCTGCGCATCCAGCACTTTTACGAAGTGTTTGCAAAAATCAACCACGCGATCATCCATTCGCGGGATACCGCTGAACTATTCCAGAGTATCTGCGACGCTGCCGTGACGATGAAAATGTGCGACGTTGCGTGGATAGGCATGCTGAAACAGCGGGAGCTGATGCCGGCGGCGAGCGCCGGCATGTCGCTGCAGCGTGTGCGCTCGATGAGGTATGACCTGGACGATACCGTCCTGCAGCAGCATAGCGTGGCGGTCAGGGCGGTGCTGGACGGCGCACCCTGCCTGACGAATTCGTATGCAGACTACGCCAGCGATGCGGAATGGATAGCGACAATGCGTCTGGCCAATATCCATTCTGCCGGCGCTTTTCCTCTGTATTGCCAGGGGCAGGTTGCCGGTGTATTTGCCATCGGCGATGCCCATGCCGGATATTTTGATAAAGAAAATACGGAACTGATGGGCGAGATGGCGAGCGCCATCTCCTTCTTCATGGACAAGGAAGTACAGGAGCAGGCCAAGCTGGCGGCGGAAACTGCAATCCGCGAAACGGAATCACGCTACCGCACTCTGGTGGATCTTTCGCCCGACAGCATCTATATCTACCAGAACGGTTTCCTGCGTTTCATCAACCGGGCCGGGCGCAGGCTGTTTGGTACTGTCGACACGGACACGATGCAAAACTACCCGTATCGGCAGCTGTTTCACCCGGAAGACTGGCCGCTGATGCACAGGCGCACGGTCAGGGCGGAACAGGGTTTGCGCAATCCGACAGTGGTAGTCCGCGGCCGGCGCCTGGATGGCCGTTATTTTGATATGGAAGTATCGTCATCGCCGTTTGATTATCAGGGGGCGATGGCGAAAATGTGCGTGGCACGCGATGTCACGCTGCAGAGGAAGAGCGAAGAGCTGATTCTGGGACAGGCACGGATACTGGAAAGCGCCACCCGTGGTGAACCGCTGGCTGAGGTATTGCAGCAGCTGACTTATCTGATGGAAAAACAGTCGGATAATATGGCGGCCAGCGTCATGCTGCTGGCGGAAGACGGCCAGCGTCTGTACCACGCTGCCGGCGCGAGTTTGCCCGAGGGATTTCGGCAGGCAATTGACGGGCAGAAGATAGGGCCGGCCGCCGGTTCTTGCGGCACTTCGGTGTTCCGGCGCGAGACGGTAGTCGTCACCGATATCGCAAACGATCCTTTGTGGCGGGACTATAAGGAAGCGGCGCTGGCCCACGGTTATAAAGCCTGCTGGTCGATGCCGATTTTTGTTTCGGATGGCGCGCTGGTCGGCACCGTCGCCAATTACTATAAGGACAGCCGGCCGCCGACCGAAGCCGAAGTCAGTATCACTGCCAATCTGAACGGCGTGGCTGCGGTGGCAATCGAGCGCGAGCGTAATTACCGCAAGATGGTGGAGATACAAAACCAGTTGCTGGAAGCGCAGAAGCTGGCCGGGTTGGGTGATTGGAGCATAGATTGCACCAGCCGCGTGATGAAGACATCGGCCGCGGTTTGCGACATGTTGGGCATCGATCCATCCACTGCCAGCCTTGGCGTGGACGAGTTCATGAAGCTGGTGCATCCGGCAGACAAGGGCAGGGTAGGGGCGGCACGGCGCGTGCTGTTTGACGGCATCCAGCAGGAAAGCATCATCGACTACAAGCTGCTGCGCAGGGATGGCAGCCTGTGTTACGTCGAAGAGCGCAGCGTCATGCAAAGGAATGCAGACGGCACCGCGCTCAGATACACCGGCGTGCTGCAGGATATTACCGCCCGCAAAACGGCGGAGCAGGCGCTGATACTCAACAAGCGCGCACTGGAATCCACCAGCGACGGCGTGCTGATCTGTGATGCGCTGGCGGCCGATATGCCCATCATCTCCGTCAACCAGGCCTTTGAAAAAGTAACCGGTTATATGTCGCACGAAGTGGTTGGCAGGAACTGCCGCTTCCTGCAAGGCCAGGACACCGGGCAGATGGGCTTGGTGGAACTGCGTAACGCGCTACGCGACAAGACCGAGGGACGAGCGATACTGCGCAACTACCGCAAGGACGGCACGCCATTCTGGAACAGCCTGAAGATATCGCCGGTGCGCGATACCGATGGTGACGTCACGCATTTTGTCGGCACGCTGACCGATATTTCCGACCGCGTCAATTATGAACATGAACTGGCATTCCAGGCCAGCCACGACAGCCTGACTGGTCTGCCTAATCGGAATCTGCTGGAAGATCGCATGGCACAAGCGATCAGTTTTGCACGAAGGGATAAGCGGCTGATCGGCCTGGCGTTTGTCGATGTCGATCATTTCAAGAGCATCAACGATACGATGGGACACAACATCGGCGACCGTCTGCTGAAAGCCGTTGCAGAAAGGTTTGTCTGCAGCTTGCGCGCCGGCGATACGGTGTCGCGCTTCGGTGGCGACGAGTTCGTTGTCATCTGTCCGGATATCAATGCCGTCGGCGAGATGCAGGAGGTGATCAACAGGATGTTCTGCAATCTGCGCGCGCCGTTGCGTATCGATGGCCAAGAGATCAGCGTCGACGCCAGCATCGGCGTCGCCATCTATCCGAATGACGGCGAAACGGTCAACGACTTGCTGAAGTCGGCTGATATGGCGATGTACAAGGCCAAGGCCAGCGGCCGCGGCAATTTCCAGTTCTACGTGTCCGAGATGGGCGTCAAGGTGTCTCAGCGGCGCGATACCGAAACCGAATTGCGGCAGGCACTGGAGAGAAATGAATTCCGGCTGCACTATCAGCCCAAGGTCAGCACGCACACAGGAGAAGTCTGCGGCATGGAGGCGCTGGTGCGCTGGCAGCATCCGGAGCGCGGCATGGTGCCGCCGCTGGAGTTTATCCATATTGCAGAAGAATCCAATCTAATCATCCCGATAGGCGAGTGGGTTACGCGCGAGGCTTGCCGCCAGAACCAGGCCTGGCACAATGAAGGACTGTCGAATTTTCCTATTTCAGTCAATGCATCGATGGCACAGTTCCGGCACCAGGGTTTCTGCGAAATGGTAGAAAGCGCATTGCTGGAAAGCGGCCTGCCGGCGGCGATGCTGGAGCTTGAAATCACCGAGTCGCTGGCGACGGAAAGTCCGGAAATGTTCATCACGGCGCTGAAGCGCATCAAGGACATCGGTGTGCGGATTTCCCTCGACGATTTTGGCACCGGCTATTCCAGCCTCAGCTACATCAAGCGCTTCCCTATCGATGCGCTGAAGATAGACCGTTCTTTTGTGCGGGATATCACCGTCGATCCTGATGATGCGGCGATCTGCCGCACCGTCATCAACATGGCGCATAACCTGAAGCTGCATGTCGTCGCCGAAGGGGTGGAGACCGAAGCGCAGGCGAATTATTTGCGGCGCCATCAGTGCGACGAGCTACAGGGTTACCTGCTGTGCCGCCCGGAACCGGCGGCGCAGATTACCGAACGCCTGATGATGAGGCCGCGCCTGCTGGATATCCCGGTAACCGATGAGGAAAGCTCGCGCACGCTGCTGCTGGTCGATGACGAAGAAAATATCCTGCGCATCCTGGCCCGTCTGCTGAAGCCGGACGGCTACCGCATCCTGCTGGCCCGCACGGCGGCCATGGCGCTGGAGATACTGGCAGAAAACGAGGTGGCGGTGATACTGGCGGATCAGCGCATGCCGGAAATGAGCGGCACAGAATTCCTGCGGCTGGCGAAAGACATCCACCCTGAAAGCGTGCGCATGGTGCTGAGCGGCTACGCCGACTTCGATTCGATTGCAGAAGCGATCAACCGCGGCGCCATCTATAAGTTCATGGTCAAACCCTGGGACGATGAGATGCTGATCGCCTCGGTCAGGGAAGCTTTCCGCCATCATGAACTGCTGATGGAAAATCGCCGACTGCGTCAGCGCATGGGTGATGACACAAGCCTGCAGCCGGGATGATGGGATGACCAGCATGAACGGGAAAAAATACGTACAGCCTTTGCTGGTCGCCAGTGGACCGGTATTGACGGTGGCGCTGATAGTGGCCATGCAATGGCTGCAGGATACGCCGCTGCGTATCCCGAATCCATCGCCTGTCATGATCCTGGCCGTCATCTACGCATCTTTCGTCGGCGGCCTGTGGAGTAGCGTCATCAGTACGCTGATAGCGCTGGGCTACATGGCCTTTTATTTTTCCATGCCCGGGCACTGGTTTACCTACACGGCGGAGATGGAAGCCCGTTTCCTGGTCATCTGCGTGACGCTGGTTCTGGTGGCCTGGATTATGGCCAGGCTGCGCCGTCAGTTGCATCGCAAGGATGATGCGCTGGCGCAGGCCAATGAAAGGCTGCAATCAACCTTGCTGCTGACGTCCAATGCCAGGGATCTGATCTGCGCCATCAATGCGGATGGCCTGCTGGTAGAGGTCAATGACGCATGGCTCAGGGTGTTGGGTTATAACCGGGATGAGTTGCTGGGCCAGCGTTTCCTGGATTTTTTGTACGAGGAAGACAAGGTCGAAACCTTGCGTGCCGCGCAGTCCATCATGGATGGCGCAGAACTGCACGGATTTGAAAACCGTTACCTGCATAAGAACGGCAAGCCCGTCACGATCAGCTGGACGGCTCACTGGTCAGCCTCTGACGGCATGATGATAGGCGTAGGCCGTGACATCACAGAGTTGAAACACGCGCAGTTGCAACTCAGTGAAAGCGAGCAGCGCTATCGCTCGCTGTTCGATTTCCATCCTGATGCGGTCTATTCCTACGACCTGCAAGGCAGGTTTGTATCCGGCAATGCGGCGGTGGAGCGTATCACCGGGCATGCAGCCGAGTCCGCCATCGGGCAGCCGCTGTTGCCTATAGTCGCCAGCGAAGACCGCGTGCGCGTCAGCGCGATGATACGGATGGCCATGCAGGGACAGCCGCAGAACTACGATATGGCAGGCTACCGGCCTGACGGCAGCCGCTTCCATGTGAACATCACCAATCTGCCTATCGTGGTGGACGGTAATATCGTCGGCGTATTTGCCATTGCCAAGGACATCTCCGGGACGATGCTGGCGGAATCGGAATTGAAAGCGGCGCAAACCCGGCTGGCGCAGGCAGAAAAGCTGGCGTCGATAGGCCAGCTGGCCGCCGGTATCGCGCATGAAATTAATAATCCGCTTGGTTACGTCAATTCCAACCTGACGGTATTGTCGCGCCATTCAAACAAGTTGTTGCAACTGCTGGATGCTTACCGCAGCGTGGAAATGCAGCTTGATCCTAACCTGACGGCCAGCAAGCGGCTGCAGGCGGTCAAGGCCGGTATTGACGTCAACTATGTGCGTGCCGACCTGATTGAGGTGGTAGCCGATGCCAGGGAGGGCATCTGCAGGGTCAGCAAGATCGTGCAGTCGCTGAAGGATTTTTCGCGGATGGAGCAGCAGGCACTGTGCGTGCCCGCCGACCTGCACCAGGCGCTGGACAGCACGTTGAGCATGGCCAGCAACGAGATCCGCTACAAGGCCGACGTGGTGAAGGATTACGGCGACTTGCCGCTGGTGGAATGCGTGATCGGTGAAATCAGCCAGGTATTCATGAACCTGCTGGTCAATGCTGCGCAGGCATTGGAGACACGCGGCGTGATCACGATCCTTACCAGGCATTATGGCGCAGTGGTGACCATCGCCATTAGCGATAACGGCAGCGGCATTTCCGCGGAAAATGCAGGCCGTATTTTTGACCCCTTCTTTACCACCAAGCCGGTAGGCCAGGGCACCGGCCTCGGGCTGGCCATCAGCTACGGCATCGTGCAGAAGCACGGCGGCAGCATAGAACTGACTAGTGAAGAGGGCAAGGGCAGCTGTTTTACCGTGACGCTGCCGGTGCTCGCAACAGCACCAGTGACAGCAACAGTGACAGCAGCGGTAGTGCAGGCGGCTGCGCATTCGCCGCGAACAGATAGTGGCGGCGAGCAATCCGCCGCCAGCTTCGCCACTTCATGATGGATTAAGCGGCACGCGCCCGCATCGGCGGCCTCGAAACCGGCCGTTGCTGGGTTGGTGTGGACGGGCTTGTGTGCGCGGCGTTGATCCTGAACTGGCTGACGACCTCGGACAGATGGCCGGACTGATCCCGCATGCTCTGCGCTGCGGCGGCCGCCTGCTCCACCAGTGCTGCATTCTGCTGCGTCATTTCATCCATCTGCGTGATCGCCAGGTTCACCTGCTCAATGCCGGAACTCTGTTCCTGGCTGGCTGCCGTGATCTCGCTCATGATGTCGGCGACGTGCTGCACGCTGGCGACAATTTCATCCATCGTCTTGCCGGCTTCATCTACCAGCTTGCTGCCCTGGTCTACCTTATCGACAGAATCGCCGATCAGCGTCTTGATTTCTTTCGC
This sequence comes from Undibacterium sp., assembly GCA_043726505.1. Classification (GTDB taxonomy): domain Bacteria; phylum Pseudomonadota; class Gammaproteobacteria; order Burkholderiales; family Burkholderiaceae_D; genus Undibacterium. The sequence continues at coordinate 4,954 of JAYSKH010000031.1, read as the reverse complement.
CGCGCCAGCGCTGCGCTGCGCCAGGTTGCGCACTTCGGAGGCCACCACGGCAAAACCGCGGCCCTGCTCGCCGGCACGTGCTGCTTCCACCGCGGCGTTCAATGCCAGAATATTAGTTTGGAAAGCGATGCCGTCGATGACGCCGATGATGTCGACAATCTTGCGTGAGCTGTCTTTGATGGAACCCATCGTTTCCACAACCTGGCAGACAACCGCGCCGCCCTTGACGGCCACACTGCTGGCGGACACCACCAGCTGGTTAGCCTGGCGCGCATTGTCGGCATTCTGCCGGACCGTGCTGGTCAGCTCTTCCATCGAGCTTGCCGTTTCTTCCAGTGAGCTGGCTTGTGATTCAGTGCGTGAAGACAGGTCGGCATTGCCGGACGCGATTTCCTGCGACGCGACAGTAATGGTTTCTGTGCCGTGACGCACCTCGCCGACGATAGCAGATAACTTGTCCTGCATCTGGCTCATGTTGGCCAGCAAGCTGCTGGCATCGCCACGTTGCAGGCGGATATCGTTAGTAAAGTCACCGGATGAGATACTCTGAGCAATCTGCGCCGCGTAACCAGGCTCACCGCCTAGCTGACCCATCACATTGCGGGACAGCCAGTAGGCAATCGCTATCGCAGCGGCAACCGACAAGCCGCCGAGCAAGATGCTGACCAGCAGCATTTTTTTGGTGAAGGCGATAAGGTCGGTCTTGATGGTGGCTACTTCGGCATTTTTTGTCTTGGACATCTCAAGCAAAATTGTGCGCATATCCCGCCAAACAGGTGTTTCATCGCGGTTCAGCGTCTGTATGGCGGCAGCCTGGTCTGTTTTCGCCAGGCCGATGATGGCCATCTGTGCTGCGTCCTGCTTTGCGCGCATACCAGCAATGTCCTGTAGCTTGCGCAAGGTGTCCGGTTGGGATTGCGCCAGCTGCACGGCTTTTTTATGCGCTGCGTCAAAATCGGCGGCGCCTGCATCCATGTTTTTCTTGCCTTGCAGGTTGGCGGGGTTCAGCACGACATTGCGCAGTGCCTGGCCCATCTGCAACCCTTGCGCATACATCTCCGTTGTCGCCTGCAGTAGCGCCTGATCCTGATCCAGGAAGTTTTCAAACTGGTTTTTGGCGCTTTGCATACCCGCTAGTGCGCCCAGTATCGCTATCGTGAAAAACACGCAGACTATGCTCATGCATACTGCAATCTTGGCCCTTAGATTCACTCTTCATCTCCCGTTATTTTGGTTCTCTGCCCAGATGACAGGCATCGGGCAGCATGGTTTTATATTTATTGATCTGAGGGAAAGTATATGGCCTTTTTCTCTGCTGACAGAGAATTTCGCAGGGCTAACACGGTGTTAGCAGCAAGATAGCCACAGTGCATGCCAATAGCCGGGTTAAGCGGCTCTTCGGCTTTCTTTTTGAAAATAAACGGGGCCAGAGCAAGTGCTGCTGATTTAAAATAGTGCCTGGTTTTTCTCTCTCATTCCTTTTGGCTTCTTAGTCCCTTTTATGGCGCGCCTTTCACGCTTGGTCATCGCACATCAGCAGCATCACATCATGCAATGGGGGAACAACCGGCAGAATATTTTTCGCGATGGGGACGACTATGCGTGCTTTCTGTCATGGCTGACTGAGGCCGCGCGGCAATTCAAGGTTGCCGTCCATGCATATGCGCTGCTGCCGGACCACCTGCACCTGCTGGCCACGCCTACCGATGCTGAAGGGTTGAGCAGGATGATGCAATGGCTGGGTCGCCACTATGTCCCCTATTTTAACCGCAAGTATCAACGCACCGGCACGCTATGGCAGGGGCGTTATAAGGCGACTGTACTAGAGCCGCAGCAATACTTCCTCAAATGCAGCGCTTATATAGAGTTAAGCCCGGTGCGTGCCGGCCTTGGCGGCACCGCTGCTGACTATCCGTGGAGCAGCTACCTGCACCACACAGGTGCCCGGCAAGATGCATTGATCACCGAGCATTCGCTGTATTGGGGCATGGGGAACACACCTTTCCAGCGTGAGGCTGCCTACCGGGAACTGGTGGAGCAGGGCGTCTCGCAAAAAGATGGCGATGCCTTGATCAGCGCGACGGAAAAAGGCTGGGTGCTCGGCTCGGACGCTTTCATGGCCGAAATGGCAAAACAGACCGAGCGCAGGGTTAGCCCAGGCAAGCGCGGTCGTCCGCATGCAGTCCCAAAAGCAGAGCCCCAGGATACGGCGCAGTAGCCTGCCGGTTTCCTTTCCCCTTCCCCATACCCGTTTTCGATTTAGATGCCGGCAGTTGTCGGTAGTTGCCGGTGGCTTTTTCTGCTTGTTATAAAAGCAGGCTTTGGCATATAAGTTGCTGACATCTGGTTGCGCAAACTTTTATTTTGAATAAATTGTTCCATACGGCAATTAAATTGGCTCGATTTACTATGTCCCTTATTAAAATAAATTAAAAAAATCATTTATTTAATTTGACTCCGACCCTTATTATTGTTGTTGAATAAAATTTTGCGCTGCACTATTCTTCGTAATAACCTTATTTCCGAGTGGAGAATTTGTATGCATGCGCAAGGCTTGTACGACCCAGCTAATGAACACGACGCCTGCGGCGTAGGCTTTGTAGCCCACATCAAAGGTAAAAAATCCCATGCCATCATCGAACAAGGCTTGCTGATCCTGAAAAATCTGGATCACCGGGGCGCCGTTGGCGCCGACAAGCTGATGGGCGATGGCGCCGGTGTACTGATCCAGATTCCGGATCAGTACTATCGCGAAGAAATGAGCAAGCAGGGCATAGAGCTGCCACCTCCGGGCGAATACGGCGTCGGCATGATTTTCTTGCCGAAAGAACATGCATCCCGCCTTGCCTGCGAACAGGAAATAGAACGCGCCGTACGCGCCGAAGGCCAGGTTGTACTCGGCTGGCGCGATGTGCCGGTGGATTGCGACATGCCAATGTCGCCCACCGTACGCGGCAAGGAACCGGTAATACGCCAGATTTTCATCGGCCGCGGCGCCGACATCATGGTTACCGACGCGCTGGAACGCAAACTGTATGTGATCCGTAAATCCGCCGTGCACGCGATCGAAGCGCTGAAGCTGATCCACGGCAAGGAATACTTCGTCCCGTCGATGTCGGCGCGCACCATTGTGTACAAGGGCTTGCTGCTGGCCGACCAGGTCGGCGTCTATTATAAGGATCTGCAAGACCCGCGCTGCATTTCTGCGCTGGCGCTGGTGCATCAGCGTTTCTCCACCAATACCTTCCCAGAATGGCCGCTGGCCCACCCGTACCGCATGATTGCGCATAACGGCGAGATCAATACCGTCAAGGGCAACTTCAACTGGATGCGCGCGCGCGAAGGCGTGATGAAGTCCGCCGTGCTCGGTGAAGACCTGCAAAAACTGTATCCACTGATCTTTGAAGGCCAGTCCGATACAGCAAGCTTCGACAATGCGCTGGAACTGCTGGTCATGGCTGGCTATCCTATCGCGCAGGCGATGATGATGATGATCCCCGAAGCCTGGGAAAATCATACGATGATGGACGAAAACCGCCGCGCTTTTTATGAATACCATGCAGCGATGATGGAACCGTGGGATGGCCCGGCCGCCATGGCCTTCACCGATGGCCGCCAGATCGGCGGCACGCTGGACAGGAACGGCCTGCGCCCTGCGCGCTATATCATTACCGATGATGACCTGGTGGTGATGGCATCCGAATCCGGCGTTCTGCCTATCCCTGAATCGAAGATCATCAAGAAATGGCGCCTGCAGCCAGGCAAGATGTTCCTTATCGACCTGGATGCAGGACGTATCATCGACGACAAGGAAATCAAAGATACCTACGCCAATGCCAAGCCTTACAAGCAATGGATCAAGTCGGTACGCATCAAGCTCAATGAACTGAAAGCCGGCCAGGAAGTCGCCAGCAGCGAAGTATCGCTGCTGGATCGCCAGCAGGCTTTCGGCTATACACAGGAAGACCTGAAGTTCCTGATGGCGCCGATGGCAAGCAGCGGCGAAGAGGCGATAGGCTCCATGGGTAATGACTCCACGCTGGCCGTCATGTCCAACAAGCTGAAGCCGCTGTATAACTACTTCAAGCAGTTGTTTGCACAGGTAACCAACCCGCCTATCGACCCTATCCGCGAAGCGCTGGTCATGTCGCTGGTATCCTTCATCGGCCCCAAGCCCAATCTGCTGGACACCAACAACATCAATCCACCGATGCGCCTGGAAGTGTCGCAGCCGGTGCTGGGTTTTGATGATATCGCCAAGCTGCGCAACATCAGCGCCAATACCGGCGGCAAGTTCAAGTCCTACGAACTGGATATCTGCTACCCGGTGGCGTGGGGCAAGGACGGCATCGAGGCGCGTCTGGCTTCCATCTGTGCCGAAGTAGTGGATGCGGTCAAGTCCGGCCACAATATCATCATCATTTCCGACCGCAAGCTGGATGCAAACAATGTCGCCATCCCGGCGCTGTTGGCAACCTCAACCGTGCATCAGCATCTGGTGACCAAAGGCATGCGCACCTCCGCCGGCCTGGTAGTGGAAACCGGCTCAGCACGCGAAACCCACCATTTCGCGCTGCTGGGCGGCTACGGCGCGGAAGCTGTGCATCCTTACCTGGCGATGCAGACGCTGCAGGATATCGCCAAGGATCTGTCCGGCGACCTGTCGGCGGAAAAAGCGATGTATAACTACACCAAGGCTATCGGCAAGGGCCTGATGAAGGTCATGTCCAAGATGGGTATTTCTACCTATATGTCTTACTGCGGCGCGCAGATTTTTGAAGCCGTGGGCCTGAACAAATCGCTGGTAGACAAATACTTCAAGGGCACCGCATCCAATGTAGAAGGCATAGGCGTGTTTGAAGTGGCGGAAGAAGCGCTGCGCCTGCACATGCTGGCGTTCGGCAATGATCCTGTGCTGGCCAACGCGCTGGATCTTCGCCGCCTTCGCCGGTGT
>JAYSKH010000030.1:0-22686 GCA_043726505.1 Undibacterium sp. | reverse complement strand
GCGATGTAGAGTCATGCAGAAACGCGCAAATTAAAGCTGCCGTCTGCTGCGGCCGTTCGATGTGGATGAAGTGGCCGGTGTCCTGCATTACTTCCACCTGCGTGGTGGGAGCGAAGTAGGGCATCAGGTCTGCGGGTTTGACATCCCATCCCATAGGCTCGGTAACGGTGCCGAACATGGCCAGCATGGGGATAGGGAAACCAGGTAGCCGGTCTGTCATCCAGCGTGAGCGATGCGTGCCGAAGCCGCCGGGGCGCAGCGCTGCATCGATCTTCCAGCGCCAGCCATCGGCGTCATGTCGAGCTCCCTTGCTGACGAGGTAGCACAGCCATTCGTGGCTGAGACGGGGGTTCATGCGCGCGCGGCGCTGTGCCAGTTCTTCCAGTGAGCCGGGTTTGCGCGCCAGGCTGCCTGTGGCGAGGCGGTGATCCAGCCAGCCGGTGATGACATCTGCGGTCATGGATTTGCGTTCGCGCAGCGTGGCGTCGGAATTGGGACTGCGGAAAGGCAAGCCGTCGATGGCGACAAAGCGGTTGAAACGGTGCGGCAGCGCCTGGATGGAATGCGCCAGCATGGAGCCGCCCTTGCTATGGCCAATGGCAATGAAGGGAGCGCGGGTGATGGAGTCAGCCACTGCCAGCATGTCCCTTTCATCGGCGGTCCAGCTATACATCGCAGCATGTTCAGAATCACCGTGGCCGCGATGGTCATAAGACACGACGCGGTATCCGGCATCTGCCAGCAAGGGGGCGAAGACATCAAAAGTACGCGCAAAATCTAGAGCGCCGTGCACCAGCAGCAGTGGAGGCGCGTCTATGTCGCCCCACTCATACACCGCCAGCTTCAGGCCGCCGCTGTCCACGCTGCGCTGTCTGTCGGGTCCGCGCGCGCCTGGAAAGTCGTGGAATTGCTTTTCCGCTACCGGCTCGCCCGCATTGTCTTTACTGCCTGCAGCAAGGCTCATTATGGATTCCGTTTTATCCTGCACAGGATTTATCTCAAAATTTAGTGGATGTGGTATGTTTTCTTGATTGATATTAGCATGCGATTATTTGCATAGGCAAAGGGAAATCTGCTATTTTTAGAAAAGTGGGGCTGGTTTATTTGATTGTGTAAAATAAAATGCAAGCAGACAAGGTAGTGTCGCGCATGGATTTGCAATTGAGTTCCAGCATGCGGAATTTGAGTAGTGACGATGGACAAGGGCGCTATAATCGTGCGCACATTTAAATGGTCCAGGCATTTTAATAAGTTCGTTTAATAAATTCGTTCAATTAATCGTTCCTCGTTAATCTTTACGTTAATCGTTAAGTTAGTGGTTTTACTCAATTCGTCCAATCAGGCCTCTCATGGATCAACAAGTTCCGGCAAGCACAGACGCCGGCGTCAGCCGCGATGATAGCCGCGATCAAAGCCGTGTCACGCAGCGCTATGTTAAGAAGCGCGAAGCGATCCTGCATGCGGCGGCGCAATTGTTCAACCAGCATGGGGTCAAGGGCGCTACGCTATCTGACGTTGCTGCAATGGTTGAACTGAGCACCAACAGCATTACCTACTACTACAAGAAAAAAGAAGACCTGGTCGTGGCCTGCATGCTGCGCTCCGCCGAGGTCATCAACGACATCATCCAGCTGGCGGCGCAAGAGCAGACGGCGGAGCAGCGCGTGCGCCAGTTTATCCGCCTGTTCTTTGTTCGCCTGGCGAAAATCCAGGGCAATGAGGCACCGGAGCTGATGACCTTCCGCGATACGCAAGTGCTGGGCAGCCCGCATGCGGAAGCCGTTTTTGCTGCCTACACGGACATGTTTCGCCGCGTGCGGCGGCTGCTGACGGGTGATGCGGTTACCAGCGGCAACCGGCTGTCGCTGAATGCGCGCAGCCACCTGCTGCTGACACTGACGCTGGGTGCGATGAGCTGGAGCTCGCGCTACGACCCGGAAGACTATGAGATGGTTGCCAGCCGCATGAGCGATATCCTGATCGGCGGCATCGCATCCGGTGCGGCGCAATGGGGCAATGCCGGGCTGGACAATGCGCTGGCGCATGCACCCGGCGATGGCGACAGCACCTATGATGGTTTCCTGCGCGCGGCGACTGCGCTGATCAATGAGCAGGGTTACCGCGGTGCATCGGTGGACCGCATCTCGGCGCGCCTGAATGTGACCAAGGGATCGTTCTATCACCATATCTCGAACAAGGAAGACCTGATCTCCGAATGCTTTGAGCGCACCTTCTCCGTCATGCGGCGCATGCAGACGCTGGCGCAGAGCGGCGATGGCTCCGGCTGGGACAAGGTGTGCGCAGTATCGCGCGAGCTGGTGCGCTACCAGTTTTCCGAGCACGGCCCATTGCTGCGCATGTCGGCGTGGAGCGAACTGCCGGATGACATCCGTGACAGTAAATTCAAAACCATCAACCGGCTGGGCCAGCGTTTTGTCGGCTTTCTGGTGGACGGCATGAAGGACGGTTCGGTGCGGCCGATAGATCAGACCATTGCTGCATCGCTGATTACCGGCATGATCAATGCTTCCGTTGTGCTGGATCGCTGGGTGCCGGATGTTACAGCAGACAACGCTGCCGAACTGTTCGTGCGACCGCTCTTCTTCGGCCTGCTTGAGGCCTGATTGTCAGATTCAATACCCCTCCTAGAGCCGCGTTTAACGCGGCTTTTTTTTTCGCAGGATGTTTTGCTTGCGGTCAGCGCTTTTGCGGTTTTGGTAAATACAGTATTGACATCATGGTGCACGGCGGGCTATAAAATACCTATGCCAATCTCGCTGGCTTCAGGTTTTTCATTGATTTTTGGAAAAAGCGGATTGCTTTCTCATGCGGCTGCAAGCCCGCGTTTTCTGATAAGGAATACCAATGTCATTATTTGATCTGAGTGGAAAAGTTGCCGTCATTACCGGCTCATCACGGGGGATAGGCCGCGCCATCGCCGAGCGCATGGCGGAGCAGGGGGCCAAGGTCGTCATCTCTTCGCGCAAGGCGCCGGCCTGTGAAGAGGTTGCGGTCGCCATCAATGCCGCGCATGGCGAAGGGAGCGCGATTGCTGTACCGGCCAATATCTCGTCCAAGGAAGACCTGAAACAACTGGTGGATTCCGCCACCGCTGCTTTTGGCAGGATAGATATCCTGGTTTGTAACGCTGCATCGAATCCTTACTACGGCCCCATGGCCGGCATAGAAGACGACCAGTTCCGCAAGATCCTGGAAAACAATGTCATCGCCAACCACTGGCTGATACAGTTTGCCGCGCCGCAGATGGTGGCGCGTAATGCCGGTTCCATCATCATCGTATCGTCGATAGGCGGCTTGCGCGGCTCGCCGGTGATAGGCGCTTATAACGTATCAAAGGCGGCGGATTTCCAGCTGGCGCGTAACCTGGCCGTGGAGTTCGGCCCGCATAATGTGCGCGTCAACTGCATTGCACCTGGTCTGATCAAGACCGATTTCGCCCGTGCTTTATGGGAAAACCCGGACACATTGAAACGCGCAACCTCGACCACGCCGCTACGCCGCATTGGTGAGCCGGATGAAATTGCCGGTGCAGCCGTGTTCCTGGCGTCAGATGCCGGTAGCTTCGTTACCGGGCAGGCGATTGTTGTTGACGGTGGTGCTACCATCTGACGGTACCAACTGATCTTATTAACTCTGCAGCGAGGCTCTCCGTCAGACGGTCCTCGCAGTAGCATATGGAAGTGTCAGCGATCAGACCTTCATGCCCGGCAAATTCAGTGATGCGGTATTGCCGCCATCCACCGGCAAAGCCTGGCCGGTGACATAGCTGGCGTCGTCGCTGGCCAGGAAGCAGATGACGGCGGCTACTTCCTGCGGTCTGCCATAGCGGCGTAACTCGCAGCGCGAACCCAGCTTGTCTTCTTTCTGTACAGCGCGGGCGCGGGCGAATACCGGCGCTGTCATGCCGGTCTCTATCAGGCCCGGGCAAACCGCGTTGACGCGTACATTCCATTCACCCAGATCACAGGCGGTTGTCATTGTGAAGTTGATGACGGCAGCCTTGGATGCGCTGTAGGCATTGCCGCCGGCGCCAGAGCGCACACCGGCCACCGAAGCGGTATTGACGATAGCGCCGCTGCGCTGTTCGCGCATGCTGCGCGCCGCATATTTGGTGAAGTGCACGGCCCCCATCACATTGACTGCCATGATGTTTTGCCACACGGCGGTATCGGTCTCTGTGATCTGCGAATAATCGCCGCCGGCAATGCCGGCGTTGTTGCACAGGATATCGATACGTCCAAACGCGGTGAGTACATCGGCCACGCACTGTTCCACTTCTTCCTCGCGCGAGATATCGAGCGCACGCAGCCAGACCCTGGATTGATCCGGCAGGCTGGCTGCCGTTGCCGCCAGGCCTTCCTGGTTGCGGTCTATCAGCGCCACGCGCGCGCCTTCGGCAGCCAGGCGTTCTGCCACGGCGCGGCCTATGCCGCTGGCGGCGCCGGTAACGATCGCTACTTTGTTTTCAAATCGCATGTCTGTCTCCGTTGTTGTGCTTGTTATGTGTGTTTGTGATCTTTTTGGGGCGGCGGTTGTTTTTGCTTCTTTTCTGCTTCTTTTCTGATTCAGGCTCGGTTTCTCTCGCGTTCCTGCAACTCTCTCCATTGCAGCTTACCGGTGGAAGATTTTGGCAGCGCATCGACAAATTCGATGATGCGCGGACTCTTATAGGCAGCCATATTTTCATGCGCCCAGTCGGCAATTTCCTGCTCGCTGACTTTGCCGCGATAAGCTTGCCGCAGCACGATGACAGCCTTCACCGTCTCGCCGCGTTTGGCATCCAGCGCACCGATGACGCAGGCTTCATGGATGGCCGGGTGCCGGTACAGCAGCGTTTCTACTTCCGCCGGCCACACCTTGTAGCCGGACGCATTGATCATGCGCTTCAGGCGGTCCATCATGAAGTAATACCCATCCTCATCGATCATTGCCAGATCCCCGGTGCGCAGAAAACGCTTGCCGTTGATGTCGATGAAAGTCTCTCGCGTTGCCTCGGCATTGTTCCAGTAGCCCGACATCAGGTTGGGCGCACTGACAACAACCTCGCCGACCTCGCCGGCCGGCAACTCATGGAAGTCGGAAGGATCGACAACGAACGACTCCACGCCGTAGATGGGGATGCCCAGGCATTGTTTCTTGGGCCGCGCTACCGGGTTGATGTGGGTCGCCGCCATCGTCTCCGACATGCCGTAGCCTTCTATGTAGGCAACGCCGACCACGTCTTTCAGTTTTTGCGCGACCGCTTCCGGCATTGCCGCGCCGCCGCCGCGGATCACACGCAGGCTGGACAGGTCGTAATCGGCGATGCCGGGATGCGCCAGCAAATCCACCACCATCGTGGAAATCAGCTGCATGCTGCCTACCTTATAGCGCTGTATGCATTCTGCTGCCGCCTCGCGGTCCCAGCGCGGCAGCAGCACAATGGTGCCGCCCTGGTACAGCGGCCCGCTCATGCTGCCCTGCATGCCCGTCACATGGAAGAAGGGCAGTACCGACAGCGACACCGTATCCTGGTTCACGTTAAACCATTGCATGCTGCCGGCAATGCCGGCCATCACGCTGGCGTGCGTATGCATGCAGCCTTTGGGGTTGCCGGTGGTGCCGGAGGTATAGGGCATCACGCACAGGTCGTCCGGCCCGGCTGTCAGCGGGCCGGGACGCAGGTCGGCTGCCAGCATATCGCTCCACAGGCGCACGCCTTTGCCGCTGAGTTGCTGGCGTGGCGCCTGGATAAACTCGGGCACTCGCAGGCTGGTAGGGCGTTTCAGGTAATCCGAATAGGTGGCGACCAGAATGTTCTGCAGGCCTTCGTCCAGCAGTGGCGCCATCTGCGGGTACAGATCCTGCGCGATGATGGCTGCCGTGGCACCGGTGTCTTTGACGTAGTGGCGCAGCTCTTCAGTCATGTTCATCGGGTTGACCGGTACCACTACGGCGTTGGCGCGCAGGATGCCGTAATAGGCCAGCACGAATTGCGGGCTGTTCTGCATGTACAGCAACACGCGGTCGCCGCGCTTGACCTTGCATTCCTGCTCTAGGTAGCCGGCAATGCGTTCGGCTTCGTCCTTGAACTCGGCAAAGCTTACCGGCGTGTCGTAGAACAGAATGTAGGGTTTGTCCGGAAAGCGCGTGGCCGACACTTCCACGTTATAAAACAGATTGGTTTGCGGCACGGTGATGTGCCGCGAGTGGTTGACCGGCCAGTGGGCGAAATGACGATTTGACATAGGCTAAAATCCATTACGTATTACATAATCGAGTGCAGCAGCCGGCACCTGCTGATCCTTGGCGGCTGGACTATGATTGAGCGGCAGGGCGTGGGTGGGTATAAGCCCAGTCTATCACTGCGAGACGCATGCAGTTTGCCGCGCCTCATTCGCTAAATTCAGACGGCGCTGATGCCGCCGTCCACCGCCAGTGCCTGCCCGGTGATATGGCGCGACGCCTCCGATGCGAGGAACACCACCGCGCCCTTCAAGTCTTCATCGCCGCCGATGCGGTGCAACGGCGCGCGTGCGATGACGCCTTCGGCCACTTTTTCCAGCAGCCCGGCCGACATCTTTGATGGGAAAAATCCCGGACATATTGCATTGACGTTGATATTGTACTTGCCCCATTCCGACGCCAGCGCGCGCGTGAAGTTGACCACCGCGCCCTTGGACGTGTGATAAGCGATCGTGCTGACATTGGTTGCGCTGCCGCGCAGGCCGGCTACCGAGGCGATGTTGATGATCTTGCCGGATTGGCGCGGGATCATGCAGCGGCGCGCTACCTCGCGCGACAGGAAAAAGACGGAATCGACATTCAGCCCCAGCACCTTGCGCCACGCTTCGTCGGGATAGTCTTCAGCGGGCGCGCCCCAGGTAGCGCCGGCGTTATTGATGAGGATGTCGATAGTGCCGAAGGCCTGCACTACTTCGTCTACCAGGCCGGGTATCTGGTCGGCGTTGGCCAGGTCGCAGGCAATGGTCAGCACTTCGTAACCCATCTGCTCCAGATGAGTCTTGGCGGCGGCAAGTTCATCGGCCTTGCGCGCCGTCAGTGCCAGCTTGCAGCCCATTTCGCCTAGCGCTTCGGCCATCTGCAGGCCCAGCCCGCGCGAGCCTCCGGACACCAGCCCTACGCGCCCCTGCAGGCTGAATAATTCTTTTACACCCATGACATCTCCGCAATACAGTGAAAGACAAGGATACGGGCTGCTCCGGTGTTGATGGATTGCCGCACTAAACGGGCGGCTGATGCATGAAGGGTGGGGCGGCCGGGCGGCGATGTATGCAGTTCTGCATGGTGAAATATATTTCCATCGTTCGCCAGTGATCTTAGCAGCGGGATATGCCGCTGTAAAGTGAGGGCCTGTGTTTTAGGAGAGGTGGTGTGCTAGTTTGTGTAGAGGAAAATGGAAATTTTAGTGTGATGAGAATGTTTTTGCGCAGAGTTTGCAAGGAGTTGGCATCCCCCAGGGGACGCCAACTCCTACATGCGTAATAAGCGTCGGCACGAGGTAGCGGAGGTAGACGATGCAAGAAAATTCAGACCGGCAATTGGCTTGACAAGGAAATTGACTGGCTGCTTACTTCCCCGGATCGGCCTCATAGTTGACCGGAACCCAGTCATACGTGTCGCCGTTTTTGCGAATGCGGCCCAGGCCTGGGAATGCGATATGGGCGGCGCCTACGATATAGTGTTTCTGTGCGACGAGATCCATCAGCTCCCTGCGGTTGCGCTGTGCAGACGCCCGGGCATTGTCGTAGGTGACCGACGCGGCGGGATGTTGTAGCTGGATAGACGCCACATGCACAATATCGCCCCAGATGACGACGACCTTGTCCTGGCTTTGGACCAGGTAGCTGGTGTGCCCGGGCGTATGGCCGGGCGTGGCAAGCGGCGTGATACCGGCGGCAAGCGGCTCGCTGCCGCCAAAGGTTTTGAAGCGGCCAGCCTGGATATACGGAGCGACCGATGCGATGGCGCTGTCAAAGAAGCTGCCCAGGAATTCCGGCGCGGCGGATTTGTTTGCCGCATTGAGCCAGTAGCGGGCATCGGCTTCAGATACTCTGAGCACCGCGTTCGCGAATGCCGCATTGCCGTTTAAGACGATTCCGCCTACGTGGTCTTTGTGCAAATGGGTCAGGTACACTTCATCGACTTGTTCAGGCTGGTACCCGGCAGCGCGCAAGTTTGCCAGCAGGCGGCCGCAACAGTCGCCATACAGGACACCGGCTCCGGCATCAATAAGGATCAGCTTGTTGCCCGTATTGATCAGGAAGGCATTGATGGAACCCTGGACAGGGGCGTTCAAGCTGTCCCGGGCCAGGTCGCGGGCAATTTCTTCGCTGGAGACATTGGTCATTACCTTGTCTATCGGAAAAGGGTGCGTGCCGTCCAGCAGGGCGGTAATTTCAAAATCGCCGAGTATCATCCTGTAAAACCCAGGCCCCTGAGTACGGACCTGCGGTGCTGCAGCGTTTGCCTGCGTTGGCGTCATTGCCATGATCCACACGCACAGCGGCAACAGCAATGACAACAAAAACAGCGGCGATTGGTTGCGCCGGCTGGTGGGTGAAAAATGCATCGCTGTTCCTGTCAAAGAAATGTGCGGTTTTGTGAAGTGCTGCTTCCGCGGGCTGAGGTATATGCCCGCCGGCCTGATTTCTGCATGTACGTAGCGCTGGGGATTCAGGCGTTGCTCAGAGTGGAACAATCATGGCAGCCACGTCAGATAAGACGTAGCTGCCTGACCGGATCGTGGTGTGGATCAGACCGTAGCTTAGAAAGCGAAACAGCTGCAACCCAAGGCACCCCAGAAGCCGGAGTAGTTTGACGCCGGCACCGTTGATTTGCGCGCCACATCATGCGCATGCACGTGTACGCCGCATGCACCCTGGCACTGGTGCGGCATCGCTGCGACGGCCTGTTTTGCTGAGCTTGCCGACGCTGGACGATAGTGTCCCGGCACCGTCTTCACCGGCGACCAGTCTGGCAGCACAGGAATTGGCGCTGGAGCCAGTGGTTTGAATTCTGCGTCGCCGTAGACAATTTTTCCACCGACAATGGTCAGCACGGATTCTATCGACTTGATACTATCTTCATCCACGCTGAAAAAGTCCGCACTCAGCACAGCAAGGTCAGCGAGCATGCCTTGCTGGATGCGGCCTTTCTTGCCCTGTTCATTGGAGAACCAGGAACTGCCGGCAGTCCACAGCTCGATTGCTGTGTCGCGTGTCAGGCGGCTGCCGGCGTCATACATGCGCAAGCCGCCTACGGTCTTGCCAGATACCAGCCAATACAGCGAAGTCCAGGGGTTGTAGCTGGCTACACGGGTGGCGTCCGTGCCTGCGCCCACGGGAAGGCCGGCTTCCAGCATGCGGGCGATAGGCGGTGTGCTTTTTGCTGCTTCTGCGCCGTAGCGGTCGACAAAATACTCACCCTGGAAAGCCATACGGTGCTGGATGGCGATGCCGCCGCCGAGCGCGCGCACCCGATCTATGTTTTTCAGGCCGATGGTTTCTGCATGGTCAAACATCCAGTGCAGGCCGTCAAACGGTATGTCGCGGTTTACTTTTTCAAAAACGGTCAGCATGCGTTCGATGGATTCATCGTAGGTTGCATGCAGGCGGAAAGGCCAACGCTTGGACACCAGATGGCGCACTACCTTTTCCAGTTCGTCATCCATGCCCGGGGCTAGGTCGGGACGCGGTTCCAGGAAGTCTTCAAAATCGGCGGCTGAAAACACCAGCATTTCGCCGGCGCCGTTATGCCGGTAGTAGTCCGTTCCCTGGCCGGGAGTCACCATCTCCGTCCATTTTTCAAAGTCTTCCAGCTCCTTGCCTTTGTTTTGCGTGAACAGGTTGTAGGCGATGCGTATAGTCAGCTGATCGTCGCGCGCCAGCTGGTCCACTACCGCATAGTCTTCGGGATAGTTCTGGAAGCCGCCGCCGGCGTCAATCGCGCTGGTGAGGCCGAGGCGGTTCAGTTCACGCATGAACTGCCGCGTGGAATTGACTTGCAGCTCGCGCGGTAGCGTCGGTCCTTTGGCCAGCGTGGCATACAGTATCATCGCATTCGGGCGGGCGATCAGCATGCCGGTGGGGTTGCCGGAAGCGTCGCGGACAATTTCTCCGCCTGGTGGATTTGGCGTGTCCTTGGTATAGCCAACTACTCTCAATGCTGCGCGGTTGAGCAGCGCGCGGTCATACAGATGCAGCACAAATACCGGTGTATCGGGAGCCGCCTGGTTGATTTCGTCCAGCGTGGGCATGCGTTTTTCGGCAAACTGGAATTCATTCCAGCCGCCCACAACACGCACCCATTGCGGATTAGGAGTACGCAGTGCCTGTTCCTTTAGCATGCGCAGCGCGTCGGCGAGTGACGGCACGCCTTCCCAACGCAGTTCCAGATTGTAATTGAGGCCACCGCGAATCAGGTGAAGATGTGAGTCGTTCAGGCCGGGCACCACGGTACGCCCATTCAGGTCGATGACACGGCTGGATGCGGTGCGATGCCGCATGACTTCCTCTGCATCGCCAACAGCCAGGAATTTTCCATCCTTGATGGCGACGGCAGCGGCCTGCGGCTTGCTACGGTCTACCGTATGGAAACGGCCGTTCGTCAGGATCAGTACGTCAGAATCAGTTTTTTGCGCTGAGGCAGTATTGCTAGTGCTTTGTTCCATGTGCTACTCCATCAAGGGCTGTAGGAAAGGCGAATTGTTTAGGGTGTTGCGCCAGAGTTCTGAGGTTTGGCGGCATCTTATTTGGGAAGCATCTGGCGCGCGTACTGCAGGCCGGCGCCATAACCGCCGCCATTTTTTTCGATGACCGAGCGTGCGCCATCATAGGTCTCCTTGCGCGTCCAGTCACGTTGCAGTTCCAGCACGACCTGCAGCCAGCTGGTCATCTGCGCACCTTGCGCACTCATGCGCTGCAGTGCCAGTTCATGGCCGGTTTTGGTGAGGCCACCGCAGGCATCCGCCACGACATAGCATTCATAACCTGCCTGAATCGCGCTCAGCACGGCAAAACTGATGCAGGCTTCAGTGAGCATGCCGGAAAATAATAGCTTCTTCCTGCCCGTGGCGTTGACCGCCGCCAGACCCGCGGCATCTTCCCAGACGTTCATATTTCTGCGCTCTATGATTTCGTGTTCGGGTATCAGCGTATGCAGTTCGGGCAACAAGGGGCCGCTATAGACCTTGCTTGCCGAGGTGCTGACTACCAGCGGCAGCGAAAAGGTCAATGCTGTTTCCAGCAGCGCAACGGAGTTGTTGATCAGTTGCTGGCGATCGATGGACTGTACGCCAAAATTGAGTCCAGCCTGGTGGTCCAGCAGTATCAGTGCGCAGTTTTGCGGGGTTAACAGCATGTCTAACAGGTCTGATGGATTCATATCTGCCTTCGTGTAGAGGGTTGAAGCGGACCAAGCGCGGCCAGCGCCGCGCTTGAAAGTTATCAATGGAAACCAACAATAAAAATCGCCAATGGACATTACTATTGGCCAGTGTAGGCGCTGGCATGCATTTATACACGGCCCAAAGGATCAGTTTTTTGTTGCGCTTTTGTGACGCGGCAGGTTTGGCGGCTGGCCAAATGGCAGGTCCCTATGGCGCGGCAATGGGCTACCATATTCCGGCACATTCGCATGCCTGTGGTTCGCCCGGCAGGCGGGTCTTTATCGTCATGCCAGGAGAATATAAGTATGGATACAAATCGCCGAAATCAGTTGCAGGGCATGGGGCTTGGCTGTGTTGCCGGCTATGTGGATACGCTGGGTTTTATCGCTTTGTTCGGTCTGTTCACCGCCCACGTGACAGGCAACTTCGTGCTGATAGGCGCCGGCCTGGCCGACCCTTCCCGTGCCTCCATCCTGCTGAAGTTTTTGGCTTTCCCGGCGTTTATTACAGGTGTCGCCGTTGCACGCCTGTTGATCGCCGCTTGCCAGACGAATAAGTGGCCCGGTCTGATCTTGTCCTTGCTGTTGCAACTGGTGTTGCTTTCCGGCTTCATGGTGTGCGGATGGCTCGCCAGTCCGGTTGGGTCTGACGTCTCTTCGTTTGCGATGGCCGCCGGCCTTCTCGGCACAGCGGCGATGGGAGTGCACAGTGCCACCAGCCGGCTGTTGCTGGCGCATCTTGCGCCAACTTCAATGATGACAGGCAATGTGACGCAACTGGTCATCGACTCCGTGGACGTGATGCGCGGCGCGGCGGATGCAACAACGGCGGAACGCTGCATGAAATTTGTGTTGCCTTTGGCGGCATTTGGCGGCGGCGCGATTCTCGCCGCTTTCATCTATCTGGCCATAGGGTTTTCTGCATTGATAGTGCCGATTGTTATCCTGGCGCTGATCATTGCCATGCAATGGCAACTGGAGCGTAATCAGGCTATTCCCTCTTGAACAAGAGTCGGCTGGAAGCTTTTAGTGATGGCGTGGTCGCCATCGCGATCACCATCATGGTGCTGTCCCTGAAGGTGCCGGTCGGCACAGGCTGGCATGAGCTGCATGCGATTGCGCCGCTGTTGTGCAGTTATCTACTGAGCTTTATCTATGTCGGCATCTACTGGGTCAATCATCACCATCTGATGCAGCCGGTACGCACCGTCAACGGCACTATCCTGTGGGCGAACCTGCATCTGTTGTTCTGGCTATCACTGATACCCTTCGTCACCGCCTGGGTAGGCGTCGATGCCGCGGCTGCGCCGGCTCCAGCGGCGTGTTATGGCGTGGTGCTGTTGATGTCGTCGATAGCCTTCCTGCTGCTGCAGAAGGCGCTGATTGCCGGTGGAGGTGTAGACCCGCGTGCAGCGCTCGCGCTGGGAGTGCGTAATAAAAGCCGGATATCCGTTTATCTGTATGCGGCAGCTATTTTGCTTTCATTATGGAGCGGCATTGCCGGGTTGGCCGTCTATGTTTTCGTTGCGGCGCTGTGGTTCATTCCTGACCGGCATGTCGAGAGCGTCGGCCGTGACTGACATTGCGCCGCATGAACAAATTTTGGGAGCGGATGTTTACGGGATAGTGGCCACATAAGCCGAAACGGATTTCATGTCATCTTCGCTCAGTTTGACCGCGACGCCTTTCATGACGGTGGCCAGTGGATTATTGAATTTTGGCACATCACGATACACGTGCAGCTGTTCCAGCGTATACGCGGCCGGCTGCGAAGCAATGCGTGGGAATGCAGCCTGGCCGTGCCCTTGTGCGCCATGGCAGCTGGCGCAGGCCGGCGCTCCTGCGGCGTTGCCACTGGTAAAAATGCGCTTACCTTTTTCTTCCAGTGCCGCATCTGCCTTGGGCTGCGCTTTTGCCGTCTGCGCGCCAAAGTAGGCGGCGAGGTCATGCATCTGTGCCGCGGTGAGGGCCGAGGCAAAACCCTTCATGAGTGGATTCGGCCGTTCCCCGCTTTTGAAATTGGTTAGCTGTAATTCCAGATAAGCCACCGACTGGCCTGCCAGATTAGGATAAAGGGCAGGGTTCTGGCTGTTGCCGGTAGCCCCGTGGCATGCGGAGCAGGTCTGCGCCAGCTGACGCCCACGCGCTATTGAAGCTTGCGGCTCTGCGGCTGGGGCAGCGGCGGTAGCTGCAAAGGCGGGCGGTAGCGCTAGTAGCCAGCAGCAAGCCAAGCTTATTAGGCCTAGCGTCGGAATTTTTGCGTTGGGCCGGTCGTGCATGGAAGTGATATTCATGGAGCTCCTCGTTTCTCCAACGATATGAGAATGCGGGCCTGAAGTCTACTGAGCAAAAGGTAGGCGGTATCCCAGAAAACCGGCCTTGCAGCTCACGGTAGGAAGACGCATTCAACGCGCCCTGCGCATGGCCAGGATACGCCGCGCAAATACCGGCAGCGGTTTCGGCGTTTATCCGCCCAGGCCTATCCGTCTATGTATCCACGCTGCAATGCAATGCTTACCGCATGGGTACGGTCTTTTGCACCTAGCTTTGCAAGAACTGCGCTGACATGCGCCTTTACCGTTTCTTCCTTGATCGCCAGTTGTCGCCCAACCTCTTTATTCGTATTGCCCTGGGCAACGAGTTTCAATACTTCCAGTTCACGTCCCGACAGTGAATCACGATCAGAGAATGCAGCCAGTTCCGCGGCCAGCTCCGGCGGAATGAATTTTTCGCCGGCTTGGACCATCCGGATGGCGGTCCCGAGATCCATGCGCAGCGAGCCTTTAAATAAATACCCTGCAGCACCGGATTTCAACGCGCGCCCCACCTGGATGTCACCCTTGAAGGACGTCAGCACGATGACCTTGGCGTCCCTGACGAGCGAGCGTATCGACATCAGTGCGTCAAAGCCATTCAGAATCGGCATTTGCAGATCCAGCAAGGTCACGTCAGGCCGCAATTTCAGAAATTGCTCAATCGCCTCCTGTCCGTTGCTTGCCTGCCCCACCAGTTCAATGTCGTCAAAAACGCTGAGTGCTGCCTCAATGCCTTCGCGCATCAAAATATGATCGTCGGCAATCATTACCCGTATCCGTGGCTGCGTGGCTGTCGTGGTCACTAAACTGTTTCCTTGAAAGAGTGGAGGGCGCTGAGCTTATACTATATCAGTCAAACCGCACAGTGCATGATTGTTGCTTTCTACCCCGCGTTGGCCGGGCTTCCAGGCCCGCACCTCATAATGCCGCGTAATTTCAAACGCCGCAGCATGGCCGAAAAATATTTCTGCAAATAGTCTCTGTCATATATTTAGATAGTGGTTTTCACTGCGCGAAAGACCTAACATGATTGGCGGTGGTATGGAGTTTTGTGCCGCCGACCCGCAAGCGGGCTGTTTACCAACACGGTGCCGCGCATTTTCGCGAATGCACCGCTCTTACCCACAACGAATGGATTCCATCATGATTAACCAGAAACTTGAAGTTCTGACGCCAACAAATTGTCAGATGATTTTTATTGATCAGCAGCCGCAGATGGCCTTTGGCGTCCAATCCATGGATCGTCAGGCGCTGAAAAACAATACGGTGGCGCTGGCCAAGGCAGCGAAAGCATTCAATATCCCAACGATCATTACCACGGTGGAGACCGAGGCGTTTTCGGGTCACACTTATCCCGAGCTGCTGGATGTTTTTCCCGGCAAAGAGATACTTGAGCGCAGTTCAATGAATTCCTGGGATGACCAGAAAGTCCGCGACGCGCTGGCAGTCAACGGCAAAAAGAAAGTCGTGGTTTCGGGCCTGTGGACGGAAGTCTGCAACAACAGCTTTGCGTTGTGCGCGATGCTGGAGGGTGACTACGAAATATATATGGTCGCCGATGCTTCCGGCGGTACGTCCAAAGAGGCGCATGACTACGCAATGCTGCGCATGATACAGGCTGGCGTGATACCTGTTACCTGGCAACAGGTCATGCTGGAATGGCAACGTGACTGGGCGCGCAAGGAAACGTATGACGCCGTCATGGCGATTGTGAAAGACCATTCCGGCGCCTACGGCATGGGCGTCGATTACGCATACACAATGGTGCATAAGGCGCCTCAGCGCATCACCACCAGCCACGAAACACTGGCGCCTGTGCCGGCCAAGTAAGTTTTGCATCATGCTGAACCGGTGCGCCTTTTTAGCGGTACACCGGTTCAGTCGTTGTTGACCTGCCGTAATCGGTGCTGTCATATTTAAACGGAGAAGCACATGAAGATATATATCATTTCCCTGGCAGCCGGGCTGCTTGTCGGCGTCATTTACGCATTGCTGCAGGTACGCTCGCCTGCACCCCCTGCCATTGCGCTCATAGGCTTGCTGGGGATGCTGATCGGTGAGCAAATCGTTCCCACCGTCAAGCGCCTGGTTGTAGGTGAACCCGTCACCGTATCCTGGTTGCGCACGGAATGCGTGGCCAAGATCACCGGCGTGGAATCACCCGGCGCAGCAAATGCAAAAGAAGTGAAAGAAGCGGAGAAGAACAGCGAAGCTTAAGTTTTTTTGCTCGGGTGGTAGCGTGACAATATGGCTGAGTGCATGGGTGAAACCAGGCTGACAGGATGAGGCCGGTTTTTATCAAAGAAACCGGCGGCAACGGCGTTTTCTACAAATGGCAATATAGCCTGATCCTAGTGTAGGGCGAAACGTGGGCTTTCGGCAGGGGCGGAATGCGATGCCCCGGGATATTCTAAAGTAACTTTATCCCGGAGATGTCATGAAAAAACTTACTACCGCTGCAGGCGCGCCAGTTGTCGATAACCAGAATATTCAGACTGCGGGGCCTCGCGGCCCGGCCTTGCTGCAAGATATCTGGTTTCTTGAAAAGCTGGCCCATTTTGACCGCGAAGTAATTCCCGAGCGCAGGATGCATGCGAAAGGCGCAGGCGCCTATGGCACCTTTACCGTGACCCACGATATTACACGCTATACCAAGGCCAGGCTTTTTTCCCAGATAGGCAAGAAAACGCCGATGTTTGCGCGTTTCTCTACAGTGGCGGGCGAACGCGGCGCAGCCGATGCAGAGCGCGACATCCGCGGCTTTGCGCTGAAGTTTTATACCGAGGAAGGCAACTGGGATCTGGTGGGCAATAACACACCGGTTTTCTTCATGCGCGACCCGCTCAAATTTCCGGACCTGAACCACGCGATCAAACGTGATCCGCGCACCGGCCTCAGAAGCGCCAACAGCAACTGGGATTTCTGGACGAGTTTGCCGGAAGCGCTGCACCAGGTGACCGTTGTCATGAGCGACCGTGGTTTGCCGCGCACCTACCGTCACATGCACGGATTCGGCAGCCATACATACAGTTTTCTGAACAAGAGCAATCAGCGGTTCTGGGTCAAATTCACATTCAAGACCCAGCAGGGTATTGAAAACCTGACGGATGCCGAAGCGCAGGCGCTGGTCGGCCGCGACAGAGAGAGTGCGCAGCGCGACCTGTATGAAAGCATAGAACAAAACAACTTCCCGCGCTGGACGCTGTTCGTGCAGATCATGCCGGAAGATGATGCGGCGAGTTATCGCATCAATCCCTTCGACTTGACCAAGGTATGGCCGCACAAGGACTATCCGTTGATCGAAGTCGGCACGCTGGAGTTGAACCGTAATGCAGAGAATTTCTTTGCCGAGGTTGAGCAGGCTGCCTTTAATCCTGCGCAGATCGTTCCTGGCATCAGCTTTTCGCCGGACAAGATGCTGCAGGGGCGCTTGTTTTCGTACGGAGATGCGCAACGCTACCGCTTGGGAGTGAATCACCACCAGATTCCGGTCAATGCGCCGCAATGCCCTTTCCACAGCTACCACAGGGATGGCCAGATGCGCGTGGACGGCAATCTTGGCGGAACGACTTCGTACGAACCCAATAGTGCCGGTGAGTGGAAAGAACAGCCGGATTTCCGCGAGCCCTGCCTGTCCGTCAACGGCGCGGCGGACCACTGGAATCATCGCAGCGACGAAGACTATTACTCGCAGCCGGCGGCGCTGTTTCGCCTGATGACGCCGGCGCAGCAGCAACTGCTGTTTGACAATACCGCCCGTGCGATGGGCGGCACCTCAGAAGAGGTGAGGGCGCGCCACGTCGGCAACTGCAGTAAGGCGGACCCCGCTTATGGAGCCGGTGTTGCAGAAGCCTTGCGCAGACTGGCTTCATAGGAAGGATGCCGGGTGCTGGCGGAGCTGCTTCTGCCGCGCCCGTGGCAGCGCGTGGAGCCGATGGCCTCCGCTTAAAACGTGCTGACCAGCCCGCGTCTGGTCGCGACCGTTGCTGCTTCGGTTCGGCTTGACACGCAGAGTTTTGCCAGGATGTTATTGACGTGGAATTTGACGGTGCCGACTTCAATGCCTGCGCTGCGGGCGATCATCTTGTTGCTCTGGCCCGATACCAGATGGCTGAGGATTTCCAGTTCACGTCGGGACAGTTTGTTGGCTTCCATGCGTTCAGCAAGTTTGGATGCCACTTCGGTGGGCAAAAATTTTCCGCCGGCGACCACCGTTCTGATGCATTTGATGATCTGTTCCTGCCCGGCGTCTTTGAGCAGGTAAGCCTGGGCGCCCGCCTGTAGCGCGCGATAAACATCTTCTTCACCCTGATAAGAAGTCAGTATCACAATGCAGGCCAGCGGATAGAGCTGGCGTATTCGTTGGGTCGCTTCAAGCCCGCTCATTTCCGGCATATTGAGATCCATCAGAACGACGCACGGGCGAAATTTTTCATAATATTCCAATGCCTGGTATCCGTTTTCGGCCTGAGCGACAAGCTGCATGTCTGGCACCGAATCAATGAGCGCCGCCAGTCCTGCACGTATCAGTGGGTAATCGTCAGCGATGAGGATGGATATAGTGTCCATGCTAGATATTTTTCAGTTCAAGAGTGGAAGAGCGGATGGCCCGGGAGCTTGCGGGATATGCATTGGCCGCAGCATGCGAGCCTGTTTTTTTATCGATGTTTGCATCTATCTGTACATTTTCGCCTGGACGTGCTCCGGCATGCTGCGAAGGCAGACTCACATGGAAAGCAGTGCCCGCCGGATGGCGCGGTGTGCACCAGATCATGCCATGATGCGCTTCCACGATCGAACGGCAGATGGCCAGGCCCATGCCCATGCCCTTGGGTTTCGTCGAAAACAGCGGTTCGAATATCCGTTTTGCCAGATCTGCATCAATGCCTGCCCCTTCATCCTTGATGCTGATCAGCACGTTGCCGCAGTTATCGGCGATTGCCGACTGAACCTCAATGATCTTCGATGCCTGATCGGTATCGGCCATTGCGTCGATGGCATTAAGCACCAGGTTCATGACCACCTGCTGGAGCTGTGCGCGGTCGGCAAGCAGCAAGACATTGTCCAGCGTAAGCCGGGTGCAGATCTTGACTCCGCGTTGTTGCAGTTCTGCACGTAGCAACATCAATACTTCCGTGATCGCATCATCAAGAATAAAAGGGGCCCGCTCCGGCACCGACCGGCAGGCCAATGCCTTTGCGCTGCGTATCATGTTGCCTGCCGCTTTTGCCGCCTGAAGAATGATGCGCAGTGAACTTTCCGCGCCTGCCAGTTGCGTGGGGTGCTGGCGTACTGCGTTAAGTGCAACCTCGGCATGAACAGCAATTGCGGCGATGGGCTGGCTGATTTCATGGGCCATGGATGCGGCGAACTGACCCATGGTGCTGATTCTGGCGACGCGGGCAAGCTCTCCCTGGGCTGCGCACAAGGCTTGTGTCAAACGCGCATTTTCAAGTAGCAGCGTATTGCGGCTTTCGTTCAGCTCGTTGACTACTGCCTGTGTTCGCGAGTCTGTTTTGGCCCGGCTGGAGACTTGTTGATGCAGTGATCGTGTATCGGTGTATGCGGAGGAGGTAGTATTGGAAGCGAGACTTCTATTAGTACATTCACTACGCCATTCATTACGGCAGCGGATGAGATCCGTCAGCAGAGATTTGGCGCTGTCGTAATGGCAGCATTGATGGCACGCGAGAAGTTTTGAGAAAAACAGCGATAGTTGCCCCCTCACAGTCACATCTCCGGTGGCATTGCTCTTTGCAGCAGAGCTTATGTGCGGACATGATTTCGCATGACCGGGCAAATTGGGCGGAGTATTTCCGTGTAATAGCTGATACAGCATTTCCCCCATTGCATGCAGGTCGCATTGCTCGCTTTGCGTATGTGGCGCTACAACGTTGCGGCTGCCGCCATGGATTCTGGATATTGATGCAGCCGGCCTTTGGGGTATGCATAAGGCCTTGCCAAAACCGGTCAGATAAATCCTGCGGTTCGGAGATAAAACAGCATTGGCCGAGTGCAGATTCAGGTGCATCAAGCCGCTGGCGTGCATGTCGGCCACTGCGGACACCAGCGCCAATGCAACGGAAAAAAAATCGCCCAGATCCAGCATTCCTTGCGGCAGATTGCATAGGGGCTCACCGCCGGGATCGGTCAATACCAACGCAGGCGCCTGATGGAAATCTTGCAGACCTAGAGGAACCAGAGCCCAGCGCGAATCCAGCCGCGTGCGCAAACCGAACTCACGCTCCAATAGCTGCCAGGCCTTTTTTTGTGAAACCCGCTCAGTGGACAGGGCTACAAGCACAGATGTAACGTGCACAGAGGCGATCTGCATATTCTGCAGGCATTCCGCCCGATGCAGGATAATCGGCCTACCGGTATGCAAAGGAGCGAGTTTCGATATTGGAAAATCGATCGCTGGGCGGCTTTCTGTGAATGTTTCCATGCTCTCGTATTGTGCTATCCGGATGTTGTAAAGTTGGGCAAAAGATCTTGCATTTTTCATGGCTGACGTATCCACTAGCGCCTGCACCGACAAAGGACTTGCCAAAAAGCAGGTACAACTGGTAAAAGTTGCCGTCGGCTATCTGCCGGTGCACCGATTTCCTGCAAAACTTCAAGCGTTTCATTTTTTGCAGTTGAATGCTGGCCTTGGGAACCTTTGCTGCTGAACCTGAAGGATTTTCGTCAGATTCGCTACAGCTAGCCCGGGAATGGAAGAATTATGCTTTCCAAACCGGGATTTCCCATCATACTAAAGGGGGAGTGTCACTGATCTTTACATATGGCATGCTGCCTTTTTATTATGGCGGGTGCTTTTTGCTGTTAATAGCAATAGCAAGCCCGGTGCGCTCCAATCAGCTGCCGCGAGACCGCCAGACCTCTAAGCTTACACAAGCAGTTTGTTCCCTGCTCTCAGGAGATACGCGTCAGCGCGGGTTATGTCGGCGCACTGGATCGCGGGGCAACCCGTTGTGCTCGAAGACGTATCGCATCGAATTACCTTGCTGAAATGAATTTAATTATTGCTTGCCAAAACAAGGCGGGCATAGGCATAGGCGCACGCAATTATTTTTAGTGTTAATTCCGGAGAAGTAGAAGTGGCAAATTCAGGCAGTAGAGTGTTTGGTGGTGGCGGTCAATGGCTGGTATCTGTTTTCATTTTTTTATGCAGCTTCCTGTATCTCGTTCCGGTGGGCGCTACGCTACCGCAGATCGGTAATACTAAGGTTCCCGAACCAGAGGCTGAAATTCCGGCTATTCCCTTGCATCACACCAGTTGGGGCTCTAAAGACGGCGCCCCTTCCATTGTCATTGGCATGGCGCAAACGACGGACGGTTGGCTGTGGCTGGCGACTTTCACCGGACTGTACCGGTTTGATGGTGTGAAGTTTGAAAAATACACGCCCAGAGTAGGTAAGTTGGCGTCGCCTGGAATCGTGACGGTTTTTGCGCTACCTACTGGAGAATTGTGGATAGGATACCGATCCGGGGAGGCAGGCTTGCTGAAGGATGGCGCGCTACGCAATTACGGTGCGGCCGAGGGCTTACCGATTCCGTCGACCCTTGAGCATTTTCAACGGGATTCGTCCAATCGCATTTGGGCCATATCTTCCGGAAAATTGCACCTGTTCCGTAATGACCGCTGGGAGCGTTTTTCGGCTGGCATCGAAGATCCGAACATGGTGTTGCATTCTATTTTTGTTGATAGTCGCGATAGGTTGTGGGCTGGCACGGTTGAGTGGGCTTTTGTGCTGGAGCCGGGCACAAAAGAATTTAAAAAAATGCCGACCAAGCTGGATCTCAGCGGTTACCTGACTGAGACGCCTGACGGCGAAATCTGGAGTAACGGCGCACGAAATGACAGCCTGCAGCAGGTTGACTCGCCTCGCTCCCTATCGCCGCTTGGCATGTTCAAACCTGATTCTTTCAGCTACTCCCGCCATATGCTGTTCGACAGGGAGGGAACCCGATGGCTATTGCGCCGTGACGGTGTGCAACGCAGTTACACCGCGAATGGCCAGAAGATTGTGCAGAGGCTTACGCCGGCACAAGGCCTGAGCGGCTATATTCCACTTTCAGTACTGGAAGACAAGGAGGGAAATATATGGGTAGGCACCAATAGCGGGCTTGACCGTTTTCGCCAGACCAAGCTGAAGAAGGCCGCGCTGCCGCCATCTTATGTCGGCGAGGGTAGGGCAATGGCAGCGGGAGGGGAAGGCTCAGTGTGGACAGACGGGTTTTTCATTCCTAATTCCAGCGCCATACCTATACCGGTCAGTTCCATGCCTTCGAATAATGTCGCTGAACTGACATGCCTGTACCGCGATAGTGACGGCATCATCTGGGCTGGCGGGTTCAAGGGAATTTCTTATATCGATCGTGGAAAATTTTACAATCTAGACATGCCTCCGGATTCCAACTATTACCCTGTCATTGCCATTGCAAAGGAGGCTGATGGCGCCTTGTGGATCTCTTTGAACGGAAAAGGCGTGTTCGTCCGGCGCAACGGTGAATGGACGAAAAGTGTACAGTTTCCCGAAGCAGCCAGCAGATCCGCCATGGCAATAACGGCCACGGAAAGCGGTCAGCTATTGTTTGGCTATAGTCCTGACCGCATCGCGTTGCGAGAAAAAGGTCAGCTGCGTTTATTTGATAAGCGGGATGGTCTTCACCTTGGGTCTATCCTCAGTATTCATTCATACGGTAGTGACATATGGGTAGGTGGCGGAAGCGGAATCGCGCATTTTGATGGCAAACGTTTCGCGTCGATGAAAGGCGTTGGCGAGGATATTTTTGCAGGTGTCTCAGGCATCGTCACGTCGAAAACGGGACAACTTTGGCTGAACGGTAGTGAAGGCATCAGCGTGATCGAACATGATGAGTGGTCGCACGCTATCAAGGATCCGGCCTACCATGTTAAATTTGTCCGTTATAACTATTTGGATGGCTTGGTCGGGAC
>JAYSKH010000029.1:0-7144 GCA_043726505.1 Undibacterium sp. | reverse complement strand
AAACCCAGCAGCCCCAGCAGAAAGCCGGCAGCCGTCAGCAGGCCGAGTTTGATGTCGCCAGCCTGCCACAACAACAAGCCGATAAACATTGCCATGCCGAGGCCGTAAGTCGCCAGTGTCAGCGGTTTCGGCGCATCCTGCTCACGCCGTATCACACGGTTATGCGGCACATTGCGCAGCTGTAATATGGGTGGTAATGCAAAACCAACCAGCAACAGCAGGCCGGTGGCTATGCCCTGCCATGCAGGCAGCCAGCTGGCGCCGGGCAAATCGTTGGACACCAGCTTGCCCAGCCACTCCAGCAGCACATAATGCCCGGCAAAACCGAGCGCCACGCCGGCCACACTGCCGGCGATGCCTATCATGAAAAATTCAGCCAAGTACATTGTGGTGACCTGATTTTGTGTCAGGCCCAGGCAGCGCAGCATCGCGCAGGCATCCAGATGGCGCAGCATGAAGCGGCGCGCCGCCATTGCCACGGCAACCGCCGCCAGCATGGCAGACAGCAGACTCACCAGCGACAGAAACTGCTCTGCCCTGTCCAGTGTCGCCCGCATTTCCGGACGGCCGGTATCCAGCGACTCCAGCCGCACGCCTTTGACGTCATCTTTATCTATCGTATCCTGCAGCCATTTCTGAAAATCCTGCGCCGCCTTTGCCGGGCCTGCAACCAATAAGCGATAGGTAACGCGCGAGCCATTCTGGACCAGATTGGTGGCCGCCAGATCCTGTTTGGAGATCATCACGCGCGGCATGAAGTTCATGAAGGAAGCGCCGCGGTCGGGCTCGTTGGCGATGATCTGCGCCACGTTGAACAGCTTGTCGCCCAGCTTCAACTGCTGCCCGACTTTCAGGTTCAGTCCGGGCAGCATCGCCGGGTCCACCCATACGGTGCCGGCAGCCGGCGTCTGTGTGGTGATGACCTCTTTATCACCCTCGCCCAGTTTCAGGTTGCCGCGCAGCGGGTAACCGCTACTGACGGCCTTGATCGATACCAGCTTGGTCGCCGCGGCATCGCCTTCGCCGGCAATCGCCATGCTAGGAAATACCACGGTTTCCGCCAGCGACAGGCCGCGCTTTTGCGCTTCGCTACGCCATGCCGGATTAACGGGCTGGTCTGCGCTGACCACCAGATCGGCGCCCAGCAACTGGTGCGCATCGCGGTTCAGGCCGGTGCGCATGCGGTCTACAAAGAAACCCACTGAAGACAGCGACGCGACCGCAATCATCAGCGCCACCAACAGGAAACGCAGTTCACCCGCGCGCCAGTCGCGCATTGTCATGCGCCAAGACACTACCAAGGAAAGTCCCAAGATTCCCGCCCTTCCAGCTTAATAATCAATCATGCTTGTTATCACGCCTATTAACCGATTAACCGGCGAGCGCCTGGCGGAAATCTTCCAGCAGGTCTTCGGTATCTTCCAGGCCTATCGATACGCGTATCAGCGATTCGGCGATGCCCATGCTGGCACGGCGCTCTGCGCCCATCTCATAGAAGATGGTGTGCGCGACCGGAATCACAAGGGTACGTGTATCACCGAGGTTACTGGCCGGAATGGCAAGCTTCATGCGGTTCAGAAAATCGAAGCAGTCTATGTCGTCACGCAGCTCGAAGCTGAGCAGCGCGCCGTAGGACCGGAACAATTCCTTGGCAATATGGTGCTGCGGATGCCCAGGCAAGCCCGGATAGTGGACGGCTGACACGCGCTCATCGGCCTGCAGCAGCTCCGCCACTGCTTGCGCATTCGTGCATTCGCGCTGCAGCCGCAAGGCCATCGTTTCCGCGCCAACGGCGACATGGTGGGCCGCCTCCGGACCCAGCGAGCCGCCGAAATCGCGCAGCGCCTTGGCGCGCAGTTGCGCCATGCCCCACTGGATGACAGGGAATTTTTTGTAGTTTTCTACAATATGTGGATACGCGCTCCAGTCATACACGCCGGTATCGGTCAGTGCGCCGCCCAGCACATTGCCGTGGCCGGCAATCGACTTCGTGAGCGCATTGACAACCAGACCCGCGCCCACTTGCTTGGGGCGAAACAGGTAAGGCGAAGTCATTGTATTGTCCACCACATACAGTATGCCGCGCGCGCGGCACAGCTCACCTATGCGCTTCAAGTCAGCGACCTGCGTACGCGGGTTGGCGATGGTTTCAACAAAGACGATGCGGGTTGCCGGGGTGATTGCCGCTTCCACATTGGAGACATCGGTGGCATCGACGAACGACACGCCAACACCGACATTGCCCATCGTCTGCCACAGGCTGTTGGTATTACCGAACAGGAAAGCGGATGACACCACATGGTCGCCCGCCTTCAGCAGTGCCTGGCACACCGCGCCGATGGCGGCCATGCCGGTGGCAAAGCAAATGGTGGCGTAGCCTTCTTCCATCCTGGTGATCTTGTCTTCCAGCGCCGATACCGTGGGGTTGCCCTGGCGGCCGTAGCGGTAGCCGGGCTGTTTGCCCTGAAAGACCGCCGCTAGTTCGCGTGCGTCTTTGTAACCGAAGGCGACCGACGTGTGGATGGGTTTATGCAGCGAGCCGTGCTCTATGTTCTTCTGGCGGTCGCTGTGCAGGATGGTGGTGGTAAAGCCGTAGGATGGTTTGTCACTCATGGTCTGTGGGAAAAAGAGAGGCGAAAAGAGAAGCAGATACCTCAAGTGTACCCCAGAAACGGCCCCTCCTTCCCGCTGGCGGCAGACCAGCCGCTGTCGGTCTGGCTGCTATCTATTTGCCAGTCAGGAAATCTTCCACCAGCTGCGCCAGCACTTCCGGCTGGTCATGATGCAGCATATGGCCGGCTTCCATGATCATTTCGGTCCTGACATTGGCGATATGGGCAATGCGGCGGTCTATTTCCACGCGCGCCTCTTCCTTGGCCCCCATCCAGCGCCACACATCGGTATCATTTGCTTCCACCCACAACACCGGCGCGGTAATTTTTGCCCAGCAAGCTGTAGTCTCGTCTACCTGGTACAGCAAGGGATTGGGCAGCTTGTGCGCTGGATCGCCGAGGATTTCCCAGTCGCCGGCATCATTCTGGCGCGCCCAGTGCGCGGACAGGAAAGCGGCCCGCTCATCCGATAGGCGCGGATTGGTCTTTTGCAGGCGTCCGGCAACGGCAGCCTGATTAGGATAGGTGCGCAGCACAGGCTGCTCGCGCAGCTCGTCCAACCATTTGCGGTAGCGGTTCGGCGCCTGCTTCGGATGCGTCGCCGGCATGCCGAAGCCTTCCAGGTTGATCAGCTTGCTGATCCGCTCGGGGCGGATGCCCGCATACAGGCTGACCACATTGCCGCCCATACTATGGCCCAGCAGGTTGACCGGTTCATCTGGTGAAAAATGGCGCAGGATCGCATCCAGGTCGCCCAAATAGTCTGGCGCCCAGTAGCAGTCGCCGCCTGGCACATCGGTCAGCCCGAAACCGCGCCAGTCGCCGGCGATCACATGCCAGTCCCCCTTGAGGCAGTCAACAACAAACTGGAAGGATGCCGAAACGTCCATCCAGCCGTGCATCATGAAAATCTTTGGTGCATTTTCATCACCCCAGTGACGAATATGGTATTGCAGTCCGCGGACCGTGATAAATTCTGAGCGAGATGGTTTCATAATAGACTAGACGTGTTAGGCAAAAAAAGGCGTCCTGCAGCTGCAAGGCAGCATAGGCGCAGCATTTATTTGTTTTAATATTTATAGTTCTTTGCACAGACAATAGAACGACCGTTCGATAATTATACCGGAGACACGATGACCACACCGATATCTGCACCCATCGACAATTATGATGCCCTGTACCAGGGCTTCCGGTGGGAGGTGCCCGCAGACTTCAATATTGCACAGGTATGCTGCCACCGCTGGGCGGATGACCCCGCCACTGCATCCAATATCGCCGTTTATTTCGAGGATGCGGATGGCAACACCGCCAGCCTCAGCTATGCACAGTTGCAGCAGCAGGCCAACCGCCTATCCGGCCTGCTGAGCCAACAAGGTGTCAAGCGCGGCGACGTCGTTGCCAGCATTTTGCCGCAACGGTCGGAAACAGCCGTGACAATGATGGCCTGCCTGCAACTGGGCGCCATTGCAATGCCGCTATCTTTCCTGTTCGGACCGGAGGCGCTGGAATACAGGCTACAGCATAGCGAAGCGGTCGCGCTGGTGCTGGACCAGACCGGCGTGGAAGCATTCCGCCAGATACGCGCAGCCTGCCCGCAGGTAACGACCGTCATCGCACTGGATTGCGCGCTGGATCAGGAACTGCAAAACGTAGTGGACTGGCGGCAAGGCATGGAAGGCATGTCCGCCGTATTTGAAGCCGCAAATACCAGGGCCACCGACCCGGCCATCCTGATTTATACCAGCGGCACGACAGGCGCGCCCAAGGGGGCGCTGCTGCCACAGTCGGCCATCATCGGCAACCTGACCGGTTTTGTCGCGTCGCAGAACTGGTTCCCACAAGCGCAGGATGTATTCTGGTCGCCGGCGGATTGGGCATGGACCGGAGGCCTGATGGATGGGCTGCTGCCGACACTGTATTTCGGCAAACCCATCGTTGGATACCAGGGGCGCTTTTCAGCCGAAACGGCGTTCTACCTGATGCAGAAATATGCGGTCACCAATACCTTCCTGTTCCCAACAGCATTGAAGATGATGATGAAGGCCTGCCCGCAGCCGCGCAACACTTACAAGCTCAACCTGCGGGCCATCATGAGCGCCGGTGAAGCCGTCGGCGATGCAGTATTCAACTGGTGCGAGTCAGCGCTGGGTGTTACACCCAACGAGATGTTCGGCCAGACCGAGATGAACTACATCGTCGGCAACAGCGTGCAGCAATGGCCAGCCAGGCCGGGCAGTATGGGCCGTCCTTACCCGGGCCACCGGGTCTCGGTCATTGACGATGAAGGCAATGAAGTAGGCCCCGGCGAAAGCGGCGAGGTCGCGATGCAGATGAAGGATATCCACGGCACCCCCGACCCGGTCTTTTTTCTCGGCTACTGGAAAAACCCCGAAGCCACGCGCAACAAATTTACCGGAGACTGGTGCCGCACCGGCGACCTCGCCTTGCGCGACGCCGATGGCTACCTGTGGTACCGGGGGCGTGCCGACGATATGTTCAAGGCAGCCGGTTACCGCATAGGCCCTTCTGAAATTGAAAACTGCCTGGTCAAGCATCCAGCGGTGATCAACGTCGCAGTCGTGCCGAAGCCAGACAGGGAGCGCGGCAATCTGGTCAAGGCCTATGTGGTGTTGAGCGCAGGCTATCAGGGTAGCGAGCAGCTGGTCGCCGAACTACAGGCGCATGTGCGCGGCAAACTGGCGCCGTATGAATATCCGAAAGAGATTGAATTTATCGATGCACTGCCGATGACGACTACCGGCAAGGTGCAGCGGCGGATACTGCGGCTGCGCGAAGAAGAGCGGGCCAAAGAAGCAGGCTGAGCCTGAAAAATGAGCGAGTAAAACAAAGGGGCCCGCGGCCCCTTTGTTGTTTTCTATTGCAGCTTGGCGTCCGTTTCCAGACGAGGCTCAGAGCGTACTACGTCGCCCGGCCGGACGTCGCCGGACCTGGCATCTGCCGATAACTGGCCGACAGAAAACAGCGGCTGGACCTGAGCGATGGCCACGGTGCCTACCCGCACTTCCGGCATGCCGAACACGGCCTGCTGCGCCGTCGTCAACGGCATTTCATTTTTGACGCGATACACAGCCAACACGTCGCCGGCCACAATTGCCGAACTGGCGCCCGCATCCAGCATCACCTGACCATTGCTGACACGCAGCACCTTGGCCGACAGTGGGATCTGGCTCAGGTCCGTGTCTACCTCATCCGCTAGCTCATCCAGCATACTGTCTATCGCCTTGCCCAACTGCGTGGAAAAGAAACTCTTGCTGCCGAAAGTTTTTTCACGCCCGACGGCCACGTCGTCCTTCACCCGTTTTTCTACCCTGTGGGTGGCAATCAGGCTGCCGCTGCTGCCGTCGTACAGCGTTAGTTCTATATCGATGTCGCGCTGGTTGGTGTTCCATAAACCGAGATATTTTTTTTCTACCGAACGCTCCGCATTCCGCACCGTGCCGGACAGCACGAACTGGCTGTCGTTAGTGTCTGCCAGCTCGCGTATCATTTTCAGCGACGGTGTCCCGCCGCGCACGCCGGTGCCGAGGAAAGAATCGGCACGCCTGACCAGAAACTTGCCGGAACGCTGCAGGCGGTCCAGCAACTCCCTCGGCAAGCCATTGGCGATGTCATTGATGTCTTCGACCTGCCCTGGCGCATCAATATTAAATGCACTGGCGACGATCTTCTTTTTGTACGGCGGCAGTACCGGCTTGGGCGGCTCCG
The DNA here is from genome assembly GCA_043726505.1 of Undibacterium sp. Lineage (GTDB taxonomy): Bacteria > Pseudomonadota > Gammaproteobacteria > Burkholderiales > Burkholderiaceae_D > Undibacterium. The sequence goes on along the minus strand of JAYSKH010000029.1, from coordinate 806 downwards.
GTTCCATCGCAGGCGCCATGGCCGGTTCCGGCATGACTTGCACTGCTGGGTTGGCCGCTTTGTCCGGATCTGCCGGCATCGCTTCCTGATACTGCGCACTTGCCGGCAGCGATGCCGATAATGCACATATCGCAAGCAAAACCGCCGCCGCGTTCCATTTCAAATTGCCACTCATGCATTGCTCCGGGTTAAAGAACTACCGTTCTGGTTACGACTGGAATCCTGGCTTCTTTAGACGCATCTTGGCGCCTTCTTTATCCGCCCTGCAACAGCTTCAGTTCGGCTTCGCTGAAGCCGGCGGCGCGCCTGGCTTCGATATTGAACGGCGGACGCATCTGCGGCGCCCTGTATTGCCTTGCCAAATCGTCATAAGCAGCCAGCGGGTCCAGCGAGCGCTGTTCGCACAGCCACGCAAACCAGCGGTTGCCTATGCCTACGTGGCCGATCTCATCGCGCAGGATGATATCCAGTATGCCCGCCGCAGCAGCGTCCCCGGCTTGCGCCAGCTTGGCGCGTACTGCCGGCGTGGCATCCAGGCCGCGCGCTTCCATTGTGCGCGGCACCAACGCCATCCTGGCCAGCACGTCGGCAGAAGTTCTTTCCGTCAGCTCCCACAGGCTGTTATGCGCAGAAAATTGCCCATACTGGAAACCTAGCGCCACCAGATGATCGGCCAGCAGGCTGAAGTGGTAAGCCTCTTCCTGCGCTACCTGCAACCAGTCACTGTAATAGTCTGCCGGCATGTCAGGGAAGCGCCACAGCGCATCCAGCGCCAGATTGATGGCATTGAACTCTATGTGCGCCAG
>JAYSKH010000028.1:0-2594 GCA_043726505.1 Undibacterium sp. | reverse complement strand
TGCCTTGCAGGGCGACGTGATGATGGAAGATTCACGCAACTGCCTGGTGGTGTCGGATAGCCGCCTGGTGGCCTGCCTGGGGCTGGAAGACGTGATCGTGGTGGAAACCCCGGATGCGGTGCTGGTGACCAACAAGAGCAATACGCAAAATATCAAACGCATCGTCAGTCGTCTGCGCGAAGGCAATTATGCGCAGGCGGACAACCACCGCAAGGTGTACCGGCCCTGGGGGCACTATGATTCGGTCGACAGCGGCGAGCATTTCCAGGTCAAGCGGATTGTGGTTAAACCAGGTGGGCGCCTGTCCATGCAGATGCATCATCACCGCGCCGAACATTGGATCGTGGTCAGCGGCTCGGCCTTGGTGACCAGGGGTGAAGATACGATGACGCTGGTCGCTAACCAGTCCACTTACATTCCGCTGGGTGTCAAGCACAGGCTGGAAAATCATGGCGAAGTAGACCTGGAACTCATTGAAGTCCAGTCAGGGACGTACCTAGGCGAGGACGATATTGTCCGCTTTGACGATATTTACGGCAGGGTCGCCGGTTAGCAAAAGCCTGTCCCCAGCGGGTATTTTCATTCCCCTCACATGCTGCCGCTTCCGAAGAGGCGGCAGCCTGCTTACAATTTCATGACATTTGCAAACATTCCTTGGGCTAACATTACGCCTATAATTGCGGCTTAGTCCAAATCTCCCGGCACATCAGGCAAGAGTCTGCTTGCAGTGTGGCCTGCACATTCGATCTTGTTGCATCAGCTTGTCTGGGCGATCAGGCCATCAACAACACGAAAGCATTGATACCTTTTGAAAGCCTTACTCCTTTCCATCTGGCGGTATCGCCATTTTATCTTCTCTTCGATCAAGGCAGAATTCCGCGGGCGTTTTGCACGCAGCAAGCTTGGTGCCTTGTGGATGATTTTAAATCCACTGGCGCAGGCGACGATTTTTGCGCTGGTGTTGTCGGAGGTCATGGGCGCACGCCTTCCAAATGTGGACAATAAGGCTGCTTACGCCATCTATCTGATGGCAGGAACCGCTGCCTGGGGCTTATTTTCTGAAATCATGAACCGATGCACCACCGTGTTCATCGACTATGCCAATACGCTGAAAAAAATTGCATTCCCGCGCCTGTGCCTGCCGCTGATCGTAGGCGGCAGCGCACTGCTGAATCATTTATTGCTGCTGGTCGCCATTGCGGTGGTATTTCTGTTTTTCGGCCACTATCCGAATGCAGCGTGGCTAGTGCTCCCGCTGGGAATCGTGATGATCGTCATGTTTGCATTTGGCCTGGGAATCCTGCTGGGCCTGATGAATGTATTTTCCCGCGACATAGGACAAGTGCTGGCCATCGTGCTGCAATTATGGTTCTGGTTCACTCCCATCGTCTATACCGCCGATACGCTGCCCAAACAATATAGCCATGTGCTGGATCTCAATCCAATGGCTCCCATCGTCAAAATTTATCAAGGCGCCATGCTGTACGGAAAACTTCCAGACTGGCATAGCCTGACAACGCCGTTTTTACTGTCGGCGGGCTTGTTCCTGTTTTCTTTCTGGATTTTTCGGCGTGCCAGCGCTGACCTGGTGGACGCGTTATGACACAAGTAGTATTGCATGTTGATCAGGTGAGCAAATGCTACACCAAGTTTAATGGTGTATTGCCGCGCCTTGCCCATTGGGCAGGCCTCCCTACACGGGCCCGACACGAATACTGGGCCAATCGCGATATCAGCTTCAGCATCCTCGCCGGCCAGGCCGTCGCTATTATCGGCCAGAACGGCGCCGGCAAAAGCACTCTGCTAAAAATGATTACGGGTACAGTGCGCCCCACCTCAGGCACCATCGGGGTCGTCGGCCGTATCAGCGCGATGCTGGAACTAGGTTTGGGTTTTAACCCGGAGTTCACAGGCCGCCAGAATGCATATATGGCAGGCGGTCTGATGGGTTTCAGCAATGCTCAGCTAGACGGGCTGATACCCGGCATAGAAGAATTTGCGGAAATAGGCGAATTCTTCGACCAGCCTTTGCGCGTGTATTCCAGCGGCATGCAAGCCAGGCTGGCATTTGCTGTTGCTACCGCAGTGCGGCCTGATGTGTTGATTGTTGATGAAATACTGTCCGTCGGCGACAGCTATTTTCAGCACAAAAGTTTCGACCGCATACGCCAGTTCAAGCAGCAGGGCACCTCCATTATTCTGGTGACACACGGCATGGGAGATGTACGCAGCCTGTGTGACCACGTGATATTGCTAGACAAGGGTAAAGTGCTGAAACAGGGCGCCCCTGACGAGATCGTGGATTACTACAATGCTTTGCTGGCTGAAAAAGAAAACACCAAGCTGAAGGTCCAGCAGACCCGCAATGGCCAGGGCTGGTTGCAGACGCGTTCAGGCACTGGCGCCGCCAGCGTGAGCCGCCTGCAATTGCAGGATCAGCTCAGCAAACAACCACTAGCCGCCGCGCAAGTGGGGCAAAAGGTACAGCTGGTATGTGAAATAAAGCTGACAGCGGATATTCCAGAATTGGTGCTGGGCTACATGTTGCGCGACAAGCAAGGCAGCATCATCTGGGGCAGCAACACCTGGCATGC
>JAYSKH010000027.1:0-9890 GCA_043726505.1 Undibacterium sp. | reverse complement strand
ACTTTTTCCAATGATGCGCAAACCACCGACAGCGCACCCTCGATGGCCGCCTACATGACAGGCGTGAAGATGAACAATGAAGTCATCTCCATGTCGCCGGAAACGGTCGCAACGCCGCCAGGCAAAGATGCCAACGGCAATCTGGGCATCAACAACTGCGCCGCCGGCAATGGCACCAGCGCGGCAACCATCCTGGAACTGGCCAAGGCCAAAGGCAAGGCCGTCGGCTCCATCACCACGACAGAACTGACACATGCAACGCCGGCAGCGACTTATTCGCATATCTGCAACCGCAATGCGCAATATCACATCGCCGCGCAGGCTGTGCCCGGCGGCGCCGGTTACAACACCGCACTGGGTGACGGCGTGGATGTATTGATGGGCGGCGGCCGCAACCAGTTCCTGCCTTACGATGCCACCACGCAGAAACTGGGCCGCGCCGATGGCCGTAATCTGCTGACTGAACTGGCTGCCAAAGGCTATACCGTGGCGGCAACAAAAGCCGACATGCTGGCTGCGCCCAATGGCAAAAAATTCATTGGCCTTTACAGCAGCAAGAGCCATCTGGAATATGAACTGGACCGCACCGCGACGCCGCCGGTAGGTGAAGGCGCAACACAACCGAGCCTGGCCGAGATGACGACCAAGGCAATGGACCTGCTGTCGCAAAACAGCAATGGTTATTTCCTGATGGTGGAAGGCGGCCGCATCGACCATGCACTGCACGGCATCAATGCCAAGCGCGCGCTGGTGGACACAATCGCCTTTGACGATGCAATCAAGGCGGCGCTGGCCAAGATCAAGCTGACTGACCCTACGCTGGCCAATACGTTGATCGTCGTCACCGCCGACCATGACCATACGCTGGCCTTCAACGGCTACGGCAAGCGCGGCAACCCTATCCTGGATATCAACCGCGACTACAAAACCGGCCAGCCCAGCAAGGATGCGGACGGCAATACCTATACCACGCTGGTTTTCGGTAATGGCCCGAACCGCCCCGACCTGCGCACCAACCTCGATAGCGCCACCGTATTGGCAGACAACTACCTGCAAGAAACAGGTGTGCGTCTGGCCAGTGAAACCCATGGCGGCGGTGACGTCAAACTGTTATCCACAGGCGCGGGTTCCAAAACCTTTAAAGGAACCATCGACAACACCAAGGTGTTCGGCTTGCTGAAGACAGCGTTTGGTTTTTGACCGCAACAAAGAGAACCGGTAATACCGCAAGTGCCGGCTGCACATCCGCAGCCGGCGCTTCACCATTTGCATGACCACGCTGGAAAGATTTTATGAAACACCTGCTGAAGTTCCCTGCACTGGCAAGCATCGCCGTTTTCTGCGCGATAGCGACGATGGCCTATGCTGCCCCCACAAACGCGGCCGCGACTACAACGGGAAGTCCACCCGTTCCCGACCTGGACCTGACGATACAGTATTACAGCAAGGTCATGACGCCGGAAGGCGTATTGCGCGAAAGCCGTTACGAAGAAAAAATGCTGCGCCGCCCTTCCCATGTATGGGTTGCGCGCGTGCTGCCAGGCGCCGCATCAGCAGATCACCAAGGCCATGGCGATCATCCGCCACAAACCAGGCGCAGCGCCGACAAAAATATCAAGCAGGCAGCGCTGAATACCGAGTCGCATGAACACAAGCACTTCAACCACGTGGTTGTGCCGCACCACGTGATGCTGGATGGCGGCAAGGTGCGCATAGAATTCGTCGACGCAATAGAAAAACAGGTCGTCACGATACCGGCCGCCGAATTCGAAAACGTCAACTTCGACGGCTCCTGGGTCAATGCCTTTTACCTGCTGGACCCGGAGCAGTTGAAGACACTGTCCTTATCCACAAAATTATCCACAGTGCCCGGTGCACGCTGGAGAGAAAGAGAAAACAACGGCATCTACCAGCGCATTCTGTGGGATGAAAAACGGCAGATACCGCTGATCGTGGAAACCGGTGACAAAGCCGGCAGCTTTTACAGCCGCATCGTCGTCAAACCGCTGGCGACAGTGAGCACGGAACTGCCATGGACCAAGGTCAAAGGGTTTGCGCAGAAAGAGTATTCGGATTTTTTGGATTGATGGAAAAGAGGAGAAAAGAAGCCTGTGGATATCTTTAGCTACCGCACAGATATCCCTGCGGCGTGATACTGTTTATTTGGCTAACGCCGCGCTGAATGCCGGATTTAATATCCCGGCAAAGGCAGTCCACGGAATATCAAATTCCACAAAGCCCCGCCCCATCTGATACTCATAGCCCTGCCCCGTAATGTGCAAAGCTTTTTTTGTGATGGCCCAGTTGTCCGGCTCAGTGACGCTGCCGGTGCTCTGCGTTCCATCAGGTTTTACTTCCATTGCAGTTGCCACATATTGCCGCGCATATTTTTCCAGCACCTTCTTGTAAGCCTGCCCGGAGAAAATATCGGCGGGCTTGATGCTGCTGGCTTTCGACAACCACCAGTTGTAATGCGCATCCTGGTTGTCAGGATGCGCCGCCTGATACATATAGTTGGATACCGACTCATGCACGCTGATCAGCTCGGCGGAAGCAAAGTCAATGGCATAGCGGCGGGTAGTGGAATCCACATCGCACTCGTCGTTAGCCTTGCACTTCTTGGCCTCGGCTTCCGCTTCCGCTTCCGCTTCTTCCGCGCTCCTTTCATTGGAAGCATCCTGCCAGGTCTTTTCCACCCACTGGTTATAAGCGCCGGCACCGGGCAGCTTATCCAGCAGGTACATCGGCCTTTCATCGCCCCGCAGGCGCAGGAATTTCAGCCCATTCTGGCTGACCACAGCGGTACGCAAGGCTTCCAGCCTCGCATGCATGGCGGCATCCAGTTTCCTGGGATTCTTGCGGCCCTTCAGCCAGTCCCGCTGCACATTCCTTACCCGTGCCTTCAAGGGGTCATCAACGTCTGCCAGCAGCTTGTTGTAGGCGTCGGCAATCGCCATATCTAGCTGATCCAGCTTGGTATCGGCGCAGATGGCTTTTTCTACCGGTGTTGCGGCCTTGTGGCAGTCGAAGCTGGCGCTATGCGCGGCAAGCGGCAACAGCAGTAGGGTCGTACTGTATAACAGGCCTAAGGCTATTTTCATCAGGTGTCGGGATAAAGGTGGCTAGTATCTGAATCATAAAACAGGCAGTGCGTCCTTGCACGGGAATCCAGCGTCAGGATTCCCGTAATTCTGGCTCTAGCGACCAGAGATGGTGCAGGTATGGCAGTTATCACTTTCTTCAAAAGAGATATCCACAGGCAAAAACTTCCGGATGACGTCAGCATTGGTTTTTGCGTGAGCAGAGACATGGCTAGTCGTAAATTTTCCACCACCCGCCAGAGCCATCGGCAGCATCAACTGGTCTGCCAGATGTTCTCCGACAGCTGCGCCGGACGCCATATAGTCGCGTACCTGCTGGACCGCGTTCTTTGCAACTGCTTCGGCACGCAGCATTTTTTCTCCGAATGCGCAAAAGACCTCGGTCACATGCTGATATTCCAGAGTCAGCAGCAAGGCATTGCCTGGTCCCTGTTCGGCGGGCAGGCCACGTATCAGCAACTGGGATTCATCCCAGCCCATACTGGCGCCAACGCAATCCAGTTCACGTTTTGCGACATTGGCCGCGACGCCAGCAATGAAGCTTTCTGCGTAGGAGGACTGCCGGTCTCCGCGCGTCATCAGCGAGATCGGACGCAATTGCGGACAAGGTTGAACTTCGGTCAGCACTTCACCGCCGCCTGCTGGATAAAAACCGAAACGTTTCAGCTGAATGTTAATGGATGCACCCATTTGTTCCAGTATCCTGCCGTAAGCACGCTGCAGAAAGTGAACCGGAGGCGCCATGGAATTATGTGTACCACCACTGATTCTGATCGTTGATTCCTTATCGGCAAACAGCAGCGCCGGCAATACGGTCTGTAATACTAGCGTACAGCTACCGGCACTCCCGATTGCAAACTGGTAGTTGCCACCCTTGATTTTTTTCGGCACAAATTCCAGAGATTGCATGCCTACTGAGGCATCACCAATTTCCGCATCGCAGATCTGTGCTGCGGCCTGCACAGCGACCAGATGCTGCCGCATCAGGCCCGGCCTGGGCCGGTTTGCCCGGATATTGCTGATACGGAAAGTCTGGCCAGTAATCATTGACAGTGTCAGTGCCGAGCGCAAAATTTGGCCCCCACCTTCTCCAGTTGATCCGTCGAGCTCTATCATGTTGTCTTTATTATTTAATTTGTTCATTTTTGTATGGTCAGGCAAGTGCGCCGGGATGTTTATGGAAATTCCGCAACATCCCGGCATGACAAGCTACCTGCTTTCCTAAGCTGGTTTCTTAACCTTTGACGCACACCACCTGTTTCAGGATGTGCACAACATCCACCAGCTCACGCTGCGCCAGCATTACCGCATCGATATCCTTGTAAGCCATAGGAATTTCATCGATCACATTCTCATCCTTACGGCATTCAACGCCTTTGGTTGCTTCAATCTGGTCGGCAACGGTGAAACGCTTTTTTGCAGCGGTACGGCTCATGGTACGCCCGGCACCGTGGCTGCAGCTATGGAAGCTTTCCGCATTCCCCTTGCCGCGCACAATAAAGCTTTTCGCGCCCATGGAGCCGGGAATAATCCCCAGCTCGCCTTCCCGCGCCGATACCGCGCCCTTACGGGTCACCAGCACATCCTTGCCGAAATGCGATTCCTTCTGCACGTAGTTGTGGTGGCAATTCACCGCTTCCACATGGGTTTCAAAAGGTTTGCTGATGACTTTACGCACGGCGCTGATCAGATTTTGCATCATCACTTCACGGTTCATGCGGGCAAACTTCTGCGCCCAGCTAACGGCTTCCACGTAATCGTCATAGTGCTGGGTTCCCTCCGGCAAATACGCCAGATCCTGATCCGGCAAATTGATGAAGTGGGTACGCATATCCTCTTTGGCCATTTCAATGAAATGGGTACCGATCGCATTGCCTACGCCACGTGAGCCGGAGTGCAGCATGAACCATACAGCGTTCGCTTCATCCAGGCATACCTCGACAAAGTGGTTACCCGATCCCAAGGTTCCCAGATGACGGTAGTTATTGGTATTTTTCAACCTTGGAGTTTTCAGGCAGATAGCATCGAACTCATCCTTCAACTGGCCCCAGGCGGTATCTACCGGCGATGGCGGAGTTTCCCATGAACCTTTATCGCGGCCCTTGAAACTGCGAGTTTTCGGGCTCATCCCATGCGGAATCGCTTTTTCGATTGCGGTACGCAAAGGGCCCAGATTATCCGGCAAGTCATTTGCATGCAGAGTGGTCTTGGCCGCCATCATGCCGCAGCCGATATCCACGCCGACTGCAGCCGGAATGACGGCTCCCAGGGTAGGGATTACGCTGCCTATGGTCGAACCTTTTCCAAGATGCACATCCGGCATGACGGCGATATGCTTGTAGATGAAGGGCATTTTTGCGGTGTTCGCCAATTGCTGCTTTGCTTCTTCTTCTACAGGGACGCCCCTGGTCCACATCTTTACGTGGCTACCGCCTTCTACATTCATGACGTCGTATTCTTCGTGTTTCATATTGTTCTCTTTTTATAAAATAGGGTGATGACAAGAGGCGATGAAATCTATTGAGCTACAGGCTAGGCCTGCCCGGGGTTGAACCGGGTACCTCCGAAGCAAGCTCCGGCGCTCTACCATGTAATTCCATCTGCATTCATCAAAAATGGCGGCGACAAGTTATGGTGAAACAGGTGCTCTAACCCCTGAGCTACAGCGGCCCTGATTTGCCGCTGGCGGGACTCGAACCCGCTACCTCCTCGTTATCAGCGATGTAGTTTCACCGGCATTCGCCAAAAACTTTTGCAATAAAACGGCAACAAGGGACGGAAAAACATTGCTCTACCGGCTGAGCTACGTGCATTGCAATATGCCGCAATGCACGCCCGGGTTCGAACCGGGGACAGATGTAGTTTTTCCTGCATTTGCCTGATGATCATTTTTCAGATGATCCTGACTCAAACCCCGACAAGAGTCGACAAGACATTCTGCCACACTTGTTCTGTGTGACAGGTCGGATTCGAACTGGCTTTTCCAGATGTAGTCTTGCCTGCATTCGGGGACAAACTCAATTGAGCAAAGGTGTGACAATCGTTTGATGTGATCCGGATTTTGGATGTAATCACACCGGCATTCATATCCTGCTCAAAACCTGCACTACCAACCCTGATAAGCCAGCTCATGGTGTTCTCCTAAATCTGCACAGACTGGATTTCTCCAACCCAGTGTGCAGCTCCCAACTGTCCGGCGGCAAAAGCCGCAATGATTTTAAATACCTCGTCCGAAAAACCGCCGATATTCAGGATGTCTTCCCTTTCCAAGGCCTGGGTGCTGCCATGAGGACAAATGTCTATGCACACCAGCTTGGCCTGCGGATTGCGTTGTCTGAATTTTTGCCATTCGACCATGGTCGCAGTTGCGCCAGAGCGTGTGGCATCCAGCCAGGACTCGTTATCCGACACAAAAATGACCAGATCGGCATGTGCCTTCTGTTTGTTCAGCTGCGCCAGCGGCGCACTACAATTGGTACCACCGCCGCCGATGGACGCCAGCTTCTGCGCATTGCTCATCACGCTGTCGCGCGGATTCAGCTCGCAGCGCACTACCTGGTTTTCAAAAGGCAGTACCGAAGTCTGCGGATTCTTGCGCAACATCGCCGCTGCCACCAGCGCTGCGACATCAATACAGCGCACCACCGAAGTGGTGCTGCCGCGATAGCCGCTGACGGCAGAAGCCATCGAACCTGATACGTCGGGGCACACCACCACTTTGCCTTCTATGACCGGTACGTTGCTTAGTGCAATTTCCAGCGCATCCTGCAATGCTTCACGTACCAGCAATGGCACTTCTTCACCTGCGGCCTTATATGCCGCCATGATCTGGTAAGGGAACACTTTCGCCCGTGCGACCGCATCCACATCCTTCAGCCTGGCCGCAATTGCCTCGGTCATTCCCGGCAACTGGAATACACCATGGCGCGCAAAGGTATTCAGGTTCATACGGACCATCTGCCAACCGCCTTGCAGCGCGATTTCTGCCCATGCCTGATCCGACAATTCCAGCGCGGTCAGCATCTGGAATGGCACTTTAGGCAAAGGCAGCGACCGGTCCAGTTTGTAGGCTTCAAAAGCCTTCAATACCGGCGGCAAGGCGTCGGCGTTATAGGCTTTGCCTATCAGCCACGCAAAAAAAGCTTCGCGCCATACCTCTGCCGGATTCGGATGGACCATCTTCACAACGTCCGCCAGTGAAGGGGAGTTGCCTACCGATGCGGCCAGCAATTCCTGTTCGCTGGCATTGTTCAGCCATGCCTGTATCAATTTCTTGGGCCGGGTACCCAGTGATTTGCGGCCTACCGCACCGGAACGCAGTATCTGCACAAAGTTACGCAGCATCTTGCCGTTATTGATGACGCGCTTGAAAGTACGCGGCAGCTCGGCGGCCTTGTTTCCCGCCAGTACGGCAGTCAGCAGTGCCGGCATATCTTTCATATAGCCGCGTTCGCGGCAATACACGGCGGTCTGTGCAGTAAAAGTAGCATCCACTTCCTTGCACAGCCTTAATACGGTCTCCAGCTGCGCTTCTGCGCTTGCATAGTAGGTCGCGTTCAGGCAACCGGTGGCTGCATACTGCGCCAGCTGGTGTTGCGGGGACAGCGCATAAGCAGGCGCTTCCTCAAAATTCTTGGTGTCTGCGGCTGGCAGCAATTTGGCCTTCAGGCTCTGGAACAATTGGGTATTCGCCATTTTCATTTCCTCAGTTTTTTCTCGTTTGTATCCTCTCTATTGCAACAGCTGTGCCAGGTTCTCGAATATGTGACATGAATTTCTCTAAGTAACTGATTAATATAAAAATTATTGAAATATGAGAGGGGAAATGATTTTTATTTTTAAATCTAATTTCGTGTTAAATTATCTTTTTAGATAAATATTTATCCAAAATGAAAAAGAAAAAAATAGTCGTCATTGGTTTCATCGGCACCCAGCTGGATGGCGGCAAGGGTAGTGCGCGATGGGAAAAATGGCGGCCCAGCATCGCGCTCACGCAGCATGAGGATCTGGTCGTAGAACGTTTCGATCTGCTGCATAGTGGGTATTTCGAACCGCTGGTGGCACAGGTGGAAAAGGACATTGCGTCGGTTTCGCCGGAAACGGCGGTGGTTACCCATCACCTGCCTATCGTCGATCCGTGGGATTTTGAGGACGTCTATGGCAGCCTGTTCGATTTTGCGAAGAACTACCGCTTCGATACCGATAATGAAGAGTATTGGGTGCACATCACCACAGGAACTCACGTAGTTCAGATTTGCCTGTTCCTGATGACGGAGGCGCATTATTTTCCCGGCAAGCTGCTGCAGTCTTCACCGCCGCGCCGCCAGGGTGTTGGCGCGGCGGGTACGTATGCACTGATCGATCTGGACCTGTCCAAGTATGATCAGATTGCACAGCGTTTCTCCAGCGAGCAGCAGGAAGGTGTTGCATTCCTGAAGTCGGGAATCGCTACCCGCAATGCGCGTTTTAATACGATGATCGATGAGATAGAGCGCGTTGCGATCAAATCCAAAGCACCGATGCTGTTGATGGGCCCCACCGGTGCCGGTAAATCTTTTTTGGCCAGACGGGTGTTCGAACTGAAGAAGGCAAGGCATCAGCTGGATGGCAAATTTGTCGAGATCAACTGTGCCACGTTACATGGTGATGGTGCGGGTTCAACACTATTTGGTCATATCAAGGGTGCATTTACAGGCGCTGCATCGGACCGCCCTGGCCTGTTGCGGACTGCGCATAAGGGTCTGTTGTTTCTGGACGAGATAGGTGAGCTAGGGCTGGATGAGCAGGCGATGCTGCTGAAGGCGGTAGAAGAGAAACGTTTCCTTCCGGTGGGTAGCGATCATGAGGTGCAGAGCGATTTCCAGCTGATCGCCGGCACTAACCGTGATTTGTCAGAAGAAGTCATCAAAGGCCGCTTCCGCGAAGACCTGTATGCGCGTATCAACTTGTGGACGTATGAGTTGCCTGGCCTGAGGGAGCGTACTGAAGACGTAGAACCTAATATCGACTACCTGCTGGCGCAGTTCAGCGCGGAAAATGCGCAAATGGTCAGGTTTAACAAGGAGGCCCGCGACCGCTTCATGCGTTTTGCCACATCGCCGGATGCCTTATGGGTAGGTAACTTCAGGGATCTGTCGGCGGCAGTTACGCGTATGGCGACGCTGGCGGATGCCGGCCGCATTACCGATGCCATCGTTGCGGAGGAAACCAGGCGGCTGGTGCGCTTGTGGCAGCATCATGCAAAGACACCGATGCAAGCGGATGCGGTTGATCTGAGCGATGTGCTGGACGAGGGAGACGTGGAGCAAATGGATCTGTTCGATACGTTGCAATTGCAGGCAGTCATCGCGATCTGTCGCTCATGCCGTTCGTTGTCAGATGCCGGCCGCAAGCTCTACGCCGCTTCGCGTAGCGGCAAGGCCAAGCCGAATGATGCGGACAGGCTTAAAAAATATCTGGCCAAATTCGATCTTGATTGGGAGCGAGTGATGTAGCACGAGGTGTTTTCTCACTATTGCGCAGCTTAATTTTTTTCATCATGCACCGCCAGTGCCGCTTTCAATAGTTGCAGGTATTCGGGGCTTGCCGAAATGCTGTTGTGGCCGGTTGCGGGAATCGTGTGCAGTGTGGCGACCCCTGGTGCAAATTGTAGCGAGAGGCGCTTCGTACTGGACGCCGGAATCACCTCATCTTCGTCGGCCGCGATGAGCAGGCTTGGTGCCTTGATGGCGGGCGCGTATCTCCAGGATTCATATTTGTCCTGCAACAGCCAGCTGACCGGGAAATAAG